>JBKGYA010000248.1:0-2508 GCA_046546335.1 Thiohalospira sp. | reverse complement strand
CCCGGGCGCGACAGGCCGCCTCCTGGCGCCGGGCGCGGGCGCGCTCGGTGGCCACCGCCTCGCCCATGCGGCGACGGGCGTCGGCGAAGGCCTCCCGGAGGATCGCCCCGGCCTCCTCCGCCGCCTGGCGCCGGATCTCGGCGCAGCGGGCGGCGCGATGTTCGGACAGCCGCTGCAGCAGGGACTGCGCCTGGGCCTCCAGGATGGAGGCGGGCTGCTGGCCCTCGGCCGTCGCCCCTTCGGTATCGTTGCCGGTGGTCACGCTCCCCGTCTTCTCACTCAAAGATCCACTCCCAGTTCGCGGTGGAGCCGCTCCCGGAGATCACGCATGGGGGTGGCGCCGTGCACGTCCGGCACCACCACCACCAGCGGCCGGCCCGAGGCCACCGCCGCATTCACCTCCGCCGCTGGCAGGCCGCGCGCCGCATTGACGCCCAGCAGCAGGAGGTCCGTGCTCTCCAGTAGCTCCCGGAAGGTGGGCAGGAGCTGGTCCGGCTCCGGGGCGTGGACCTCCAGCCCCGCCAGCCGGAAGCCGGCGGCGGTGGTCTCGTCCCCCAGGTAGGCCGGGGGCCGGGCCCCCAGGTCGCTGGACCAGTTCCGCGCCGCCAAGGCCTACCCCAGCTGGTTGAGGATGAGGATGGAGACGATGAGGCCGTAGATGGCGATGCCCTCGGCCAGCCCCACGAAGACCAGCAGCCGGCCCAGCAGGTCGGGGTTCTCGGCGATGGCACCCACCGCCGCCGACCCCACCGCCGCCACGGCGTAGCCGGCGGCCAGGGAGGACAGCCCGGTGGCCAGGGCGGCGGCGATGTAGCCCCACTGCCGGACCCCCGGGTCCACGCCGTTCTCGGCCCCGGCCGCCGCGGCCAGCGCATCGGGGGTGGTCAGGACCAGGACGGTGCCGGCCAGGGCGGCCAGCAGGGCCAGGATGGTAAAGCCCGCCGCGCGTCGTTGTACCTGGGTCATGGGGAGCTCCTTGTCGGGTCGGTCTTGGTTGGGTCGCCCCGCTCTGCGGCGTGCGGCGCGGCCAGGGGCCGGAAGGGCCGGCCACCGCCGTGGAGGAAGCGAACGAAGAATTCGAACAGCATCAATCGCGTGATCTGGATGGAGACCACCAGCCCCTCCAGGGCGAGGATGACGACATTCCCCACCACCAGGATCACCGCCGCGCCGATGAGCCCGACGCCGTGGGCCAGGGACTCCACCGCCAGCGCCAGGCCCGAGTGGGCCAGCGCGAAGGCGCCCACGCGGGCGAAGGAGAGCGTATTGATCACCAGCTGGAAGGCGCTTTCCAGCAATCGGCCGGCGTCGGCACCCAGGGTCGCCAGCCGCGCCTCGCCGCCCCGGGCCCACGCCCCCCAGAGGTACCACAGCAGGCCGAGCGCCGCCACGAGAAAACCGGCCGGGTGGAGCAGACCGACCATCAGCCCGAGATAGCCCACCAGGACGCCGGCCTCCTGGCGCCACCAGAGGCCGATGCGCCCGGCCCAGAGGGCCTCCACACCATTGAGCAGCAGCCCCAGGAGGAGGACGACGATCCCGCCCACCAGCGGCACCAGCAGGATGGTCAGCGGCTCATCCATGGGGCGCAGCCACAGGGGCGGCAGGATCTCCAGGGCGAAGAGGCTGCCGTAGAGGGTGCCGAAGGCCATGGAGGCCACGCCGGCCGGGATGAGGATCCCGGCGGCCGGATAGCGCCCGCGCAGGCCCAGCCCCAGGGCGGCCAGCACCGCGCCCTGGCCCACATCGCCGAACATGTAGCCGAACAGCAGCGGCACCAGGACCGCCAGCAGGGGGCTGGGATCGGCCTCGTTGCGGTCCGGCGTCCCCAGCAGGCGGGCGAAGATCTCGAACGGCCGTGCCCAGGCGGGGTTGTGGAAGACCTGCGGCGGCCGGGCACCGGGGGGCGGGTCGGTGAGCCGGATCACCCCTTCCACGCCGCACTCGGCCAGGGCGCCCTGGAGGTCGCCGGTGTCCTCGCTGGTCCAGCCGGTGAGCCAGGCGAAGTTCTCGGAGACCGGCACGGCATCCACCGTCCGGATGAACCAGAGCAGCCGCTCGATCTCTCCCAGGGCCCCGGCCAGGCCGTGCCACTGCGCCAGCCGCTCCAGGCGGCGGCGCAGGTCATCGGCCTCGCCGGCCAGCCTCCGCCGCCGTTCGGCCACTGCCTGGCGCGCCTCGGCCGGCGTCTCCCCGGGGGCCTCGGGGAAGCGCAGGCGCTGGCCGCGCTCCCGGGTGATGTAGCGCCGGAGCTCGGCCACCTCCTCGGCGGGACCCACGGCGAGGAGGTAGGTGCCCGTCTCCCCCGGGACGCGGCGGGTCATCACCCCGGGCGGCAGCTGCGCCATGCCCGCTTCCAGGGAGGACGGCAGGAGGAAGACGGCGCTGTCCACCGCCTCCCCCTCCCGGGCTAGGGCGGTCATGGGAAGATCCGCCTCCCCCAGGCCGGCGAGGAAGTCGGCTACCCGCGCCAGCTCCGCCTCCTCGGCAGCGATGGCCTCCAGCCGC
>JBKGYA010000247.1:0-2516 GCA_046546335.1 Thiohalospira sp. | reverse complement strand
GCCCCGACGGGGTGCGGCGGGCATCGACGGTTTCGGTGGTACAGGAGGAAGGGACATGGCGCGACTCTCGGAGCGGGCTGGCTGGTCGGCGCTGCAGGCCCACGGGCGCGAGTGGGAGGGGGTCCACCTCCGGGAGCTGTTCGAGGCGGACCCCGACCGCTTCCGCCGCCACCACCGCACCTTCGCCGACGCCCTGCTGGTGGACTGGTCCAAGCAGCCGGTCACCGAGGCGACGCTGGACCACCTCCTGGCCCTGGCCCGGGAGGCCGACCTCCCCGGCGCCATCCGGCGGCTGCTGGACGGGGAACGGGTCAACGCCACCGAGGGCCGCCCGGCGCTGCACACCGCCCTGCGCGCCGCGCCGGGGAGTTCCGTCCGGGTGGGGGGCGAGGATGTCGTCCCCGAGGTGATGGCGACCCGGCGACGCATGGCGGAGATGGCCGCCGCCATCCACGGCGGCGAGTGGACCGGCGCCACCGGCCGGCCCATCCGCCACGTGGTGAACATCGGTATCGGCGGCTCCGACCTGGGGCCGGCCATGGTCTGCCGCGCCCTGGCGGATCGGGCGCAGCCGGGCATGCAGGTCCACTTCCTCTCCAACGTCGACGGCCGCCACCTGGAGCGCATCCTGGCGGCGGTGGAGCCGGCGGAGACGCTGTTCATCGTCGCCTCCAAGTCCTTCGGGACCCAGGAGACGCTGACCAACGCCCGCTCGGCCCGGGAGTGGCTGCTGGGGCAGCTGCCGGAGGCCGACGGGGCCGAGGTGGTGCGGCGCCACTTCGTCGCCGTGAGTGCCAACACCGCCGCCGCCACCGAATTCGGCATCGACGCCGAGAACGTCCTCGCCTTCCGCGACTGGGTCGGGGGCCGCTACTCCCTCTGGTCGGCCATCGGCCTGCCCATCGCCCTCTACCTGGGGGCGGAGGCCTTCGAGGAGCTGCTGGCCGGCGCCCGGGCCATGGACGAGCACTTCGCCGGCGCCGATCTGGCGGAGAACCTGCCGGTGATCCTGGGCCTCATCGGGGTCTGGAACAACGACATCCTGGGCCGGGAGACCCACGCCATCCTCCCCTACGACGAGGCCCTGGGCCTGCTGCCGGCCTACCTCCAGCAGGGGGACATGGAGAGCAACGGCAAGCGCGTGACCCTGGAGGGGCAGCCGGTGGACTACCCCACCGGCGCCATCGTCTGGGGCGGGACGGGCACCAATGGCCAGCACGCCTTCTTCCAGCTGCTGCACCAGGGGACCCGGATCGTCCCCGCCGACTTCATCGCCGTGGCCGAGCCGCCCGGCGACCACCCCGATCACCACCGTATCCTGCTCTCCCACTTCCTCGCCCAGACCCGGGCGCTCATGCGCGGCAAGGGTGCCGACGAGGCGCGCGCCGAGCTGCAGGAGAAGGGGCTGGATGCAGGTACCATCGAGGCCCTGGTGCCGCATCAGGTCCTGGAGGGCAACCGGCCGAGCACCACGCTGCTCCTGCGCCGCCACGACCCGTGGAGTCTCGGGGCGCTGGTGGCCCTCTACGAGCACCGGATCTACGTGGAATCGGTCCTCTGGGGGACCAACGCCTTCGACCAGTGGGGGGTGGAGTTCGGCAAGCAGACCGCCGGCCGGGTCCTGCCGCACCTGGAGGCGGGGGCGGCGCCGGGCTCCTTCGACGCCTCCACCGAGGGGCTCATGGCGTGTGCCCTGAACTGGCAGGGGGAGGGCTGATGGCGGCGCCCTGGGAGGAGGACGAGGGCGAGGAGCGGCTGCTGACCATCGTCCAGGTGGTCTACGTCCTCTATCTGGTCGCCCTGGTCTTCGGCATCACCGCGCTGGTGGGGGTGGTCATGGCCTATGTCTACCGGCGC
Source organism: Thiohalospira sp. (assembly GCA_046546335.1). Classification (GTDB taxonomy): domain Bacteria; phylum Pseudomonadota; class Gammaproteobacteria; order Thiohalospirales; family Thiohalospiraceae; genus Thiohalospira. Next base: position 659 of record JBKGYA010000247.1, on the reverse strand, counting down.
GGGGCGCCCCACTGGGTGGCGGAGCACTTCCGCTTCCAGATCCGGACCTTCTTCATGGGCTTCATCTTCCTGGTGCTGATGGTCCCGGCCGGCCCCCTGGCGCTGCTGGTGGGGCTGGCCTGGGCCGTGTGGCTGATCATCCGCTGCGTCCGCGGCCTGCGCGCCGCCGACCTGCGCCAGCCGCCGGGGGATCCCGATTCCTGGCTGCTGGGATAGGCGCGACGTAGTAGACTGCGCGGCCATGCGCCGCCAGGACTTCCACTACGACCTCCCCGAGGGCCTCATCGCCCAGGAGCCGGCCGCCGAGCGCAGCGCCAGCCGCCTGCTGGAGCTGACCGGCGAGGCGCCGGTGGACCGCGCCTTCCGCGATCTCCCCGACCTCCTGCGCCCCGGCGACTGCCTGGTCTTCAACGACACCCGGGTGGTCCCCGCCCGCCTGCTGGGGCAGAAGGCCAGCGGCGGCCGGGTGGAGGTGCTGGTGGAGCGGATCTGCGACGACGACCGCGTCCGCGCCCTGGTGCGCGCCAGCCGGAGCCCGGCCGAGGGGACCCGCCTGGGGCTGGAGGGCGGGGTGACCGCCCGGGTCGAGGGGCGCGAGGCGGGCCACTTCCTCCTCGCCTTCGAGGACCCCCGGCCGGCGCTGACCATCCTGGAGGCCC
>JBKGYA010000246.1:0-2519 GCA_046546335.1 Thiohalospira sp. | reverse complement strand
GCCCACGGTCGCCATACGGCCCAGGTCCTGCTCACCCACGACGACCTCTCCGACCGCAAGCGCTACCTCAACGCCCGTTCCGCCCTGCGCACCCTGCTCTCCCTGGGCGTGATCCCGGTGGTCAACGAGAACGACACCGTGGTCACCGACGAGATCCGCTTCGGCGACAACGATACCCTGGGCGCCCTGGTGGCCAACCTGGTGGAGGCGGACCTGCTGCTCATCCTCACCGACCAGGAGGGGATGTACGATCGCGACCCGCGCCACGACCCGGAGGCACAGCTCATCCGCGAGGCCTCCGCCGAGGATACCGCCCTGGAGGCCATGGCCGGCGGCGGGGGCGCCCTGGGGCGTGGCGGCATGCGGACCAAGGTGCGCGCCGCCCGGCTGGCCGCCCGCTCCGGCACGGCGACCCTCATCGCCTCCGGCCGCTCCCCCTCGGTCATCGCCGATACCGCCGTCGGCGGCGACCACGGCACCCTGCTGGTACCACGCCAGCCGCCGCAGACGGCGCGCAAGCAGTGGTTGGCCGGCCATCTCCAGGTGGCCGGCCGGCTGGTCCTGGACGGGGGTGCCGTCCGCGCCCTGCGCGAGCAGGGGACCAGTCTCCTGCCGGTGGGGGTGGTGGAGGTGTGGGGTACCTTCGAGCGCGGCGAGGTGGTTGCCTGTCTGGACCGCGAGGGGCGGGAGATCGCCCGCGGCCTGGCCAACTACGGCGCCGACGAGGCCCGCCGGATCCGGGGGCGGGCCTCCGACGCCATCGAGAGTACCCTGGGCTACATCGACGACCCCGAACTCATCCACCGGGACAACCTGGTACTGGTCTGACCCCTCTCCCGCCTCGCGGGAACGGCGCCACTGCACTATGGTCCAAGGTGCGAACAACAACAGCGAGGAGGATAACCATGAGCATCAAGCAGACCGCTTCCGTTACCGCCCTGGTGGCCGCCCTCGGCCTCGTGGCCGGGCCCGCTGCCGCCGAGGATGCCAGTGTCTCCACCAAGCGCATGACCATGGAGACCGCCAACAAGGCCGCCGTGGCCGCCGTGGAGGCGTGCCGCGAGGAGGGCGTTCAGGTCACTGCCACCGTGGTCGACCGGTGGGGGGATCCCCAGGCGGTGGTCCGGGATACCCTGGCCATGGACCTGACTCTGGCCATCAGCGAGAAGAAGGCCTACACCGCCGTCCAGTTCAACAGCGCCACATCCGAAATGGAGGGGAACTTCGAGGGGAACTATTCGGTTCCGAAGTACGACAAGCTGGTCATCGCCGCCGGCGGCGTCCCCATCGAGGCCGGTGGTGACATGTACGGCGGCATCGGCATCTCCGGCGCGCCGTCGGGCGAGCTGGACGAGGAGTGTGCCGCCGCAGGGGCCGATGCCGTGAGCGAGGATCTGGAATTCGGCGACATGTAGTCGGCCGGCCCCCGACGGGGTAGCACCGGGCGCTTGGGCCGGCGGGCCCGGGCGCGCTATCATTATCAAATCCTTATGAACCCGGGCCCGGCCCTGCCGCCCGGGTTCCTCTCATCACGGATAACCTCGGGAGAGGGAGCGCATGCGCCGTATCGCCCTTGCCGGCCTGCTTTCGGGCCTGGCCGCCCTGCCGGTCCAGGCCGGCCAGCTGGATCTCAACCTCAACGATGATGCCGCCTACGCCCAGTTCGGCTGGGCCATCAATCAGGACCAGCCGGGAGACCTCAACGGCGAGGCCGGGCTCTACTACACCACCGACGATGTCTACGTCGGCAACGTCGGCCTGATGGTGGTGGGCGAGACCGGCTCCTCGGACAATCCCCTGGAGGCCGGGGTCGGTGTAAAGGCACTCGGCGTCCACATGGATGACAACCGGGACGACTTCGACAGTGTCGGTCTGGCCCCGGGACTCGCCCTGCGCTACTACCCGGCCGCGGTGAATCGCCTGGTGGTGGGCGGTCGCGTCCACTACGCCCCCAATGTCGTCAGCTTCGGCGATGCCGACAGCCTCCTGGAGGCGCAGGCCCGCGTCGAGTACCAGATCATCCCCCAGGCGTTCGCCTACCTCGGCTACCGCCACATGGAGGCGGAGCCGGAGGGCGGAGGCAAGGACATCACCCTGGACGAGGGTGGCCATCTGGGGGTCCGGATCCTCTTCCAGTAGGCCGCCTCGTCAGCGGGCCTCCAGTCCGAGGTCCAGCCAGACCGGATCGTGGTCGCCGGCCCGCCAGGGGCCGGCCTCCGCGGCTATCGCCGGCTCGTCGGCATTCACGCCCCAGATCCCCGCCTCCCGCACCCGCTCTCCGTCCCGCACGAGAAGATAATCCAGCCGCCCGCTGCGGCCCCGGTAGTTGTAGGTGTGGCTCGCCTCCGCCGGCTGGTGCCGGTGCAGGAGGTCCGCGTAGCCGGCACGGCGCAGCCGGGCGACGGGCCGCTCGGCGGGGTAGGCGTTGAGGTCGCCGGCGATGATCACCGGGCCGGGCTCATCCGCCAACGCTGTGGCGAGCGCCTCGGCGGCCCGGGTACGCTGCGCGTCCCAGCAGC
>JBKGYA010000245.1:0-2555 GCA_046546335.1 Thiohalospira sp. | reverse complement strand
TCGTCCTCCTGTGCCTCGTCCTCCTGCGCCTTGCCGCCCTCGTCGGCGGAACCTTCATCGCCACCCGAGCCGGCCTCGGGCAGGTCCACCTCGAGTTCCTGCTCGTGGGGCGGATAACAGACGCCGCGCGGGTCGTTACAACCCTGGCTGTGGAGGGTGAAGGTGACCGTCCGCGCCCCGTCATCGCCATCGGCGCGCTCCACCGGGACCGTGGCCGAGAATTCGCCGGAGTGGGTCTCGACCTCGCCGAACTGCTCGTCCTGCTTGGTCTTCGACTCGGGGAGGTCGAGTTCGCCGAAGGCAATGCCATCGGTGGTGCTCTCCAGCTCCAGCTTGTCCTGGTAGAGGTAGTAGTCGGAATCGACCTCCCAGTTGATCCGGATGGTCTGCCCGTCCACCGCCTCCGCCTCCACGGCGAAGGCGTCATCCGGGTCCATGAGGTCCTGGGCGGCGGTGGGCGCGGCGGCGAGCAGCGCCACCAGCGCGAGGAACAGCGTTCGTATCATTATGATGACTCCGTCGACTCGTCCATCCACTGCAGGTATCCGGCAAGGCCGGCTGTGATTTCGACCGCAATGACCTCCGGGAGTTCGTAGGGATGAAGGTCGGTGAGCGTCGCCTGCAGGGCCTCCCAGGCCTTGCCGGTGGTCTTGATGACCATCAGGACCTCCGGGTCCGTCTCCACCCTTCCCTCCCAGGCGAAGACCGAGGTAAGCCCCGGCACGATGTTCACGCAGGCCGCGAGCCGGCGTTCGACCACGGCCGCGGCCAGCTCCCGGGCGGTGGCCTCGTCGGGGCAGGTGCACAGGGCGATGCGGTGTTCTCCGGCCATGGCGGTCCCTCCGTCGATGAATCGCTCCGTCAACTTACGTGCCATGACGGGTCAACGACAAGCGCCACCCTTGAAACCGTCTGCGGCCGCCCTCATGGTCGGGGATCCAGCCCCAGTGAGGTACATCATGCCACCGCTTCTCATCCTGCTCGCCCTCTTCGTGGGCGCCCCCCTGGTGGAGCTCTACATCCTGATCAAGGTGGGCGAGGTCATCGGCGCCGGGATCACCGTGCTCGCGGTGATCGGCACCGCCGTCCTGGGCGCCTGGCTCATCCGCGCCCAGGGCCTCTCCACCCAGGCCCGCCTGCGCCAGCGCCTGGCCATGGGCGAGATGCCGGCCATGGAGGTCCTGGAGGGGGCGGCCCTGCTGGTGGCCGGCGTCACCCTGCTCACCCCGGGCTTCGTCACCGACACCTTCGGCTTCCTCCTGCTCATCCCGCCGCTGCGCCGCGCCCTCATCCGCGCCGCGGCCCGGCGGGCCGTGGTGGTCCGTGGGGGGCAGGGGCCCGGCGGCGGCCCGCGCACCTTCGAGGGGCAGTACTGGCCCGACGAGGACGACGACCCCCGCTTCCCCCGACGCTAGCTGCCTGATCCGGAAGCAAGGCCGGCGCCGGGAGGGCTTGACGGCCACTGTTGCATCGCTATTATTGGCACTCGATTTCAGTGAGTGCTAACAGCGCCCCGTCGAGGCGGTTGGCACTCCGGTTCACGAAGCGTGTGAAAACCCGTTAAGGAGAGACTCCCCATGAAGATCCGTCCGTTGCACGACCGCGTCGTCATCCGCCGCGAGGAAGAGGAAGAGCAGACCGCCGGCGGCATCGTCCTGCCCGACACCGCCGCCGAGAAGCCCCAGCAGGGCGAGGTGGTCGCCGTGGGCGACGGCAAGCCGCTGGACAACGGCGACAAGCGCGCCATCGCCGTGAAGGAGGGCGACCGGGTCCTGTTCGGCAAGTATGCCGGCAGCGAGGTCAAGGTGGGCGACGAGACCCTCCTGGTGATGCGCGAGGACGACCTCATGGCGGTCCTCGAGGGCTAGAGCGCCCCCGCGCGACCCCCGGTACAACCGACTCGACAGTCAACGAACCCAGACAAAGGAAAGCAGACCATGGCAGCGAAAGACGTAATCTTCGGTGAAGACGCCCGCCACCAGATGGTGGACGGCGTCAATGTCCTGGCCAACGCCGTGCGCGTGACCCTCGGCCCGCGCGGTCGCAACGTGGTCATCGAGAAGAGCTTCGGCGCCCCCTCCTCCACCAAGGACGGGGTCTCCGTGGCCAAGGAGATCGAGCTCAAGGACAGGTTCCAGAACATGGGCGCCCAGCTGGTCAAGGAGGTCTCCTCCCAGACCGCCGACGAGGCCGGTGACGGCACGACCACCGCCACCATCCTGACCCAGGGCCTCATGCGCGAGGGCATGAAGGCGGTGGCCGCCGGCATGAACCCCATGGACCTCAAGCGCGGCATCGACAAGGCGGTCACCGCTGCCGTGGATGAGCTGCGCAAGCTCTCCAAGGAGTGCAAGGACCGCAAGTCCATCACCCAGGTGGGCACCATCTCCGCCAACTCCGACTAGGCCGTGGGCGAGATCATCGCCGAGGCGATGGAGCGGGTGACCACCGACGGCGTCATCACCGTGGAGGAGGGCTCCGGCCTGGACAACGAGCTGGACGTGGTCGAGGGCATGCAGTTCGACCGCGGCTACCTCTCCCCCTACTTCGTCACC
>JBKGYA010000244.1:0-2569 GCA_046546335.1 Thiohalospira sp. | reverse complement strand
CCAGGAGGTTGGTCTGCTCGGCGATCTCGTTGATGACATCGACCACCTTGCCGATGCTCTCGCTCTCGCCGCTGAGTCGGTCGATGACCTCGCCGGCCCTCTCCACCTCGCTGGCCAGGCGCTGGATGGAGTCGACGGTCTGGCTCACCACCTGGTCGCCGGAATTGACCTCGCCATCGGCCGTGCGGGCGGCGTCGGCGGCCGACGAGGCATTCCTTGCCACCTCGTCCACGGTGGCGGTCATCTCGTTCATGGCCGTGGCCACCTGCTCGGTCTCCGAGGCCTGACGGCCCAGCCCCTGCCGGGTCTCCTCGCCGATCCGGGCGACCTCCTCGGCGGACTCGCCCACCGACCGGGCCGACTCGGCCACCTGCCGGACGAGGCCCTGGACCTTCTCCATGAAGCTGTTGAAGCCGTCACCCAGGCAGGCCAGCTCGTCGCGGCCGCTGATATCCATGCGGTAGTTGAGGTCGCCGTCACGCTCGGCGGTCAGCATGCCCTCCACCGCGGTGTTCAACGGCCGGGTCACGCGCCGGCGCACCCACCAGGCCAGGGCCGTCACTGCCAGCCCGAGCATGAGCAGGGCGATGCCGCCACCCCGCCAGAGGTTGGCCCGAGCGGCCGCATCGGCATCATCCATGGAGCCGATGACCTCGAAGGCGCCGTGGAGGTCGCCCACCTCCTTGTCCTCCATGCGGTGGCCGGTGATGTCCTTGCCGTCATCCCGCCCCCAGAGCTCCTCGGAGTTCGCCGGGTCACCGTGGCAGTTCATGCAGACCTCGCCCAGGCGTACCGGTCGGAAGTAGTGGACCGAGTTGTCCGTCTGGTCCACGACGTGGAACTCCTCCGCGTCGGGGTTCTGCTCGAAGTGGCTCAGCGCCTCCCGCTGGATGTCGTTGCTCGGCTCGTTCTCGGGGTTGCGGGCGCCCTCCCGGGGGGTGAGGAATTCGTAGCCGCCCTGCTCGGCCTTCTGCTGGGCCGACTCCCAGGCCGTGACCACCGGGATGGCGGCCATGATGAGCTCCTTCTTCTCCTCTTCGGAGTCCCACTCGTAGTCGCGCAGCTTCTCCGGGGTAAAGATCCCGATCTCCCACTTGTGGGCCATGCGCTCGCGCACCGACTCGGCCATGAGCACGATGGAGCGGGCCGACTCCACCTCCTTGTCGATGGCCGCCTGGTGGGCCTGCTGCGCATAGAGGAGGAAGAGCACGCCCACCAGGACGGCGGCGATGCCGCTGGCAAAGGCGACGACCCGAAAGCCCAGGGAGTGGATATTCATCTGCATGATCGGTTCACGAGCCTCGAATTAATGGATGCGCAGGGGGCAACCGCCGACGGTCGACCACCTTCTACTGTGGTACTTTATTCACGCATTGCAACCGCCGAATTGTAAAATCCTTCGTCGCCGGTGGGAGACCGGCGACCGACCGCGGAGTCCGCCTTGAGCTGGATCGAGATCACCATCCCCGCCCCCGCCGCCGACGTCGAACGCACCAGCGACGCCCTGGAGACCGCCGGCGCGGTGGCGGTCACCGTCCGCGATGCCGCCGACCAGCCCCTGTACGAGCCGGGGCCGGGGGAGACGCCCCTGTGGGCCGAGGCCCAGGTGGTGGGCCTCTTTTCGGGGGAGAGCGACCCCACGGCGATCCGGGCCACGCTGCTCCTGAACCTGGGTGAACTCCCCGAGGGCGTCGCGGCCACCGAGGTCGCGGATCAGGAGTGGACGCGCACCTGGATGGACGATTTCCAGCCCATGCGCTTCGGCCGGCGGCTGTGGATCTGCCCGAGCTGGACCGACGCCCCGGACCCCGGGGCGGTGAATCTGCGCCTGGACCCGGGTCTGGCCTTCGGCAGCGGCACCCACGCCACCACGGCGCTGTGCCTGCAGTGGCTGGACGCCCATCCCCCCGAGGGCCGGACCGTCCTCGACTACGGCGCCGGCTCCGGCGTACTCGCCGTGGCCGCCGCCCTGCTGGGCGCCACCGACATCCTGGCGGTGGACAACGACCCCCAGGCAGTGACCGCCACCCTGGAGAATGCCCGGGCCAACGGCGTCGCCGACCGGATCCACTCCCGTGCCGTGGCCGATGACCCCGGGGGCACCGCCGATCTGGTGCTGGCCAACATCCTGGCCGGTACCCTACGGGAACTCGCCCCGGAACTGGCCGCCCGCACCCGGCCCGGCGGCGACCTGGTCCTCTCCGGCATCCTCCAGGAGCAGGCCGAGGAGGTGGCCGCGGCCTACCGGCCCTGGTTCCAGATTGACCCGCCGGTGGAACAGGAGGGCTGGGTCCGCTTGGACGGGCGCCGCCGGATGGGTTAACGTCGCCCCGGAGGGCGGTCCCCTCCCAGGCCTATCCGTTTCGAGGCTCCCATGTACACCCAGTGCCCCAACTGCCACAGCCACTTCCGGGTCACCGCCGAGCAGCTACGCGCCGCCGACGGTCGCGTGCGCTGCGGCGTCTGTGACACCGTCTTCGACGCCCTGGAGCACCTGGAAGAGGCGCTGCCGCGCACGGAGCCCGATCCGGAGGCCGTCGCCCCGCCGGAACCGGAGGACCGGCCGCAG
>JBKGYA010000243.1:0-2574 GCA_046546335.1 Thiohalospira sp. | reverse complement strand
GGCTACGCCCCCGAGATGGCCTACTTCGAGTGCCTCCACGAGCTCAAGCTCATCGTCGACCTCATGTACGAGGGCGGCATCGCCAACATGCGCTACTCCATCTCCAACACCGCCGAGTACGGCGACTTCACCCGCGGCTCCCGCGTGGTGGACGAGTACACCAAGGAGTCCATGCGCGAGATCCTCACCGAGATCCAGAACGGCGAGTTCGCCCGGGAGTGGATCGCCGAGAACCAGGCCAACGCCCCGGTCCTCAAGGCCAACCGCCGCCTGGGTGCCGAGCACCAGATCGAGCAGGTGGGCGAGCGGCTGCGCGGCATGATGCCGTGGATCGCCTCCAACAAGATCGTCGACCGGTCCAAGAACTAGGGGGCACCCGGCGGGAATCGTGCCACGCGAGGAGAACGCCAGCGGGGAGCCGGTGCGCCGACGCGGCATCTACCTGCTCCCCAACCTGCTGACCACCGCGGCGCTGTTCGCCGGCTTCTTCGCCATCATCAGCGCCATGGGGGGCGACTACCGCACGGCGGCGGTGGCGATCTTCGTGGCCATGATCCTGGACGGGCTGGATGGCCGGGTCGCCCGGTTGACCAATACCCAGACCGATTTCGGCGTCCAGTTCGACAGCCTGGCCGACCTCGTCTCCTTCGGCCTGGCCCCGGCCCTGGTGGTCCATCAGTGGGCGCTCACCGATCTGGACAAGGTGGGCTGGCTGGCGGCCTTCGTCTACGTGGCCTCGGCCGCCCTGCGGCTGGCCCGCTTCAATACCCAGGTGGCCCACACCGATCGCGGCCACTTCCAGGGGCTCGCCTCCCCGGCGGCGGCGGCGCTGCTGGCGGGGATGGTCTGGGCGATCCCGGCCTACGGGGTCGAGCCGGTGGAGCTGGCGGTGCCGGCGGCGGTGCTCACCGTCGTCGCCGGGCTGTTCATGGTCTCCAATCTGCGCTACCGCAGCTTCAAGGACTTCGACCTTCGCGGCCGGGTGCCCTTCGTGGCAACGCTGGTCATCGTGCTGGTCTTCGTCCTCATCGCCCTGGACCCGCCCCAGGTCCTCTTCGGGGCGGCGCTGATCTACGCCGCCAGTGGCCCGGTGGAGACCCTGCGCCTTCGCCGTCAGCGGCGGCGGGAGCGGGCGCGGCGTTCGGGGTCCTGAGGGGCGGGGATCGGGAGCCAGCCGATACGGGAAGTCCGGGGGCGGCCGGGCAGGGACGCCGTACATACGTCCATGTAGGCTCCACGACGGCATCCCTGCCGTCGAGGCCCTGCCCGGCCGCCCCCGGACTCCCCGCACCGGCTGTATTCGGTTCTCCTCGCCATGAGCCTCCGGCCCCGCCTGGGGTTGTCCGCGGACCTGGTCCGACCGCCCCGCCAGCGGGGCTTGGCGTTCGCGCAAATGCGATTTATACTAAGTCCAGATTCGCCCTGGAACCCCGTACACCATGGCCATCCGCGCACCGCACAATAATGGATTCCACGATCGTCGCCCCGGCGGCGATCGGGCGGTCGCGTCCCTCCTGACCAGCCTGCGACTGCTGCCGCTGCGGCGGCTATAAGATCTCGATCCCCCTTCCCGCAGAATCCGATGCCCCGCCCGACCCGTTGGAGCGGCGAGGCGCCTCGATTACCATGGCCTTTCGGCTGGAGGAATCCCCATGAGTCAGGAACATCTCACCATCTTCGATACGACCCTTCGCGACGGCGAGCAGAGCCCCGGCGCCTCCATGACGCGCGAAGAGAAGGTCCGCATCGCCCGGCAGCTGGAGCGGCTGCGGGTGGACGTGATCGAGGCCGGCTTCCCGGCGGCCAGCGAGGGCGACTTCGAGTCGGTCCGCGCGGTCGCCGAGAGCGTGAGGGAGAGCACCGTCTGCGGCCTCGCCCGCGCCGTGGAGCGGGACATCGAGCGCGCCGGCGAGGCCCTGGCCGGCGCCGCCCACGCCCGGATCCACACCTTCATCGCCACCTCCCCGGTGCACATGGAGAACAAGCTGCGCATGGGGCCGGACGAGGTGGTGGAGCGCGCCGTCGCCGCCGTCCGCCGGGCGCGGGACTTCGTGGACGACGTGGAGTTCTCCGCCGAGGATGCCGGCCGCTCCGAGCCCGACTTCCTCTACCGCATCGTGGAGGCGGCCATCGACGCCGGGGCCACCACCATCAACATCCCGGACACCGTGGGCTACGCCATCCCCGAGCAGTTCGGCCGGCTCATCGCCGACATCCGGGCGAACGTCCCCGACAGCGACCGGGCGACCTTCTCCAGCCACTGCCACAACGACCTCGGTCTCGCCGTGGCCAACTCCCTGGCGGCGGTGAGCAACGGCGCCCGCCAGGTGGAGTGCACCATCAACGGCCTCGGCGAGCGGGCGGGGAATGCGGCGCTGGAGGAGATCGTCATGGCCCTGCAGGTGCGCCAGGACGTCTTCCCCTGCAACACCCGCATCGACACCACCCAGATCGTGCCGAGTTCCAAGCTGGTGGCGTCGGTTACGGGCTTCCAGCCGCAGCCCAACAAGGCCATCGTGGGCGCCAACGCCTTCGCCCACGAGTCGGGCATCCACCAGGACGGGGTGCTCAAGC
>JBKGYA010000242.1:0-2608 GCA_046546335.1 Thiohalospira sp. | reverse complement strand
GTCAGTGGGGTCAAGTCTTGCAACTAGCATCAAGCTTCTCCGGTCCCTAGAAGTGGAGGTGCACTGGCTGGCACCCCTGCTGATCCCTCGGATGCCAGCGGTGAATTATGACGTTGCAAGACTTGACCCCATTTGGGGTGGCTGGGTCTTTGTCCGCCCGCGTAGAATGCGCGCCTGGCATCCCGGAGGACGACGCCCATGAGCGAGCAGCAGCAACCCGGCACCCTCTATGTCATCTCGGCCCCCTCCGGTGCCGGCAAGACGAGCCTGGTGCGCGCCCTGGTCGAGCACACTCCCGACATCGCCGTCTCCGTCTCCCACACCACCCGACCGCCCCGGGCGGGGGAGACCGACGGGGTCGACTACCACTTCGTGGATGTCCCCACCTTCGAGGCCATGGTGGCCGAGGGCGCCTTCCTGGAGCACGCGAAGGTCTTCGACAACTACTACGGGACCTCGCGCAACGCCGCCCTGGACGGCGTAGACGAGGGGCGCGATGTCATCCTCGAGATCGACTGGCAGGGGGCGCGCCAGGTGCGCGAGTCCATCCCGCAGTCCGTGGGGATCTTCATCCTGCCGCCGTCGCGGGCGGTACTCGCCGAGCGCCTCCAGGGGCGCGGCCAGGACAGCGCCGAGGTCATCCAGCGGCGCATGGAGGCGGCGCAGGCGGAGATGGCCCACTTCGACGAATTCGACTACCTGGTGGTCAACGACGACTTCGATACGGCCCTGGCAGAGCTTGGCTCGATAGTCACCGCCCGTCGCCTGCGCGGGGCGGCCCAGCGCTGGCGGCATGCTCAGCTGCTGGACGAACTGCTGGCCTAGCCCCGGTGTTGTGAAGTAGAATCGATCGGTCCGGGCAACCAATCCAGAGGCTGGCATGGCACGCATTACCGTCGAGGACTGTCTCGATAACGTCGACAACCGCTTCCAGCTCGTGCTGGTGGCCACCCGCCGCGCGCGGCAGCTGGCCAACGGCGCCGAGCCCCATGTGCCGTGGGAGGACGACAAGCCCACCGTCGTCGCCCTGCGCGAGATCGCCGCGGGCTACGTGGGCCGCGAGGTCCTGGACGAGGAGGATGGTGCCCCGGCTGCGGCCCCCGAGCCGTCGCCCTTCCTGGAGGCCGACGAGCGGGCGTGAGCACCGCGGCGCAGCAGGAGCCCGTCCTGCTCATCAGTGACCTGTGCGAGCAGCTCGAGGACTACCTCGAGCCGGAACAGGTCGCCGAGGTCTATCGCGCCTATCTCTTCGGCGCCGAGGCCCACGAGGGCCAGCAGCGCAAATCCGGCGAGCCCTACATCTACCACCCCCTGGCGGTGGCCCAGATCCTCGCAGAACTCCGGCTCGACCACGAGAGCCTGGTGGCCGGTGTCCTCCACGACACCCTGGAGGACACCCGGGTGGCCAAGGAGGACATCGCCGCCGCCTTCGGCGAGGAGGTGGCGGAGCTGGTGGACGGTGTCTCCAAGCTCACCCAGGTCCACTTCGGCACCAAGGCGGAGGCGGAGGCGGAGAACTTCCGCAAGATGATGCTGGCCATGGCCCGCGATCTGCGGGTCATCCTCATCAAGCTCGCCGACCGCCTCCACAACATGCGCACCCTGGGCGTGATGCGGCCGGACAAGCGCCGCCGCATCGCCCGGGAGACCCTGGAGATCTACGCCCCCATCGCCAACCGCCTGGGCATGAACTCCCTGCGGCTGGAGCTGGAGGACCTGGGCTTCCGGGCGATGTACCCCATGCGCTACCGCATCCTGGCGAAGGCCGTCCAGAGCGCTCGCGGCAACCGCAAGGAGGTGGTCGCCCGCATCGAGGGGGGGATCAAGGCGCGGCTGGCCGAGGAGGGGCTGGAGGGGCGCGTGGAGGGGCGCGAGAAGCACCTCTACAGCATCTACCGCAAGATGCGGGACAAGCACCTCCACTTCCAGGAGGTCTTCGACGTCTACGCCTTCCGCGTGGTGGTGGACCGGGTGGATACCTGCTACCGGGTGCTGGGCGCCGTCCACAACCTCTACAAGCCGGTGCCGGGGCGGTTCAAGGACTACATCGCCATCCCCAAGGCCAACGGCTACCAGTCCCTGCACACCGTCCTCTTCAGCCCCTGGGGCGTGCCCATCGAGATCCAGATCCGGACCCGGGACATGGACCGGGTGGCCGAGGCCGGGATCGCCGCCCACTGGCTCTACAAGACCGGCAACGAGGCCCACGCCACCGTGGCCCAGACGCGCGCCCGGGAGTGGCTGCGCGAGCTCCTGGAGATGCAGCAGAACGCCGGCAACTCCCTGGAGTTCCTGGAGAACGTCAAGGTCGACCTGTTCCCCGACGAGGTCTACGTCTTCACCCCCAAGGGCCAGATCATGGAGCTGCCGCGGGGGGCCACCGCAGTGGACTACGCCTACGCCGTCCACTCCGACGTCGGCAATACCTGCGTGGGCGTTCGCATCGACCGCCGCCTCATGCCCCTGAATACTCGGCTGCTCAACGGCCAGACGGTGGAGATCGTTACCGCCCCCGGCGCCCACCCCAATCCCGCCTGGCTCAACTTCGTCATCACCGGTAAGGCGCGTACCGCCATCCGCGCCTACCTCAAGGACCTCCAGGGGGACG
>JBKGYA010000241.1:0-2630 GCA_046546335.1 Thiohalospira sp. | reverse complement strand
GCCCGTGGCCCCGCGTCGCCAGCGGGCGCCCGAACCCCAACCGGAGCCCGAGCCGGAGCCGGAACCCGAGCCGGAGCCCCCTGGGGAGGACCAGCGTCCGCCCCGCCCGCCGGGCGAGGACGATCTCATCCTCGCGCTGTTCGTGACCGCGCCGGAGGGGGCCGCCTTCCCCGGGCCGACGGTGGCCACCGCGCTCTCCGAGGCCGGCCTGCGCTTCGGTCCCATGGATATCTTCCACTGGTATCACGCCGGCGGGGGCGGCGGGGAGGAGCCGGTCTTCAGCGTGGCGAGTATGGTGGAGCCGGGGACGCTGGAGGCGCTGGACGAGTCCTTCACCACCCCGGGGCTCGCCTTCTTCTGCCGCCTGCCGGGCCCGCGCCCGGGGATGGAGTCCTTCGAGGCCATGCTCGCCGCGGCCCGGCGCGTGGCCGGGGATCTGGGCGGCGATCTGCTGGACGAGCGCCGCTCCACCCTGACCGACCAGACCATCGGCCACCTCCGCGACCGGGTGCGGGAGCACGAACTCCACCAGCGCACCGCGCGCTGAGCGCCGCTCCGTCGTTCCGGGCGGCGCATGGGGCCGAGCCGGAACTCCGCGAACAGAGCCGTACAGTCCCCGAAAGGCAGAAGACCGAACCCACGAGGAGCCTGCCCACCGATGCCGCCGGATTCGATGAACCCTGAAGGAAACCGGGGAGCGCACCGGGTGGAGCCCTCGGAGCCGGCCGCCCGTGTCCGCGAACTCCGCGAGACCATCGATTACCACAACTACCGCTACTACGTCCTCGACGACCCGGAGATCCCCGACGCCGAGTACGACCGTCTCCTGCGCGAACTCCAGGCGCTGGAGGCCGAACACCCGGAGCTGATCACCGCCGACTCCCCCACCCAGCGGGTGGGCGCGGCGCCGGTCTCCGAGCTGGGCGAGGTGGCCCACGAGATCCCCATGCTCTCCCTGGCCAACGCCTTCTCCGAGGAGGAGCTGGCCGCCTTCGACGAGCGGATCCGCCGGGAGCTGGGGGTGGACGCCGTTACCTACACCGCCGAGCCCAAGCTCGACGGCCTTGCCGTGAGCCTGCTCTACGTCGACGGCGAGCTGGTGCGCGGCGCCACCCGCGGAGATGGCACCACCGGCGAGGATGTCACCCACAACGTCCGCACCATCGGCGCCATCCCGCTGCGCCTGCGCGGCGAGGGCTGGCCGCGGCGGCTGGAGGTCCGCGGCGAGGTCTACATGAGCCACGCCGGCTTCCACCGGCTCAACGAGGAGCGCCGCGCCGCCGGCGAGGAGCCCTTCGTCAATCCGCGCAACGCCGCCGCCGGCAGCCTGCGCCAGCTGGATCCGCGGATCAGCGCCCGGCGGCCCCTGGCCTTCTACGCCTACGGCACCGGCGTGAGCGAAGGGGGGGAGCTCGCCGACTCCCACCATGAATCCCTCCAGCGCCTGCGCGGCTGGGGGCTGCCGGTCTCCGACGAGGTCCAGCGGGCGGAGGGGCTGGAAGAGTGCCTCGAGTACTTCCGCCGCATGGGCGAGCGCCGGCCACAGCTCGCCTTCGACGTGGACGGCGTGGTCTTCAAGGTGGACGACCGCTCCCGGCGGGAGCGGCTGGGCTTCGTGGCGCGCTCGCCGCGCTGGGCCATCGCCTGCAAGTTCCCGCCGGAGGAGGAGCTCACCACGCTGCGCTCGGTGGAGTGGCAGGTCGGCCGGACCGGCGCGCTCACCCCGGTGGCGCGGCTGGATCCGGTCTTCGTCGGCGGCGCCACGGTGACCAACGCGACGCTGCACAACGAGGACGAGATCCGGCGCAAGGATGTCCGGATCGGGGATACCGTCATCGTCCGCCGGGCCGGGGACGTCATCCCCGAGGTGGTGGGCGTGGTGGAGTCCCGGCGCCCGGAGGGGGCACAGACCCCGGTGCGGCCGGACCACTGCCCGGTCTGCGGCTCCGAGGTGGTGCGCCTGGAGGGCGAGGCGGTGGCCCGCTGCACCGGCGGCCTCTACTGCCCCGCCCAGCGCCGCGCCGCCCTGGAGCACTTCGCCTCCCGGCGCGCCATGGATATCGACGGCCTGGGCGAGAAGGTGATCCAGCAGCTGGTGGATCGCGACCTGGTCCACGACGTCGCCGACCTCTACCACCTGGATGCCGCCACCCTGCAGGGCCTGGAGCGCATGGCGGAGAAGTCGGCGGCCAATCTCGTCGCCGCCCTGGAGGCCTCGAAGGAGACGACCCTGCCGCGCTTCCTCTTCGCCCTGGGGATCCGGGAGGTGGGGGAAGCCACCGCCGCCGGCCTGGCCCGCCACTTCGGCACCCTGGAGCGGCTCATGGCCGCCGACGAGGAGCAGCTGCAGGCGGTGCCCGACGTCGGCCCGGTGGTGGCGGAGAGCGTGGCCACCTTCTTCCGTCAGCCCCACAACCGCGAAACCATCGACGAGCTGATCGCCTGTGGCCTGCACTGGGAGGAGGAAGCCGTCACCGAGCGGGCACAGCCCCTGGCCGGCCAGACCTGGGTGCTCACCGGGACCCTCGAGGGCATGACCCGCGAGCAGGGCAAGGCGCGGCTCCAGGCACTGGGCGCCAAGGTGGCCGGCAGCGTGTCGAAGAAGACCACCGGCCTGGTGGCCGGCGAAG
>JBKGYA010000240.1:0-2674 GCA_046546335.1 Thiohalospira sp. | reverse complement strand
CGAGCAGGGCGTGGACACGATGTTCGGCTATCCCGGCGGCGTGGTGCTGCCCATCTTCGACGTGCTGTATTCCAGCCCCATCCGGTTCCTGCTGACCCGCCACGAGCAGGGCGCCGGCCACATGGCCGACGGGTATGCCCGCGCCACGGGCAAGCCCGGGGTGGTCCTGGCCACCAGCGGCCCCGGCGCGTGCAACCTCGTGACCGCCCTGGCGACCGCCCACATGGACAGCGTGCCGGTGGTCGCCATCACCGGCTCCAACGGCAAGTCCACGGTCACGGCCATGCTGGCGGCCATGGCGAGCGAGGCCGGCCTCCGTGCCGGGGTGGGCGGCAACTACGGCCCGCCGGCCCTGGAGCTGCTCACCGAGCCGGAGCCGGCCCTCTACATCCTGGAGCTCTCCAGCTTCCAGCTGGAGACGACCTCGAGCCTGGCCCCGAAGGCGGCGGCGGTGCTCAACGTCAGCGCCGACCACCTGGACCGCTACGCCGACCTGGAGGCCTACGCCGCCGCCAAGGCGCGGATCGCCCGGGGCGCGGAGACCCTGGTGGTCAATCGCGACGATCCCCGGACCGCCGGGCTGGTCGGGCCGGGGGAGACCCTGGGCTTTACCCTGGGGGCGCCGACCGCCGGTGACTGGGGTGTCCGCCCCGGCCCCGACGGTACCCCCTGGCTGGCCCACGGGGACGAGGCGGTAATGCCAGCCGCGGAGCTATCCCTGGTGGGGGCGCACAATCGCGCCAATGCCCTGGCGGCCCTGGCGCTGGGCGAGGCGGCGGGGCTGGGACGGTCGGCCATGCGCGCGGCCCTGGCCGGCTTCAGCGGCCTCGACCACCGCTGCGTGCGGGTTGCGGAGCGCGGTGGTATCACCTGGATCGATGATTCCAAGGCGACCAATGTCGGGGCCGCCCTGGCGGCCATCGAGGGCCTGGAGGCGCCGGTGGTCCTCATCGCCGGCGGTCAGGGCAAGGGGCAGGACTTCGCGCCCCTGGCCGAGCCGGCCCGCGGGGGCCGCCTGCGGGGGGCGGTGACCCTGGGCGAGGATGGCCCGACCATCGCCTCTGTCCTTGCACCCCACGTCCCGGTGATGGCCGCTGCCGACATGGTCGAGGCGGTGGAGCGGGCCGGGGAGCTCGCGCAGCCCGGGGACTTCGTGCTCCTCTCGCCGGCCTGCGCCAGCTTCGACCAGTTCGAGGGCTACGCCCGGCGCGGCGAGGCCTTCGCCACGGCAGTGGCGGGGAGGGCGGCATGAGCGAGTTCCTGCCCGGTCTGCAGCAGGGATACCGTCCCCGGCGTGGTGCCGACGAGGGCCAGCCCTGGCCCTTCGATCCCCTGCTGGTACTGGCCGTGGTCATCCTGGGGGGCTTGGGACTGATCATCGTGGCCTCGGCCTCCATGGACATCGCCGACCGGAATCTAGGCTCACCCTTCCACTACGTGGTGCGCCAGATGACCTTCTATGCCGCCGGGGTTGCCGTCGGCTGGCTGGTGGTGACGACCCCCCTGGAGCGGGCGCAGCGCCTGTCGGGGCCGGGCCTGGTGGTCGGTTTCGGGCTGCTTCTGCTGGTCATCGTGTTTGGCACGGAGGTGAACGGCTCCACCCGCTGGCTGTCACTGGGGCCGATGAACATCCAGGTCTCGGAGTTCTTCAAGATCGCCCTGCTGGTCTACCTCGCCGATTACATCGCCCGGCGCGGGGAGGAGGTGCGGAGTTCCGCCAGTGGCTTCTTCAAACCGATGCTGCTACTGGCGGTTGCCGGGGTCCTGCTGCTGGCCCAGCCCGATTTCGGGGCCGCGGTGGTCATGGCCGCCACGGTCCTGGGCGTCCTCTTCCTGGCCGGGGCCCGGCTGTGGCTCTTCGCCGCCGCCTCCGGCACGGCGGTGGGGATCGTGGCCCTGCTGGTGCTGTCGGCGCCCTATCGGCTGGAGCGGGTCACCGCCTTCCTGAACCCCTGGGCGGACCCCTACAACAGCGGTTTCCAGCTTACCCAGGCGCTGATCGCCTTCGGCCGCGGCGAGTGGCTGGGTGTGGGTCTCGGCGGCTCGGTGCAGAAGCTCTTCTACCTGCCCGAGGCGCATACCGATTTCGTCTTCGCCGTCATCGGCGAGGAACTGGGTCTGGTGGGGGCGCTGACCATCCTGGGGCTCTACACCCTGCTCATCCTGCGCGGACTGGTGGTGGCCCGCGTGGCCGAGGCGGCCGGGCGCACCTTTGCCGCCTACCTCGCCTACGGCATCGCCCTCTGGATGGGGCTGCAGGTCTTCATCAGTGCCGGCGTGAACATGGGGGTCCTGCCCACCAAGGGACTGACGCTCCCGCTGATCAGCTACGGTGGCAGCTCGGTGGTGAGTACTGCCCTGCTACTGGCGCTGCTGCTGCGGGTCGATCACGAGAATCGCTTCGCACAGCGCCACCGGCGCGGGAGGGGCGCATGGCGCACCTAGTCATCGCCGCCGGCGGCACCGGCGGACACATCTATCCCGCCCTGGCGGTGGCCGAGGCCATGCGCGCCAGCGGGGATACGGTGAGCTGGCTGGGCACCGCCGAGGGCCTGGAGGCGCGCGTGGTCCCGGAGACCGGCTACGACCTGGATACCCTGAGCGTCGCCGGCCTGCGCGGCAACGGCGTCGGCCGCTGGCTGGCCGCCCCGTGGCGCCTGACCGGGGCCGTGCT
>JBKGYA010000239.1:0-2721 GCA_046546335.1 Thiohalospira sp. | reverse complement strand
CTTCAACGTCAAGGGCGGGCGCTGCGAGGCGTGCCAGGGCGACGGCGTGATCAAGGTGGAGATGCACTTCCTGCCGGACATCCACGTCCCCTGCGACGTCTGCGGCGGCAAGCGCTACAACCGCGAGACCCTGGAGGTCCGCTACAAGGGCAAGAACATCCACGAGGTCCTGGAGATGACCGTGGAGGAGGCGCGGGAGTTCTTCGACCCCGTCCCGGCGGTGGCGCGCAAGCTGCAGACGCTCATGGACGTGGGGCTGACCTACGTGAAGCTCGGCCAGAGCGCCACCACGCTCTCCGGCGGCGAGGCCCAGCGGGTGAAGCTGGCGCGGGAGCTCTCCAAGCGGGATACCGGCCGCACCCTCTACATCCTGGACGAGCCCACCACCGGCCTGCACTTCCACGACATCGAGCAGCTGCTGGGCGTGCTGGTCCGCCTGCGCGAGCGCGGCAACACCATCC
Organism: Thiohalospira sp.; assembly: GCA_046546335.1. Lineage (GTDB taxonomy): Bacteria > Pseudomonadota > Gammaproteobacteria > Thiohalospirales > Thiohalospiraceae > Thiohalospira. Next base: position 2,260 of record JBKGYA010000239.1, on the reverse strand, counting down.
TGGTCATCGAGCACAACCTCGACGTCATCAAGACCGCCGACTGGGTCCTGGACATGGGGCCGGAGGGCGGCGAGGGCGGCGGCCAGCTCATCGCCCAGGGCACGCCGGAGGAGGTGGCGGCCAATCCCCTCTCCCACACGGGGCAGTACCTCGCGCCCATGCTGGAGCGCGCGCGGGAGGCGGCGAAGTGAGCGCCCCGGACATGGCCGCCCTGGAGGCGAAGCTCGTCGAGTGGTATCAGCGCCCGGGGATCCGGGCCAGGGGCTGGGCGCCCAACCTCTTCTGGACGCCGGGGGAAGGCACGCCCTTCGGCCGGGTGAAGGTGGAGCCCTGCGAGCTGGAGGTGATCTTCGCCACCATCCTGGGCGAGCCCTCCGAGTGCCGGGAGCGGCTGGACGCCGAGGCCGGCGGGCGCGGGACCTTCCTGGCCGGCAACGCCCGCCGCCACGAGTTGCCGCTGCTCACCCGGCGGGCCGGCTAGGGGCTACTCCTCCTCATCCTCCATCTCCTCGGAGGTCGCCTTCATCACCGGGTCGTCCTCGGGGTCCATGTCCCGCATCTGGTCGATGAGGGTGGAGAAGTCGTTGCGGGCGAGGACCTGGCCGAAGGTGGAGCGGTAGTTCTTCACCGCCGAGACCCCGGCGATGGAGACGTCGAAGATCCGCCATTCCCCGTTGCGCAGGATGAGCCGGAAGCGGACATCCACCGGCTTGCCCTCGTCCGGCTCCGCCTGGGCGCGGACCGAGGCGAAGGGCTTGTCCGGGTTGTCCCGGCGCATGTCATCGAAGCGCAGGTCCCAGGCGTCGTATTCCAGCAGGGCGTCGGCGTAGAAGCGCATGAGCATCCGCTTGAACTCCTCCTGGAAGGCCTCCTGCTGATCCCCATCCAGCCCCCGCCAGTGGCGCCCGAGCACCCACTGGGAGGAGACCTCGAAGTCGATGAGCGGCACCAGCTGCTCGTCCACCAGATCCTGCAGGGCCTCCGAATCCTCGCGGAAGCGTTTCTCGTCCGCCTCCAGCCGCTCCAGCAGCTCGTCCGTGGCCTCCTGCAGCGTCTCGTGGGCGGGGCGCGGCTCGGCCATCGCCGGGGTGGTGAGCCACAACCCCGGCAGCAGCAGAGAGAGAGCAAGGACACGCTTGAGGGACACAGTCATTCTCCGACGGTGAGTGGACTGTTCATGATAGTAGACGGCCGGCCTCCTGACCACTTGGTCCGGGGGCGGGTCCCCCGTTCGGGGGGAAGGATTTGACGGCCGTGGCCCCCCTGCTAGGAATTCCCATAGAGCCACCATGGCATATGTCGGCAGGACGCCGACGGGTGGCGCTTCGGTCGATACAGGCACCTGTTGGAAAGGGCTCAAGGATGAACCCTCTACAAACCGTTCTGGGTGCGGCCGGTGTGGCTGCGATCCTCTCTTTCGCTGCCCTTTCCGGTGGCTGTGTTCCCGATGGCGGTAATGGCTCGGGCAGCCCGGGGACTCCACCCGGGAATCCCGACCAGAGTCAGGAAGATTCGGCCAACCCCGACGCCGTCTGGGTGGCGCGGAGCCAGGATGTCCTGAAGCTCCGGTCCGACGACGGTGAACTCCTCCTCGAGCTTGATAAACCCGGCGCCCGAAGCGTGGCCACCGATCCACGTCGGGGGGTTCTCTGGGCCTGGACTCGTCGCGGATTGATCGCCTGGGAGCCCGATGGTGAACAGCACACCACTGTCCGCCTGCCCGGGGTTCCGGGAACCGAGGGTGACCACCACCCGGGCAGTGGGCCCGATGACGACGGCCTCGGAGGCAGTGCGAGGGCTCGGCTGGCAGTCGATACGACCGGGGCTGTCTGGATTGCCCGGGGCGGGACGCTCACCCGGGTCAACCGCGAGGGGTCGGTCCAGGGGCAGCAGGATCTGAACGGCAGTGTCGCGGCCTTGGCCCTGGACAGCGACCGCGACAGGCTCTGGATAGCCCAGAGCGAGACCCTGGTAGCCATCGCGGCCGATGGTAGCCCCGCCGAGCGCGTTGAACTGGATGACGAGACCGAATCGGCGCCGCGGGCTCTCGCTTATGCACCGGAGTCGGACGCCCTGTGGGTTGCCGGTGATCAGCAGTTGCTGCGCCTGGGTCCGGAGGGCGAGGTCCGTTATCGGGAAGAGGTACGAGGGCGAACCGCCCATCTGGCTGCTGACGGTCGGGGTGGCGTCTGGCTGGCGGGGAGGCAGAGGCTGCGCCATGTGGACGGCTCGGGCCTGACCCGGTTCGAGCTTCGCCCAG
>JBKGYA010000238.1:0-2725 GCA_046546335.1 Thiohalospira sp. | reverse complement strand
CCGCCCCGGCGGGGTGGCGGCGCCCGGCGGCGCCGGCTCGCGGCGGCGGCCCTGTGGCTGCTGGTGGTCCTGGCCGCGGCGCAGCCGGTGGCCATCGAGCGCACCGCCACCGCGATCGAGGGCACCGCGCGCAACCTGGTCATCGGCTTCGACATCTCGGTGAGCATGCTCACTCGGGACATGGGGGGTGGCGAGCGCGGACCCACTCGCCTGGAGGTGGCCCAGGACCATCTCCGGGATTTCATCGCACGGCGCCAGGGGGACCGGCTGGGCCTCATCGTCTTCGGCGGCCGTGCCTATCCCCTGGTCCCCCTCACCCACGACCACGCCGGTCTCTCGGCCATGCTCGACGGCCTGGATGTGGGACTGGCGGGGACGACCACCAACATCGGCGCAACCATCGCCCTGGCGGCGGACCGGACCGATGCCGCCAGCGGCGCCCAGCGGGTCCTGCTCCTCCTGACCGACGGCGCCCACACCGCGCCGGGGATCCCGATGGAGACGGCGCTGGATCGAGCAGAGGCGAAGGGCCTGCGTATCCACACCGTCGGGATCGGCGCTGGCGAGGAGGGCGCTGAGCCCATCGACCCCATGCGCGACCTCGACGAACCCCTGCTACGGCGCATCGCCGAGCGCACCGGCGGTCGCTACTTCCCCGCCGCCGACCCGCAGGCACTGGCGGAACTGCTTACCGCCGTGGACGAACGGGAGCCAATCGCCGACGATCGCCGGGTGGTGCGCGCCATCCCCCTCTATCCGCTCCCGCTGGGGCTGGCGCTGCTGGGATCTGGGCTTTGGGTCGCCCTGAACCTCCGCCACCGACCGGCACCCGCCGGCGCCACTGAGTCCGAGGAGGAACGGCCATGAACGAGTGGCTCTCCCTCTGGACCCTGGAGCGGCCAGAATGGCTATGGCTGCTGCTGCCCCTGGCCGCCCTGTGGACGGCCTGGCTCCTGCGCGGGGGCCGCGGATCCCCCTGGCGCGGTGTCATCGAGCCACGGCTGCTGGCCCACCTGACCGGCGGCGAGGGCCGCGATCGCCGCCGCCTGGCGGCCGCCCTGCTCGCCCTGGGCTGGCTGCTGGCGGTGATCGCCCTGGCCGGCCCCCGCCTGGAGGGCGGTACCACCTCCCTCTATCAACGCGCCTCCGCGGCCGTGGTCATCCTCGACCTCTCCGGGGAGGGCGCTGCCGGGAGGGAGAGCCGTACGGCGCTTCGCGACTGGCTGCGCGATACCCCGCCGCCCCAGATAGGCCTGCTGGCCGCTGCCGGGAGCACCCACGAGGTGGTGCCGCCGACACCGGATGCCGGCCTGGTCCGGCGCCAGCTGCGCTGGCTGGAACCGGAAACCATGCCGCGGGAGGGGCGCGATCTGGTCGCCGCTCTGGAGCGGGGCGAGACCATTCTGGGGCGAACCGGGATCGACAACGGGGCCGTGATCCTGGTCTCCGATGCCGCACCGGGGCCCGACGCCATCGCCGCCGCCAAGCGGCTCATCCAGGGAGGTGTAGCCGTCCACCTTGTGGGTGCCGACGAGGCACCGGGACTGCGAGAGGCGGGGGGCCAGGTCCACACCCGCGGTGAACTCGCCGGGCTGGACCCCCTCCCCCGGGGCCCCGGCGCCTTCCGGGATCGGCGCCTCGACGACGAGGGCGCTCGGGCGGCCCCCGTCACGGCGCTGCTCCTGCTGGTGGCCGTGATCGCGGCGCTGGGGGCCCGCCGAGGCTGGCTGCTGCTGCTCCCCCTGCTGGCGGTCCCGCCGCCCGCCCCCGCGGATCCCTGGCGAACCCCGGATCAGGCCGGCATGGCCGCGTTCGAGGCGGGCGACTACAGCAAGGCGGCGGCCCGGTTCGAGGACCCGGAATGGCGCGGGTTGGCCCTCTACCGCGCCGAACGGTGGGTGGACGCTGCCGAGGCCTTCTCCCGGGTGGACCACCCTCGCGCCCACTACAATCGCGGCAACGCCCTGCTGCGCGCCGGCCGCCCCGGCGAGGCCATCGCCGCCTGGGAGACCGCCCTGGACGGCGATCCGGAGCTGGAGGATGCCCGCATCAACCGGGACCTGGTCCAGGAATACCTGGATGCCCGTCAGGATGAGGTCCGACAGGCCCGGGAGAGCGCTGACGAAGAACGCGAGGCGGTGGACCACCCCGGCCCCCTCCTCCAGGAGGACCCGGCCGGCTTCTGGCAGCGCAAGTTCGAACAGGACCTGCAGCGACGCGGTCGCTGAACGGGCTTGGCATGAGGGCCCGGAGGGGGTATTCTCGATCTGGACTGAGTCCAGATCGATCGCCACGGCCCCGATCGGCGCTAAAACGCGCTAGAATGGGTCGCTTCGTACCGACGCCACGGCCGAACGCCCATGTCGCACCGAACCGAAGACCTGCGCATCACCAACATCAAGGAAGTCATCTCCCCGGTGCAGCTGCACCAGAGCCTGCCGCTGTCCGATGCGGCGGCGGAGACGGTCTTCGGCGCCCGGGAGGCGATCCACCGCATCCTCACCGGCGAGGATGACCGCCTGCTGGTGATCATGGGGCCCTGCTCCATCCACGACCCGGATGCCGCGCGGGAGTACGCCGACCGCCTAAAGGCGCTCAAGGCCGAACTGGCCGGCGAGATCGAGCTGGTGATGCGGGTCTCCTTCGAGAAGCCGCGGACCACCGTGGGCTGGAAGGGGCCCATCAACGACCCTGACCTGGACGGCATCTTCCGCATCAACAAGGG
>JBKGYA010000237.1:0-2729 GCA_046546335.1 Thiohalospira sp. | reverse complement strand
GGCCGGTGAGAACGTCCAGGGCATTGAGGACTTGGACCAGACCGTCACCTACTTCCACGGCGGCTGGATGCTCAACGACTCCACCGAACTGGTCGCCCGCCACTACATGGGCAACACGGATGATGGTAACGAGGTCGATATGGATGTCTCCAACACCTACCTCGGCGCCAACTTCTTCCTCAACGACGCCGCCCGCATCCAGGTCAACTACGTCGTCGCCGGCGGCGACAACGACGACTATGCGGAGACGTTCGTTGCTGGGGATGGCAAAGGCATGAGCGGCTTCGGCAAGACCTCTACCGAGGACGCCGTGCTGGCCCAGTTCCAGTACAGCTTCTAAGGGCTGACCGGAACCCGGGGCGGTCCGCCGCCCCGTCGCAGGATAGAGAGGGGCCGCGGTTCGTCGCGGCCCTTTTCGATCGCCCCCAGTGGGGTCAGGTCTTGCAACGTCATTTACGCGCAGACGGGGAACCCCGACAACGCGGCCACAACGCCCCTTGGCGTCGCTACGGCCGGTTCTCGAGGTTCCGGCTCGATGCCATGCGCCGCCCGCCTACCGCACGAGGATGATCCGGACGCCGAGTTCGAGTTCGACCCACTCCCGGTCGGCAGTGAGGACCGCCGCGCGGCGCTCCATGCCCAGCGCCAGGCAGGCGCGATCGGCCAGGGAGAGGCCGCGGGTACGCGTCCGCTCCCACAGCCGGGCAGCCACTTCGGCCTGTCCGGGCGTGAAGGGCTCGAAGACCACGCCGATGTCCTCGAACTCCTCGCGCATGCCGGTCACTTCGACGCCTCGGCGTGAGGCCTTCTGGACGACCTCCGCCCAGTTCACGGCCGAGACACTGCCTCCCTCCAGCGCGTCCCGGACCCTCGCAGCACCCGGCTCATCATGCAGGAAGGCGAGCAGCGCCGAGGCATCCAGAACGGCCATCAGTCCGTCTCCGCCTCGCGGTCGGCCTCCTCGCGGCGTTCGTCGAGGAGCTCCTGGACAAGGCTCACCTCCCCGGGCACGGAACGAAATCGGTCCTGAAGCCGCCGCTCGACGGCCTCGCGCCGTTCCAGCACCAGACTATCCCCCTGTCGGCGCGCCACCAGGCGATCGCCGGCCTTCAGATTCAGCGCCTTGCGCAACTCTGCAGGGATCACCACCCGCCCCTGCGCACCGAGCTGCACCTCGTTACCCGAACGACGGTCGGTCATCTCCGTTCTCCAGTGCCACTTATCCAGAACCTTGGCACAAAGGTGGCCAGACTGCCAGAACCCGATAGACCAAATGGGGTCAGGTCTTGCAACGTCATTCCCGCGCAGGCGGGAATCTCGAGAACCCGGCCGCTGCTCCCACGAAACGCTCCCGGGCCTGTTCTCGAGGTTCCGGACTGGCGCTGCGCGCCATCCGGAACGACGGTGGCCGTGTGAGTGCTACTCGTCGAAGAGCAGCCCGTAGGGCCGCGCCAGGGCCTGGCGCACGGCGTCGATACCGAAGCTGCGGGAGAGCCGCTGGTGCTCCCGGCCCTCCAGGCAGATCACGGCGGTGGGGGCGGCGGTGACCAGCCACTGACCGGCCAGCTCGGGGTGGGCGGCGGCATCCACCCGGATGTGTACTGCACGGGGGAATTCCTCGGCCAGCAGCGCCTCCACCCTGGGGCGCAGGGCGTGGCAGACGGAGCAGTCGGGGGTGGAGAACCAGACCACCGCCGCCGGGTAATCGACAAGGAGGCTCTCGAGCTCCTGGGGGGTGGTCGCCTCGCGGTTCATCGCCGAACCGGTCATTCGTCGTCCCCCGTAGCGCTGCCCCGTTTCTCCCGCGCCTCGTCGAGCACCGCGCAGAGCCGCTCGGCGCCCTCCACCAGCCTCGGACCGGTGCGCTGGAGGATGTCCGGCTTGATGAAGTAGAGGTTGTCATCGGCCACCGCCGGCAGCTCCGGCCACTGGCGCCAGCGCTCCAGCCATTCCGGCTGCTCATCGCCCATGCCGCCGGCGATGATGACCTCCGGTTCCGCCTCGAGCACCGCCTCCTCGCCCACCCGCGGGGAGGCGCCCTCGGCGTCGGCAAAGACATTCTCCCCGCCGCAGAGCTCCATGACCTCGGTCACCGGGTGGCCGCGACTCAGGGTCGTGAGCGGCCGGTCCCAGACGGCGTAGAAGAGGCGCAGGGGCTCGGCGCCGGCATGGGCCTCGCGCAGGTCGTCCAGGCGCTCGCGGAAGTCGTCGGCGGCCGCCGCGGCGGTCTCCTCGCTCCCCGCCAGCCGCCCGAGCGCCGCCAGCTCCGCCGGGATGTCGGCCAGGCCCCGGGGATCGCTGACGAAGACCGGCACCCCCAGCTCGCGCAGCCGGCGCACCGGGCCGCGGGGGTTGCCCTCCCCCCAGGCGACGACGAGGTCGGGCTCGGCGGCGAGGATGGCCTCCATGTCGGGGCCGCTGTAGCCGCCAATATCGGTGCGCTCCGTCGCCTCGCGCGGGTAGTCGCTGTGGCTGGAGACGGCCACCACCCGCTCCCCGGCCCCGGCGTCGAAGAGGAGCTCCGTGGCGTGGGGGGCCAGGGAGACGATGCGCTTCGCCGGCTCGGCCAGCTCCACCTCGTCCCCCGAGCCGTCCTCCACGGTAACCGCCGCCGCGGCGACCGGCGCCAGGGCGAGCAGGACGGCAAGGATGGCGGCGGGCAGGGTCGTACGGTTCACGGCGTAATCTCCTCCAGGGCGGTGGCCAGCCGCTGCCACTCGGCCTCCCTC
>JBKGYA010000236.1:0-2739 GCA_046546335.1 Thiohalospira sp. | reverse complement strand
CTCCCGGTGGGGGCCGAGCGCGAGGAGCTGCTCCGGGAGCTGGAACAGCTCACCGCCCTCCAGGGGCTGGTGGTCTCCGGCCACGCCGCCACCCGCGCCGCCCTGGAGCAGCTGGCGCCCGTGGACCCGGAGGCCGACTTCGACGCCGCCCTGGCCCGGGTCGTCGGCGGCATCCACGCCACCCCGTGGGAGGCCCTCCTGCCCCGGGTCGAGGAGCTGGTGGCCATCGCCCGGGCGCGCGGCGAGGCCGGACGCCTGCACACCGCCCGCCACCTCCTGGGCTTCATCGCCAACTACACCGGCCACCTCCCCCTGGCCCGGGAGCAGTTCGAGACGCTGGTGGCCGAGGGCGAGGCGGCCGACGCCCCGGATACCCTGCTCCAGGCCTACAACGGCCCGCCCCGGCCGGTGGAGATCGCCTACCTCGCCCTGCTGGAGCTGGGGCAGGGTCGGGCGGGGCGTTCGCGCCAGCTCCGGGACGAGGCCCTGGCCGCGGCCCGTGCCCACGGCAGCGGCAACCTCCTCGCCCACACCCTGCTGCTCATGGCCGCCCGGGCCCGCCACGACCTCGCCCCGGAGGAGGCGCTGGCCCTGGCCGAGGAGTCCATCGCCCTCAGTCGGGAGGAGGGCCTGCGCACCCCGCGACTCATCGCCGGCAGCTGCGCCCGCTGGGCACGGGCCTGCCTCGGCCGACCGGCGGCCGTGGACTGCCTGGACCGCGCCCTGGCCGCCGAGGGGGGCAATGCCGCCGCCTTCGCCCGGAGCACCTACATGGTTGCCGCCCTGGCCGCCCAGGGGCGGGACGGCGCCGCCATCCGCCTCGCCCGCCGGCTCTGCCGTACCCCGGTTCGCACCCACGTACCCACCAGCGCCCACCCCCTGGTGGCCCTGGAGCTCGGCCGGAGCCTGGCCAATCGCGGTCGCCCCCGGCCCGCGCGGCGGGCACTGCACCGCGCCGTGGAGCAGGCACGGGCGAACCACAACCCCCTCCAGATCGCCCGTTGCGCGAGCGAGCTGGCCGACCTCCAGGCCGCCGCCGGGGAGACGACCACCGCGGCCATCACCCTGCGGGGTGTAGTCGCCGATCTCCCCGACGATGCCGATGCCGAGGCCATCATTGCCCTGCGGGAGCGCGCCGGGCACCGCGCGGCGTGACCCTCCCCGGCCGGCGCGCAGCCCTGTAGACTGTCCGGATCACCCCGGCGGCCCCGCGGGGCCGCCCCGACCGGAAGACCGACGTGCCCCTGCTGACCCTCGACCACATCACCCTGAACCTCGGCAAGCCGCCGCTCATCGACGACGTGAGCCTCACGGTGGAGCGCGGCGAGCGGCTTTGCCTGGTAGGCCGCAATGGCGCCGGCAAGTCGACGCTGCTGAAGATCATCGCCGGCGAGGTGGAGCCCGACGAGGGCCAGGTGCGGCTGGACGGCGGTCGGGTGGCCACCCTTCCCCAGGATGTCCCCGAGGGGACCGAGGGCTCGGTCTACCACGTGGTCGCCGAGGGGCTAGGTGAGACGGGGGCGCTGGTGGAGCGCTACCACGCCCTCACCGGGGCCATGGCCGACGGCGAGGAGGTGGACTTCGACGAGCTCCAGCGGGTCCAGCAGGGCATCGATGCCGCCGACGGCTGGAACCTCCAGCAGCGGGTGGAGAGCGTGGTCACCCACCTGGACCTGCCGGCGGAGGCGGAGATCAACAGCCTCTCCGGCGGCCTCAAGCGCCGCGTCCTGCTCGGCCAGGCGCTGGTGCAGCAGCCCGATCTGCTGCTGCTGGACGAGCCCACCAACCACCTGGACATCGACGCCATCGACTGGCTGGAGTCCTACCTCAAGGAGTGGTCCGGGGCGCTGGTCTTCATCACCCACGACCGCGCCTTCCTGCGCGCCCTGGCCACCCGGATCGTGGAGCTGGATCGCGGCCGGATCCGCGACTACCCCGGCGACTACGACACCTACCTGGAGCGCCGCGAGCAGGAGCTGGCCGCCGAGGAGAAGGCCCAGGCGGAGTTCGACAAGCGCCTGGCCAAGGAGGAGGCCTGGATCCGCACCGGGATCAAGGCGCGGCGCACCCGCAACGAGGGGCGGGTAAAGGAGCTCCAGCGCATGCGCGCCGAGCGCGCCGAACGGCGCCACCAGAGCGGCACGGCGAAGGTCACCGTCCAGGAGGCCCAGCGTACCGGCAAGCTGGTGGTGGAGGCCGAGGGGGTGGGCTTCGCCTATCCCGACGGCACCCGGGTCATCCGCGACCTCGACGCCACCATCATGCGCGGCGACAAGGTCGGCATCATCGGCCCCAACGGCGTGGGCAAGACGACCCTGCTGCGGCTGCTGCTGGGCCAGCTGGAGCCCACCGAGGGGCGCATCCGCCGCGGGACCAATCTGGAGGTCGCCTACTTCGACCAGCACCGGGCGGCCCTGGACCCCGACGCCACCGTCCAGGACAACGTCGCCGGCGGCCGCGACAAGGTGACCATCAACGGCGCCGAGCGCCACGTCATCAGCTACCTCCAGGACTTCCTCTTCGCCCCCCAGCGGGCGCGGCAGCCGGTGCGCAGCCTCTCCGGCGGCGAGCGCAACCGCCTGCTGCTGGCGCGGCTCTTCACCCAGCCGGCCAACGTCCTGGTCCTGGACGAGCCCACCAACGACCTGGACGCCGACACCCTGGAGATGCTGGAGGCCCGGGTAGTGGAGTTCGGCGGCACGGTCCTGCTGGTGAGCCACGACCGCGCCTTCCTGGACA
>JBKGYA010000235.1:0-2758 GCA_046546335.1 Thiohalospira sp. | reverse complement strand
CGCCTTCGGGAGGCGGAGGTCGTAGGTTCAAATCCTGTCACCCCGACCATATTGGTCCCGCTTCGGGGCGCGAGGGCCTCGCCATTCGGCGGGGCCTCTTCGTTTCCCGACGCAATCAACATTCAAGACCTGACCCCATTGGGGAGGGGGCGCGGCGAGCGTCCTAGGGGGCGATGAGATCCGCCGGGAGGACGCGGTCCCGCCCCTCGGCCTTGGCGCGGTAGAGGGCCGCATCGGCCCGGCTGAAGAGGCGGCGCACCGACTCCCCGGGGACGGCCTGGGCCACGCCGATGCTCACGGTGACCGTGCCGGCCTCGTCGCACGGCTCGGCGGCGACGGCATCGCGCAGCCGCTCGCCCAGCTCCAGGGCGCCGAAGAGGTCGGTCTCCGGCAGCAGGATGACGAACTCCTCCCCGCCCCAGCGGGCGAGGAGGTCGCTGCCCCGGATCACCGTTCGCAGCCGCGTGGCGATCTCCACCAGGACCCGATCCCCGGCATCGTGGCCGTGGGTGTCGTTGATGGCCTTGAAGTGGTCGATATCCACGACCAGGAAACCCAGCGCCGTGGCGTAGCGGGCCACCCGCTCCATCTCGGCGTCGATGCGCTCCTCGAAGGGGATGCGGTTGTAGGCGCCGGTAAGGGGATCATGAGTAGCGCGATGGGCCAGCTCCCGCTCCAGGGCCTTGCGCTCGGCGATGTCCTGGAGCAGGTACCAGGCTCGCGGCTCACCCTCGGGGTCCTCGACCAGGACCCCGCTCACCAGCACCGGCACCCGCTCGCCACTGGCGCACAACAGCTCCAGCTCGTAGGGGCCGCAGCGGCCGTGGGTACGCAGGCGCTGATGCTGGCGGGCCTCCCGGCCGCGCTCCTCCGTCGGCGTGATATCCGGCAGGCAGAGGCCGTGCAACTCCGCCGCGCCGTAACCGAGCAGCGCCCGCGTCGCCGGGTTGGCCTCCAGGATGCAGCCATCCTCGAAGCGGGTCAGCATCACGGCCATCGGCGCCATGGCGTAGAGGTGGGCAAGCTCCCCCTCGGGGAGGGTAACCGCCGGAGGTGGTGGCAGCGTGGAGGCGGCGCGATCCAGCGCGGCGGCATCCACCACGCCCACCAGCTCGCCCTCACGACCGGTCACCCCCAGGCGCTCCACGCCCAGTGCCTTCAGGCGGTGGCGGGCGTGCTCCACGGTATCCTCGACGGCGACGCAGGGCAGGGGGCGGATGGCCAGCTCCCCCACTGGCCGCTCCCCGTTGAGGGCGCCGGCGGCCACCTCGCCCAGGATCATGTCCGTGGTCACCAGCCCCGGTTCGACCGGGGCACCCGAGGAGTCGCCCTCCCCGGCGACCACCACCATGTCCACGCCGCGCTCGCGCATGGCCGAGGCCACCGCGGACAGCGGCATCTCGGGGGCACACCGGACCCAGCCCCGCGCCATGATGGGGCGCACGGTAAGCGGCTTGCCGGGGTCGGCGGTCTCGGAGGTGGCCACATTCGCTCCCGCGGTTGTCCCCCCGATGATATCAGCTCCCCCGGGGCTTCGCCCGGAGGGGCTAGCCGGCAACCACGGCGCGGTCCCGCCCATCCGCCTTGGCACGGTAGAGCGCCGCATCGGCGCGGCCCAGGAAGGCGTCCACCGGCTCCCCGGGTCGCCACTGGGAGATCCCCAGACTCACCGTTACCGGGAACTCACGCCCGTTGTATCGGGCGGGCTGCTGCCCCAGGGCCGAGCGCAGCCGCTCGGCGACCACCTCGGCGGCGGCCACGTCGGTGTCCGGCAGCAGCAGGGCGAATTCCTCCCCGCCCAGCCGGGCGAAGTGGTCGACGGGCCGAAGATGGCCGCGGATCAGCTCCACCAGGTGGCGGAGGACCTCGTCCCCCGTGGCGTGGCCGTGGTTGTCGTTGAAGACCTTGAACCAGTCGACATCGAAGAGCACCAGGGACAAGGGGCGTTCGCTGCGGCCGGCGCGTTCCATCTCGGTCGCTGCCGCCTCGAAAAAGGCGCGGCGGTTCTCCGCCCCGGTAAGGGGATCGGCGATCGCCAGCCGGCTGAGCTGGCGCTGGGTGGCAAAGCGTTCCCGGCGCAGCAGCTCCTCCCGACCGGCCACCACCAGGATGATCAGCAACACACCCACGGAGAAGAGGCCGCTCATGAAGACCCAGGCCCCCGGCGCCCCGTTCTGGCTGAACACGGCCACCAGCACCGCCGTCGCCGTGGCCGCGGCCCACAGGAGGTAGCGGGCCTGCCGGGTGGCCGGCAGCAGGAGCAGGAAGATCAGCCCGGTGAAGACGAACTGCATGGCGTTGGCCAGGGGCCCGCCCCGGTCCGGGCCGGTGCCGTAGAGCAGGGTCAGGGCCAGGGTGGCGACGAGGCAGAGCATCCCCGCCGCGGGGGCGGTCCGGTCCAGCTCCTCGGGGTAGCGCCAGCCCTGCCACGCCAGCGCCAGGAGACCGACCAGGAAGAGCGCCCGGACGGCGAGCACGCTGGCCAGCTGGCTCCCCTCCAGGCGCAGCAGGTCCATGGGGAACAGGGCGGCGACCATGGCCGCAATGACGCCGATGACGATGAGGAAGGTCCGCCGCCGGGCGGCGACCTCGACCTCGGCGTATTCCGCCTCGGCCCCGGGATCCAGGAAGCGACCGTCGCGTCCCAGTGCCTCCTCGCCGGTCAGCGCCTGCGCCCGGCGGGCAACCACGGCCTCTTTCCAGGACATATCCCCTCCCCCTGCCAGGGCATTCATCCTACACGGGTTCCGGGATACCG
>JBKGYA010000234.1:0-2772 GCA_046546335.1 Thiohalospira sp. | reverse complement strand
CACCGCCCCGGTGGACAACCGGCCCCCGGCGCCGGAGCCCGGCGAGGAGGCCGCCGACTACGCCCGCCGTCTCGGGGTGCCGCCCATCGACCCCTGGGCCGACGCCGGCGCCATCCACCCCTTCCACCTGCTGCGGGACGACCTGGAGACCCTCCACCGCGCCATCACCCTGGGCGGTGACCGCCTGGGCCGGCTGGAGACGCTGCTGGAGCGGCCCGGCACCGCCCGGCTGCTCAGCGACCCGGAGACCCTGCGGACCCGGATCCGCTTCGCCCGCGCCTGGCTGGCCGAGTGGCGCACCGGCCGCGGTCGCCCGGTCACCCGCGAGGTCCTGGCCGACCCGGCCAGCCCCACCGCCCGCTCCACCAAGAACGAAGAGGTCATCGCCGCGGCCGAGGCCGCCGGCGGCGACGCCGACCATCTCCTGGAGGCGCTGCGCGGCGGCGCCGTGAAGGGGCTGCGCCGGAACCTCATCGACGAACTGGCCGATTACCTCACCGACCACGGCTACCGCGACGAACGCCCCGCCAGCACCGCGGCGGACCGCCTGGCAACCGCCCTGGCAGCCATCCGCCCGGAGGTAGCCGATGCCGAGTCCCTGGCCACCCTGGCCGGCTGGCTGGAGGCGGGGCTAGGGGATTCGGGCGGGTCCTGACGCCTACCCGACCAGGGGAAATGCCCCGGGGTGGCCATCTCATCCGTCCCGTGAACCAGTTCCGACCGCATCACCACCCGGGGCCGCTCGATGGGCGGTCGGGCGGCTCGCGGAGGGCAGCCTCGATGGCCTGGAGGCGGTCGCGGGCCAGGGCGCGGAAATCGGGGGAGAGACGTTCATCCGCGGTGGCCCGCTGCCAGAAGGTGCGGGCCCATTCGCCGGCCGTTCGCCACTGCTCCCCATCCCCCCGCGCGACCGGCGACTGGAAGTCGGGCGTGGGCGGGACCTCGCCCTGGCGGGGGGCGTGGCGCATGGGCAGGATGTCGTAGAGGGGGGCCAGGGTCAGCGTGCCGCCGGGTTGCGGTTGCAGGGTGATATTGCCCAGGTGCTGATCGGTGTTCTCGATCCAGTCGCCGAAGATCTCGGCGAGGACGATGGTCTCTTCCGTCCCGTCCGCCAGGAGCCCGCGCCGCGCCAGGCCGCGAGCCGCGCGGCTCCAGCCCTGTCCGGCTCCGACGAATTCGGCATCGACGCTCTGCAGGGAGAGCGCGGGGAGCCGGCCCCCTTCCCGGGTCCGGTCGAAGCGTTCGGACTCCAGGAAGATCCTGCCGCCCGCCTCGACCAACCGGCTCGAGGCCACCCTGAACCCCTGCTCCGCCAGGGTCCCCAGGGCCAGGTGTTCACAGACCAGGAGGTCCCAGGAGCGCCGTGCCACGGCCGATTCGGCCCTGGGCGGCGAGAACTTCACCAGTACGGCGCGGCCATCGACCTCGGCGGCGAACTTGGGCTGCTCGCCCCCGGCAGAGGAGCCGGGGACATCCCCGGCCAACACTCGCTCGGCCAGTGCCGGGAAATCCGCCGGCTCCGCGCGTAGGGGGTGCCAGCCCCGCAGCCGTTCCAGCGCCGCCTCCCCAAGCAGGAGATCGCCGGGCAGGTCCACGGCATGGTCCAGGAGGTAGGTCCCGATATCGCTCGTACTCCAGCGTTCGGGGTTATCCGGCAGGCCGGCAACGGAGCGTGCGAACTGACGACCCAGGAACCCCTGGGGACGCAGATCCTGGAGAAAGAAGGGGAGGTCGTCGTAGTACCCGGTCCCCGCCTCTCCCAGCAGTATCGACGGAAGCGGCCCGCCCGACGGCGACCGGACCAGGGTGGCCCCGGCGTCGAGGCCATCCAGAACCGCCAGGTGCTGAACCCGACCGGCGGCATCCACGCGATGGATGGGCACCGGTTCGCGGGTGCGACCGAACAGTGGCCCGCGAGGGGCGTACCGGGTGGCCGGACCCCGCCCGAAGGCGATTACGCGACCCTGGGCCTCGGCCTCCTGCAATCGCCGGTAGACCGTGGCCGCGCTAGCGCCCAAGGCCTCGACCAGCTCCGCCCGGGAGGCGGTTCCCAGCCGCTGCAGTCGGTTGACGACTTCGTCGATGGATAGCCGCACCCCGGCCCCTCACTGAAACGATTATGAAACGATCAATAGACCATATCGGGCCGACGAAGCAATAGGTTACGCCGATCAGAAGGGTGGAATTGAAACGAATTGCCGGTGCCGGGGCGCTCTCCCCACCATCAGACCGGCGTAGAGGCTCCCGACGAAGCGGGAGTGGAGCTCCGCCCCGGCCAGCGGCAGGCCTCGACAGCACGTGCGCTCGGCCGCGGCGGGCCCGGCGGCGAGAAGCACCGGGAGCAGGGTGAGGATCGGGAGGCAGGGGCCCGACCCGCCGGGGAGGCGGCTGCGACGGAACATCTGGACAGGATCGCCGTCAAAACCCGATGCTGGGAACCACCCACCCCACAGCGGAGGCGCCGTGAACCCGACCCCCCCATCCCCTGGCCGGCCTGCTCGCGTCCTCGCCCTCCTGGCCCTGATGCCGCCCGTCGCCGCCCTGGCCGAGACGCCAACGGTGCGGCTGGGCACGGTGGAGGAGACCGCGATCTTCGAGGAGGTCCGCCTCAACGGTACCGTGGAGGCGCTGCGCAGCGCCGGGATCTCCGCCTCGGTGGCCGGGCTGGTGGACGACCTCGCGGTGGACGCCGGTGACCGGGTAGCGTCCGGCGAGCACCTGGTCGGCCTGGACGCCGAGGCCGCCCGCGCCGAGGCCGACGCCGCCCGGGCG
>JBKGYA010000233.1:0-2803 GCA_046546335.1 Thiohalospira sp. | reverse complement strand
GGCGCCGCGGCGGTGTTCCGACTGGGTGCTAACGCCCCATCCCGGGGAGGCGGCGCGGCTGCTCAATGGCGACGTCGCCGCCGTCCAGGCGGATCGCCCCGGGGCGGCGGCCCGGCTCCAGCAGGCGTATGGTGGGGTCTGTGTCCTCAAGGGCGCCGGGAGCGTGGTTCAGGGGGCCACGGGGGAGCCGCCGGCCATCGCCGTGGACGGGAATCCCGGCATGGCGGTGGGCGGCATGGGGGATCTGCTCACCGGGGTGATCGCGGCCCTCATCGCCCAGGGCCTGGCGCCGGAGGTGGCGGCGCGCACGGGGGTGGCGCTGCACGCCGCGGCCGGCGATGCCGCCGCCGGCAAGGGCGGTGAGCGCGGTCTGGTCCCCACTGATATGATGCCGTGGCTGCGGCGGCTGGCCAATCCCGAAGGGGGGAGCGAATGAGTGCGGGAAGGGAGGGGGTCCAGGTAGAGCTGGCCGACGAGGCGGCGACCCTGGCGCTGGGGGCCGAGCTGGCGGCGGCGGCGCCGACCGCCGCCCTGATCGCGCTCCGGGGCGAGCTGGGTGCCGGCAAGACGACCCTGGTGCGCGGTCTCCTGCGCGGGCTGGGCTACGATGGCGCGGTGACCAGCCCCACCTATACCCTCATGGAGCCCTACGAGGCCGGCGGGCGCCGGGTGGTCCACTTCGACCTCTACCGCCTCGGCGATCCGGAGGAGCTGGAGATGCTGGGGGCCCGGGAGGAGCTGGATGGCGGGGCACTGGCCCTGGTGGAGTGGCCGGAGCGCGGCGAGGGCGTTCTGCCCCCGGCGGACCTCGTCCTGGAGCTGTCGCACCACGGTCAGGGGCGCCGGGCCGGCCTGTCGGCCGGCACCGACGCCGGTCGCCGATGGCTGACGGGGCTTGATCGCGGAGCAGTTACGGCCTAATAATTACAAAGAACTGCAAATGGCGGCCATATCTGATTCTTTTTGCGGCCGTATTCGCAACAACATCTTGGGGTCGGGCACTTCGTGAAACGCTGGCTGGCACTAATGCTGCTTTTCCTGGTCGGCGCCGACCCGGCGATGGCGAGCAGTGTTGAGGGCGTGCGCCTCTGGCAGGCACCGGACAGCCTGCGCCTGGTCTTTGACCTCAGCGATGGGGTGGACCATGAGGTCTTCGAACTCGACGACCCCGATCGCGTGGTGGTCGATCTGGAGGGGGCGGAGCTGGAAGAGGCGCTGGAGGCCAGCACCGAGGATACCTGGGTCGAGGAGATCCGCAGCGGTCGCCATGGCGATGGCCGACTGCGGGTGGTCCTGGACATGGAACGTTCGGTCTCCAGCAAGACCTTTCTCCTGGAGCCCAACGAGGAGTACGGCCACCGCCTGGTGGTGGACCTCACCAGCGAATCCGCCAAGGAGGAAGAGCAGGACTCCCTCATGGAAGTGGTCCGTGAAGCGGAGGAGAACCAGCAGGGGGAGAACCGGGATCTCATCATCGCCATCGATGCCGGTCATGGTGGGGAGGATCCGGGGGCCCGTGGACCCTCGGGAACCCACGAGAAGGACGTCGTGATGCAGATCGCCCGCCGCCTGGAGAAGCGGGTCGAGGCAGCGGAGGGCATGACCCCGCTGATGATCCGGGACGGTGACTACTTCGTGGCCCTGCGGGATCGCCTGCGCAAGGCCCGGGAAGCCAAGGCGGATCTATTCGTCTCCATCCACGCTGATGCCTTCGAGAATTCCCGGGCCCACGGCTCTTCGGTCTACGCCCTCTCGCAGAACGGCGCCACCTCCGAGGCGGCCAAGCGGCTGGCCAAGTCGGAGAACGAGGCCGACCTCATCGGCGGGGTCCGGCTGGATGACAAGGACGAGACCCTCGCCTCGGTGCTCATGGACCTCTCCCAGACCGGTGCCATCGAGGCGAGTCTGAACGTCGGTCAGGAGGTGCTCGAGAACATGGGCGGGGTCAACGAACTGCACAAGTCCGATGTGGAGCAGGCGGCCTTCATGGTGCTGAAGTCGCCGGATATCCCCTCCATTCTCGTCGAGACGGCCTTCCTCTCCAATCCCTCCGAGGAGCAGCGGCTGCGTTCGTCTGCCCACCAGAAGAAACTGGCCGCCTCCATGATGAGCGGGATCCGGAGCTACTTCCGGGACAATGCACCGCCGGGCACGGTCTGGGCCGAAAAGGATTTCGGCACCGCCGAGCACGTGGTCAGCAATGGCGAGACCCTCTCCTCCATTGCCCAGGACTATCGGGTGAGCCCCGGGCGATTGCGCAGTGCCAACGGCCTTGATGACGACATGCTGCGCGCCGGGACGACCCTGGATATCCCCGGCGGCTCCTGAATACTTGCTCCCTGCCGGGTCGTGACGCGGGCCGGGGCGGCCGGCGTACAATGGCCCCATGAGTGACGCCCCCCGCATTCGTCCGCTCTCCGCCGCACTGGCCAACCAGATCGCTGCCGGCGAGGTCGTCGAGCGCCCCGCCTCCGTGGTCAAGGAGCTCCTGGAGAACGCCCTGGACGCCGGGGCGGGGCGGGTGGATATCGCCTGCGAGGAGGGCGGCGTCCGCTCCATCCGGATCACCGATGACGGCGCCGGGATCCATCCGGAGGACCTCGCCCTGGCCCTGCAACGCCACGCGACCAGCAAGGTGGCGACCCTGGCCGAGCTGGAGACGGTGGCCAGCCTCGGCTTCCGGGGCGAGGCGCTGGCGAGCATCGCCTCCGTCGCCCGAGTGCGGCTCACCTCGCGGCGGGCCGGCCGGGAAGAGGGGTGGCACGTCGCCGCCGAGGGGGGCGAACCCGGCGTACCGGAGCCC
>JBKGYA010000232.1:0-2815 GCA_046546335.1 Thiohalospira sp. | reverse complement strand
CGCCGATCTCGCCGAGGTCCGGGGCCAGCACCAGGCCAAGCGCGCCCTGGAACTGGCCGCCGCCGGCGGCCACAGCCTCCTCTTCCTGGGGCCGCCGGGGACCGGCAAGTCCATGCTCGCCCGCCGGCTCCCCGATCTCCTCCCGCCCCTGGACGAGGACGAGGCGCTGGAGGCCGCCGCCATCCGCTCCGTGGCCGGCGGGGCGGAGGAGGGGACGGAGCAGTGGTACCGCCGCGCCTTCCGCGCCCCCCACCACACCGCCTCGGCCGCCGCCCTGGTGGGGGGCGGCAGCCACCCCCGGCCCGGGGAGATCTCCCTGGCCCATCGCGGGGTCCTCTTCCTGGACGAGCTCCCCGAGTTCGACCGCCGGGTCCTGGAGGTCCTGCGCGAGCCGCTGGAGACGGGGAAGGTGGCCATCGCCCGGGCTGCCCGGCGCACCGAGTTCCCGGCCAGCTTCCAGCTGGTGGCCGCCATGAACCCCTGCCCCTGCGGCTACCTGGGCGACCCCTCGGGCCGCTGCCGCTGCACCCCGGACCAGATCCGGCGCTACCGCGCCAAGCTCTCCGGCCCGCTGCTGGATCGCATCGACCTCCACCTGGAGGTCCCGCCGGTCCCGGTGGACACCCTCACCGCCGAGCAGCCCACGCCGGAGCCGGAGACCCCGGCGGCGCGGGAACGGGTGGAGGCGGCCCGGGCGCGCCAGCTCGCCCGCGCCGGTCGGGTGAACGCGGAGCTGGAGCCGGGGGAGGTGGAGGCCGCCTGCCGACTGGATGCCGCCGGCCGAGCGCTGCTGGAGCAGGCCATCCGCCGGCTGGACCTCTCCACCCGCGGGTACCACCGGATCCTGCGCATGGCGCGCACCGCCGCCGATCTGGCCGGGGCCGAGGCGGTCACCGCCGCCCACCTCACCGAGGCGCTGGGCTACCGCCAGCTCGACCGGCCCATCGATTGAGGAGGGCCGTCCTCGCCCACCCCGGTCCCGGCCCGGGAACGGCTACTCGCCGGCCTCGCCCAGCCAGTCGCGCGGGTGGAGGTAGCCCCCGTAGAGCGCCGCCTCCGGCGTGCCCGGCTCCGGCTGCCAGTTGTACTGCCAGCGCACCAGGGGCGGCAGGGACATGAGGATGGACTCGGTGCGCCCGCCGCTCTGCAGGCCGAAGAGGGTGCCGCGGTCGTAGACCAGGTTGAACTCCACGTAGCGGCCGCGGCGGTAGAGCTGGAAGTCCCGCTCGCGCTCGCCGTAGGGGGTCGCCTTGCGGGCGGCGACGATGGGCCGGTAGGCCGGGATGTAGGCGTCGCCCACGCTCTTCAGGAAGGCGAAGGTGGTATCGAAGTCCCAGGCGTTGAGGTCGTCGAAGAAGAGGCCGCCCACGCCGCGGGTCTCCTCCCGGTGCCGGAGGTAGAAGTAGTCGTCGCACCACTGCTTGTAGGCGGGGTAGACATCGTCGCCCCAGGGGGCGCAGGCCGCGCGCGCCGTGCGGTGCCAGTGGAGGACATCCTCGTGGAAGGGGTAGAAGGGGGTCAGATCGAAACCGCCGCCGAACCACCAGACCGGCTCCTCCCCCGGCTTCTCCGCCACGAAGAAGCGCACGTTGGCGTGCGAGGTGGGCACGTAGGGGTTCCACGGGTGGATGACCAGGGAGACCCCCAGCGCCTGGAAGGAGCGCCCCGCCAGCTCCGGCCGCCGCTCGCTGGCCGCCGCCGGCAGGCTGTCGCCGTGGACGTGGGAGAAGTTCACGCCACCCTGCTCGAAGACATCGCCGCCGGCGAGCACCCGGGTGCGGCCACCACCCCCGCCCTCGCGGTCCCAGCTGTCCTCGTGGAAGGCGCCGGCCCCGTCCTCCGCGGCCAGCTCGTCGCAGATCCGGTCCTGGAGACCGAGCAGGTAGTCCTTGACGGCGTCGATGTCGATGGTGGACACGGGCGTACTCCTCGCTGCGTTCGGCGGACAGTCTAACAGCACGGCGGGCCGTAACCGCCAACCGGGTGGGCGTTCCGGCCGGGGAGATGCCTCGACCCATTCCCCCTTTTCGGCCCGCTCGCGCTACCATGGCCGGAGGTTCCGGTCGGAACCGGCAGCGACCTTCCGCTATGCTCCCGGTAAGGGGGCGCACGGGGCGAGGAAAGGGATAATGACAGCGACCGTATTCTCCATTGCCAACCAGAAGGGCGGCAGCGGCAAGACCACCCTGACCATGAACCTGGCCGCCGGCCTGGCCGAACGGGGGCGCGCCCTGGTCATCGACGCCGACCCCCAGGGCTCCGCGAGCCAGTGGAGCGGTCTGGCCCCCGAGGGGCGCCCCTTCCCGGTCTCGGTGATCGCCATCGGCGGCAACCTGGCACCGGAGATCGAGCGCTTCCGGGAGGACTACGACTACCTCCTCATCGACTGCCCGCCCTCCCTGGAGACCGAACGGGCCAGCCAGGCCATGGGGGCGTCGGACAGGGTGCTGATCCCGGTGCTGCCCTCGCCGGTGGACCTGTGGGCGAGCATGCGGCTGGTGGATGCGGTGGAGGCCGTCCGGCAGCAGCGGCCGCAGCTCGAGGCCCGCTTCGTGGTGAATCAGCTGGAGCCGCGCAGCGCCCTCTCCCGGGCCATGCGCTCGGCCCTGGCGGAGTTCGACATCCCCGCCCTGGAGGGCGGCATCTGCCGCCGCGCCGTCTATCGGAATGCGGCCATGGAGGGCCGCAGCGTCTTCTGCCTGGGCAAGCAGGGGGAGACCGCCCGGTCGGAGATCCGGAACATCATCGAGGAGGTTGTCCCATCATGAGTCGAACGGCATCGAAACTGACCGACAGCGTCCGCCAGGCCAGAGAC
>JBKGYA010000231.1:0-2832 GCA_046546335.1 Thiohalospira sp. | reverse complement strand
CAGGCCCCGGCGGAATTGCCGGGGATATAGTCTCCGACCGCGCCCAGAGTTGCCCGAATTGCGGGCTTCAATCAGGCCCCGGCGGAATTGCCGGGGATATCACTTCATCTCGGCGCCATGCCGGAGGAGTGCGTGGGTGCTTCAATCAGGCCCCGGCGGAATTGCCGGGGATATGGACTCGTTGTTTCCCCGCGTTGCACGGGGGCTCAGGAGGGTCCTTGCGAGCGATGGTGCCGGCTCGGGGTGGGAGAGACGGCGAAGCCAGATTATCGCCTCGTCCCCCGTGTCGCAACCTACTGATTGTTAAAGAGCATCCGGGTCGCGAGCGATCCCCGGGCCAGCAAGCGGCACCGGGGTTCTCGCGCCGGGTCGGCGAACCCGTCCGGCGGTGGTGGCGGTCTCCTAGACGATGATGGGGTCGTTCTCCACCGGCTGGAAGGTCGCCTTGCCAAGGCTGGTTACGCTGGGCTCCACCCGCTCGGCGTGGCCAAGGTCCATGATGAGGATGTGGTCCTCGTCGTGGTGAATGAGGCCGTCCAGGGTGGCTATGAGTTCTGCGTGGCGCTGACGGTCCAGGCGGCACTGGAAGACGGACAACTGCAGCCAGTCGCCGTAGCCCTTCATGAGCTTGAAGACGCGGCGCCAGCGCTTCGGGTCGCTGATGTCGTAGGCGACGATGTAGATCCGGGCGGTCTCCACGGGGCCTCCTAGCGGGTGACGAAACCGGGGAATTCCGGCAGTTCGCCGGTGAGGTGGCGGGCCAGGAGCCGGGCCTGGATCTCCAGGATCCGGCGGTAGCTGGCCCGGTAGCCGAACTGGGGGTGCGTGATCTCCTGGCTCAGCCGCTGTTCGATGACGCCGAGGAAGCGCTTGCGGCCGTCCTGGGTCAGGTTGACGTTGGAAGCGGCGACGATGAAGTCGCTGGGCCGTACCTGGCCCTTGTTGATGGCGGTCATCACGGCCGATTCGGCAATAAGCGGCCGGAAGGGCTCCATCATGTCCAGGGCCAGCGCCGGGCGGCCGTACCGCGGCTGGTGGTAGAAGCCGCGATAGGGATCGAGGCCGACGGCGGCCAGCGTGACCAGCCAGCTCCGGGAGAGGACGGAGTAGGCGTAGGAGAGCAGGGCATTCACCGGATCGGTCGGCGGCCTGCGGTTGCGCCGGGTGAAGTCGAAGGCCAGCTCGCCTTCGGCATCCGGCGGCCGGATCAGGTCCGGCAGGGCGCGGAAGTATCGGGCGGCCGCGGTGCCCTCGATCCCCAGCAGGCTCTCGCGGCTGTCGGCGGCCATGGCGGCACGGGCATCGGCGTTGAGGTCTTCCAGGAGCTGGCGCTGCTCGTCGGTATCGCCGGTCTTGCGGTTGCGGCGGAGCTGCGTGCGGGCGTTGAGGATCTTGTTGGCCACCAGCCGCCGGGCGATGTGCAGACAGGCGGCCTCGTCGAAGCTGGTCCGGTACTGCGCGGTGCGTAGCTCCACGTTCTTGTGGCCGGTGCCGATGGTGTGGCCGAGGAACCAGCCGCCGTAGGAGTGCCAGGTTACCGGGATCTCCCGGCGCATGAGTTCGTGCAGGGTGGGCGTGGTGAGGTAGATGTTGCCCATGAGCACGACCTGGGAGACGTCGCGCAACCGGGCCGTCTTCACCTTCTGGTCGTCGATGGCGATCTCCAGGGTCTCGCCCTTCTTGCGCACGGAGGCGCGATGGGCCTGGACATAGAGGGGCATGGCCTCTTCGCGCATGACAGCCAGGGGGCGGACCCCCTCCTGCCCGCGCCGGAGGTTGTTGATCTCGTCCGGCATGCAGATGGTGACCAGGGAGCAGCGAGGGCACTTGGGGCTGTCCTCCAGCGGGGGCGGGATCCGGCCGCCGTCCGCCAGGGCTCGCAGGCCGTTGATATCGGAGCGGGTCTGCTCCCGAAGTTCCTCGTCGAAGGGGATGCGGACCCGTTCGCGGGAGCCCTGGAAGTAGAGGATCCCGGCCTCACACCGATAGCCCTGCTCCTCCAGCAGCAGACCCTGGACGCAGAGCTGGACCTGCTCCGGTAGATAGGCCCCCTTCTCCACGTGGGGGCGCTTGCCGCGCTTGTAGTCCACGGGCGTGGCCTCGTCGCCCTCCGATTCCACGAGGTCGAGTTTGCCGATGAGGCCCAGGCGATTGGAAGAGAGGGTCACCGAGCGGGTATGGATCCGATCCTCGGCTTCCGTGTCCGCCGCTGGCAGTCCCTTGTCCGGCCGGTCCACGCGGCGATGGGCATGGCGGCCATCCACGGTGTCGCCGGAATCGCTCCACTCCCCCTGCACCCACTCCAGATAGGCCAGGCGGGGGCAGTACTCGTACTCGTTGATCATCCGCGCCGGCAGCAGCGGCTGATCATCGTTGAGTTCCGGGAAGGGGAGCGGTAGCTCGCGCTGGTTGCCGGTTTCCATATCGCCTCCTCGACCACCGGGTGAAGAGCCCTGCCCGCCCTACCCCTCGCCCTCGTCGCCCAGCGTCGCGGCCGGGAGGAAGACGCCCAGACCGAAATGGCAACCGAAGCCCAGCGCCAGCGGACCGGCCACCGGCTCCGGGAAGCGAAGCCGGAGGAAACGGCCCCGGGTATCCGGCTGCCGAAGGCGTCGGGGGGTATCGCGGAAGCGGTGGAAGTGGACCGGGCGGCGGCTCCGCCCGTCCGGGCCTGTCCACTCCGAGCCCTCCTCCAGGACCTCCGGCTCGGGCAGCCCCCGCTCCCGGCATTCCCGGGCGATCTGTTCGGCAACACCGAAACGCTTCTTGGCGAACCAGGGGTGGAGATAGGGCGTCACCGTGGTCCATTCCCGGGTCGTTGCCGTATACCGC
>JBKGYA010000230.1:0-2856 GCA_046546335.1 Thiohalospira sp. | reverse complement strand
CTGCCGGTTACAATGGCCGGCCATTCGAGAGGAGGTCCCCATGCGCCCCAGCGGTCGCCAGCCCGACGAGATCCGAGAGGTCCGCCTGACCCGGAACTTCACCAAGCACGCCGAGGGGTCGGTGCTGGTGGAGTTCGGGGATACCCGCGTCATCTGCACCGCCAGCGTCGAGAACCACGTCCCCGGCTTCCTGCGCGGGCAGGGGCGCGGCTGGGTCACGGCGGAGTACGGCATGCTCCCCCGGGCCACCGGGACCCGCAGCGGCCGCGAGGCGGCCCGGGGCAAGCAGGGCGGGCGCACGGTGGAGATCCAGCGCCTCATCGGCCGCTCCCTGCGCGCCGGCATGGACATGGAGGCGCTGGGCGAGCGCACGGTCACCATCGACTGCGACGTCATCCAGGCCGACGGCGGCACCCGCACCGCCTCCATCACCGGCGGCTTCGTCGCCCTGGCAGACGCCATGGCCTGCGAGGTCGCCGCCGGGCGGCTGCCGGCCAGTCCCGTGCGCCACGGCATCGCCTCGGTCTCGGTGGGGGTCTACCAGGGGACGCCGGTGGTGGACCTGGACTACGCCGAGGACTCCACGGCCGAGACCGACATGAACGTGGTCATGAACGACGCCGGGGACTACATCGAGGTCCAGGGCACCGCCGAGGGCCACCCCTTCCGCCGCAGCGAGATGGAGGCCATGCTGGACCTGGCCGAGGGCGGGATCGCCCGCCTGGTAGCGGCCCAGCAGGAGGCGCTGGCGCAATGAGCCGGCGCGCGGTACTCGCCTCCGGCAACCGCGGCAAGGTGGCCGAGCTCTCCGCCCTGCTGGAGCCGGCGGGCCTGGTGGTGGAGCCCCAGAGCGACCACGCCGTCCCGGAGGCGGAGGAGCCCCACCCCACCTTCGTCGAGAACGCCCTGGCCAAGGCGCGCAACGCCGCCCGCCACACCGGTCTGGCCGCCATCGCCGACGACTCCGGCCTGGAGGTGGACGCCCTGAACGGGGCGCCGGGGGTGCGCTCGGCGCGCTACGCCGGGCCGGACGGCGACGATGCGGCCAACAACGCCCGCCTGCTGGCGGAGCTGGAGGGAGTACCGGAGGCGCAGCGCACGGCCCGCTTCGTCTGCGTGCTGGTCTATCTGGACCACGCCGAGGACCCCACCCCCGTCATCGCCCAGGGCTTCTGGGAGGGCCGCATCCTGGAGGCCCCGCGGGGCGAGGGCGGCTTCGGCTACGACCCCCTCTTCTGGGTCCCCGACCGGGGCTGCGCCTCCGCGGAGCTGGAGGCAACGGAGAAGAACCGTATCAACCACCGCGGTCGGGCCCTGGCGGCCCTGCGCAGCGCCCTGGAGGAGTGACATCGCCAGGATGTGAGTCGGGTCACGGTTGTGTCATCAACGGCCTGCCAGACTCCCCGGTAACCAGGACGACGACCCGGGGGTCGCCATGATCCACGCCTACATCCCTTTCGCACTGCTGGTCTTCCTCGCCGCTCTGGCCACCGGTAGTGGCCTGGCGCGCCTGCTGCTGGGCAATGGCTGCGGTATCACCGCCTGGGGGATCGCCACCCTGGTCACCGGCGGCGCCCTGGTCGCCGTGGCCGGTCGCATGCCCGCCGACCATCCGGCCACCTCCGGCCTCATCCTGACCCTGGGCGTGGCCACGGCCATCGCCGCGCTGGGCGCGGCCGCCGCCGCCCTCTTCCGGCTCCATCACGCCCCCTCCTGATCCCCCGGCTGTTCCCCCGGCTTCGGCATGGTGCCGGCGGCCGGCGGGCGGCGTAGAATGGGGCCATGCTGACCTTCACCGAGGCCCCGCCCCTGGGGCTCTACATCCACATCCCGTGGTGCGTGCGCAAGTGCCCCTACTGCGACTTCAACTCCCACGAGTACAGCGGCCCCCTGCCGGAGACCGCCTGCGTGGACACCCTGCTACGGGATCTCGAGGCCGACCTGCCGGCCATCTGGGGGCGCGGCATCGCCAGCATCTTCATCGGAGGCGGGACGCCGAGCCTGCTCTCCCCGGAGGCGGTGGACCATCTGCTGGCGGGGATCCGCGCCCTGCTGAACCCACCCCCGACCACCGAGATCACCCTGGAGGCCAACCCCGGTACCGCCGAGGCGGCCCGCTTCGCGGAGCTGCGCAGCGCCGGGGTCAACCGGCTCTCCATCGGCGTCCAGAGCTTCCGGGATGATGCCCTCCAGCGGCTGGGGCGGATCCACGGCCGCCGGGAGGCCCTGGCCGCGGTAGAGGCGGCGCACGCGGCCGGCTTCGACCGGATCAATCTCGATCTCATGCACGGCCTCCCGGGCCAGACGCCGGCGGATGCCGCCGCCGACCTGGCCGACGCCATCGACCTGGAGACCGGCCACCTGAGCTGGTACCAGCTCACCCTGGAGCCGGGGACGGAGTTCGGCCGCCGCCCGCCGCGGCTGCCGGCCGAGGACGACCTGGCCGCCATCCAGGAGGCCGGCGAGGCGCGGCTGGCCGCGGCCGGCTTCGAGCACTACGAGGTCTCCGCCTTCGCCCGACCGGGCAGGCAGTGCCAGCACAACCTCAACTACTGGCTCTACGGCGACTACCTGGGGCTGGGCGCCGGCGCCCACGGCAAGATCACCGACCCGGCAGCGGGCGATATCCGCCGCTACTGGCGCCTGCGCCGCCCCCAGGCCTGGCTGGATTCCGGCGGCGGCGAGGCGGCCGTGGCCGGCGAGCACCACCCCGGCCGGCGCGAGATCGCCTTCGAATTCCTCATGAACGCCCTGCGCCTGGCCGACGGCTTCCCCTCGGCGCTCTTCGCCGCCCGCACCGGCCAGCCGCTGACCGTGGTCCAGGAGACGCTGCAGCAGGCGGAGGCCGACGGCCTC
>JBKGYA010000229.1:0-2916 GCA_046546335.1 Thiohalospira sp. | reverse complement strand
CGTCCACGTCTCGGCCTGCCCCAAGGCGTGCGGCGCCCCGGAGAGCGGCCTGACCCTCACCGCCGAGGCGGGGCGCTACACCCTGGCCCGGGACGGCGAACCCCTGGCCGCCGGCCTGACGCCCCGACAGGCGCTGGACGCCCTGGCGTGCCTGGAGAGCGCCGGCCGGGGCGGCCCCCCGAATCCCCAAGGAGAACCGAAACCATGAACCGACCGGCGATCCCCGACTACGAGCGCGATGGTGCGGCCATCTACCGCGAATCCTTCGCCACCATCCGCGCCGAGGCCGACCTGGAGCGCTTCCCGCCCCGGCTGGAGGGGGCCGTGGTCCGCATGATCCACGGCTGCGGCATGCCCGACATCGCCGCCGATGTCGATTTCACCCCCGGGGTGGAGACGGCGGTGGGCGACGCCCTGGCCGCCGGCGCGCCCCTGCTCTGCGACAGCGAGATGGTCGCCCACGGGATCACCCGCTCCCGGCTGCCGGCGGCCAACGAGGTCATCTGCACCCTCCGGGACGAGCGCGTGCCGGCCCTCGCCCGGGAGCTGGACAACACCCGCTCCGCCGCCGCCCTGGAGCTGTGGCGCCCGCGCCTGGAGGGGGCCGTGGCGGTCATCGGCAACGCCCCCACGGCGCTGTTCCGGCTGCTGGAGATCCTGGCCGAGGGGGGACCGCGGCCGGCGGCCCTCATCGCGATCCCGGTGGGCTTCGTCGGCGCCGTGGAGAGCAAGGCGGCGCTGGCCACCCACGCCGCCGGCGTACCCTGGCTCACCGTCCACGGCCGGCGGGGCGGCAGCGCCATGGCGGCCTCCGCCGTGAACGCGCTGGGAGGGGCCCCGGAATGAGCAGCACCACCGCATCCACCACGGGCGGCCGCCTCCACGGCATCGGCGTCGGCCCCGGCGACCCGGAGCTGATGACCCTGAAGGCGGTCCGGCTGCTCCGGGACTGCCCGGTGGTCGCCTACTTCTGCCGCCGCGGCGGGCGCGGCCAGGCGCGGGCCATCGCCGAGGCCCACATCCCGGCGGACGCCACGGAGCTGCCGCTGGTCTACCCGGTGACCACCGAGCTGCCCCACGGCGAGGCCGCCTACCGCGAGCGCATCGAGACCTTCTTCGACGAATCGGCGGAGGCGGTGGCCGCCCACCTGGCCGCCGGCCACGACGTCGCCGTCCTCAACGAGGGCGACCCCTTCTATTACGGCTCCTTCATGCATCTGCAGCTGCGGTTGCAGGGGCGCCACCCGGTGAGCGTGACCCCCGGGGTCACCTCCACCATGGCGGCGGCGGCCCCCCTGCCGCGCCCCCTGGTCATGCGCGACGACATCCTCCACGTGGTCCCCGGCACCCTGCCCACCGCCGATCTGCGCCGGGCCCTGGCGGGGGGCGACGCGCTGGCGATCATGAAGGTGGGGACGAATCTGCCGCGCATCGCCGAGCTGCTGGACGAGCAGGGGCTCACCCCCCGCGCCTGGTACGTGGAGGCCGCCAGCGGCGAGGGGGAGCGGGTCCTGCCGCTATCCGAGGTGGAGCGCAGCCCGGCGCCCTACTTTACCCAGATCCTCATCCCCGGCACGGGAGAGCGGCGATGACGGCCCCGGGCTGGATCCGGATCGTCGGCATCGGGCCGGGGCCGGCGGAGTGGACCACGCCGGAGGCGCTGGCGGTGGTCGAGGCGGCGGACGACCTGGTGGGCTACGCCCCCTACCTGGACCGGGTGGAGTCGGCCCACCACCGCCGCCACGCCAGCGACAACCGCGAGGAGATCGCCCGCGCCCGCCACGCCCTGGACCTGGCCGCCGAGGGGGCCGGGGTGGCGGTGATCTCTGGCGGCGACCCCGGTATCTTCGCCATGGCGGCGGCGGTAATGGAGGCCCTGGAGACGGCGGACCACGACCGCTGGGCCGGCGTGGACGTGGGCGTGGTCCCCGGCCTCTCCGCCCTCCAGGCGGTGGCGGCCCGCGCCGGGGCGCCCCTGGGCAACGACTTCTGCGCCCTCTCCCTCTCCGACAACCTCAAGCCGTGGTCGCTCATCCAGCGCCGGCTGCGGCTGGCCGCGGAGGCGGACTTCGCCATCGCCCTCTACAACCCCATCTCCCGCAGCCGCCCGTGGCAGCTCGGCGCCGCCCTGGAGCTCCTGCGGGAGGTCCGTGCGACCGACACCCCGGTGGTCCTGGGGACGGCCGTGGGGCGGGGCGAGTCGGAGCAGCTGGTCCTCACCACCCTGGGCGAGGCGGATCCCGAATGGGCCGACATGCGCACCCTGCTCATCATCGGCGCCTCCACCAGCCGGTTCCTCGCCGGCCCGGAGGGCCGCCGCCGCGTCTACACCCCGCGCTGGCACGAGGGGCTGGAGTGATGGCGCTACGCCCGGGCCTCGAGCCACGCCACCAGCGCCTGCGGGTCGCCGCCGTGCCAGTCGATACCGGCCGGCGTTGCCGGGCGGCGGACCATGACCACCGGGATCCCGCGCCGCCGGGCGGCCTCCAGCTTGCCCCGGGTCGCCTCGCCGCCGCTGGCCTTGGTGACCAGGACCTGGATAGCGTGCTCGGCCATGAGCGCCGCCTCGGACTCGGCGTCGTAGGGGCCGCGGGCCTGGAGGTAGGTCGCCCGGGGCAGGTCCGGAGGCGGCTCCGGCGGGTCGATGGTGCGGATGAGGTAGGCCTTGTCCGGCACCGCCTCGAAGGGGGCGAGCTCGTTGCGACCGGTGGTCACCAGCACCCGGTCCCCCAGGGGCTCCAGGGCGGCCGCGGCGGCGGCGAGGTCCGGCACCGGGATCCAGTGGTCACCGGGCCCCGGCTCCCAGGCCGCGCGCTCCAGGCGGGCCAGGGGCACACCGACGGTGGCGGCCGCCGCCGCGGCGTTGGCGCTGATCCCGGCAGCGAAGGGGTGGGTGGCATCCACCACCGCCCCCAC
>JBKGYA010000228.1:0-2944 GCA_046546335.1 Thiohalospira sp. | reverse complement strand
AGGGGAGCAGTCCATGAGGCGCGGCAAGGCACTGGGGATCCGCTCCATCGAGTGGGTGGAGTATGTCGGGCTGGCCATCATCGCCATCGCGACGGTGGTGGCCATCGGCCAGGAGGTCGAGGTCATGGTCGAGGCGCGCAAGGTGCGCCTGGCCGACCTGCTGCTGCTCTTCATCTACCTTGAGGTGCTCACCATGGTCGGGCTCTACGTGAAGTCCGGCCAGCTGCCCGTGCGCCTGCCCATGTATATCGCCATGGTGGCCCTGGCGCGCTATCTCATCCTGGACATGAAGGATCTGGAGAGCTGGCGGATGCTGGCGGTGGCGGCGGCGATCCTGTTTCTCGCCATCGCCGTGCTGGTGATCCGCTATGGCCACGTGCGATACCCCTACGACGAGCGGCTGGATGGCACTCCGCGCAGCGGCGACGAGGAGGGGACCGATGGTCACCGGTGACGAGGAGGCGCTGGCCCACCTGACCACCGCCCGGGACTGGATCCGCTGGGGGGCGAGCCGCTTCCGCGAGGCGGGGCTGCACTTCGGCCACGGCACCGCCGAGGCGGTGGACGAGGCGGCGCAGCTGGTCCTCCACGGCCTCAACCTGGCCCCGGACACGCCGGACTTCTACCTGGCCGGTACGCTCACGCCGGCGGAGCGCGAGGTGGTCCACGAGCTGCTGGTCTCCCGGATCACCACCCGCCGACCGGCAGCCTACCTGACCCACCAGGCCTGGTTCGCCGGGCTGGAGTTCTACACCGACGAGCGGGTGCTGGTGCCGCGCTCGCCCATCGCCGAGCTCATCGAGGCGCGCTTCGAGCCCTGGCTGGATTCCGATTCGGTGGAGCGGGTGCTGGACCTGGGCACCGGCGGCGGCTGCATCGGGATCGCCTGCGCCTACGCCTTCCCCCAGGCGCTGGTGGATGCCACCGACATCGATGCCGGGGCGCTGGAGGTGGCGGAGGAGAACATCCGCCGCCACGGCCTGGAGGGGCAGGTCCGCGCCATTCAGGCGGATATCTTCCGCGGCCTGGAGGGGGCGACCTACGACCTCATTGTCACCAACCCCCCCTACGTGGATGCCGAGGCCATGGCCAACCTCCCGCCGGAGTTCCGCCACGAGCCGGCCCACGCCCTGGCCGCCGGCTACGACGGCCTGGACGTGGTCGCCGAGATCCTGGACGAGGTGACCGACCACCTGAACCCCGGCGGCCTGCTGGTGGTGGAGGTGGGGGCGAGCGCCCCGGCGCTGGCCCGCCGCTGGCCCCATCTGCCGGTTACCTGGCTCGCCTTCGAGCGCGGCGGGGAGGGCGTCTTCGCCGTCACCCGGGAGGAGCTGGAGGCGGCCTGAGCGCCCGTAACCCGATCAGGTAATCCCGGTGGGGCTTGATCCCGGTCAGGGACACAGGCGCCCCCTTCCACCAGACTGCGCGCAGCATCCGCAGGAGGGCCCATGACCGACGTCCTGTTCAACGAGGATCTCATCCGCCGCTACGACACCTCGGGGCCGCGGTATACCTCCTATCCCACCGCGGTGCAGTTCCACGAGGGCTTCGGCGAGGCGGAGTACCGCGCGGCGGCCGAGGCGACCAACGCCGGCGGGGCGCCGCTCTCCCTCTACGTGCACATCCCCTTTTGTGACACCGTCTGCTTCTACTGCGCCTGCAACAAGGTGGTCACCAAGGACCGCAGCCGCGCTGGCGCCTACCTGGACCGGGTGGAGCGGGAGCTGGCCCTGCAGGGGGAACTCTTCGACGGCCACCGGCCGGTGGACCAGATGCACTGGGGCGGCGGCACGCCGACCTTCCTCTCCCACGGCGAGATGGAGCGGCTCGTCGAGGCCACGGCCCGCCAGTTCCGGCTGCGGGATGATGACACCGGCGAGTACGCCCTGGAGATCGACCCGCGGGAGGTGGGGAACGACACCCTCCACCTCCTGCGCCAGCTCGGCTTCAACCGGCTGAGCATCGGGATCCAGGACCTGGATCCCGACGTCCAGAAGGCGGTGAACCGGGTCCAGCCGGATCGCGATACCTTCGGCGCCCTGGATACCGCCCGCGCCGAGGGCTTTCGCTCGGTGAGCGTCGATCTGATGTACGGCCTGCCCTTCCAGGACCGGCAGCGCTTCGCCCGGACCCTGGACCGGATCATCGCGGCGGCCCCCGACCGGATCGCGGTCTTCAACTACGCCCACATGCCGCACTACTTCAAGCCCCAGCGGCGGATCCGGGACGAGGACCTGCCCGGCCCGCAGGAGAAGCTGGCCATCCTCCACGAGACCATCGACCGGCTCACCGCGGCCGGCTACGTCTACATCGGCATGGACCACTTCGCCCGGCCCGACGACGAACTGGCCCGCGCCCAGCGGGAGGGGACGCTGCACCGCAACTTCCAGGGCTACTCCACCCACGCCACCTGCGATCTGGTCGCCATCGGCGCCACCGGGATCGGCCAGGTGGGCAATACCTACAGCCAGAATGTGCGCGAGCTGGACGACTACTACGCCGCGCTGGATGCCGGCCGGCTACCGGTCTTTCGCGGGCTGGAGCTCACCTTCGATGACCGTCTGCGCCGGGCGGTGATCACCGACCTCATCTGCCACTTCCGGCTGGATACCGCGCGGGTCTCGGCGGAGTGGGGGATCGACTTCGATGACTACTTCGCCGCCGAGCGGGCGGCCCTGGAGCCCATGGCCGCCGACGGGCTGGTGGAGCGCGAGGGGGCCATCCTGCGGGTGCGCGAGCCGGGCAAGCTGCTCATTCGCAACATCTGCATGGTCTTCGATGCCTACCTGGAGCGGGCCGAGGGCCGCCACTCGAAGGTGATCTGAAGGTCCCCTCGCGCCGGTCACTCGCTCCAGGTGGCCGCCGCCTGGGCGGCGACCCGGTCGCGCAGGTGCCGCGCCGCTTCCCGACTCTCTGCCTCGACGTAGATCCGCAGCACCCGGGC
>JBKGYA010000227.1:0-2964 GCA_046546335.1 Thiohalospira sp. | reverse complement strand
TAGTTGGGGATGGCGTTCACGTCCACCTCGTCCATCTGCTCCGGTTTGAGGAACTGCCGGGCGTAATCGAGGTAGACCCCCTCGCGGATGAAGGTGTCGAAGAGGTCCGGGTCCAGGTGGCCCTCGCCGGCCATGCGGCCGAGGATGGTCAGGGACTCGGTGAGGGTGTTGGGCCGCTTGTAGGGCCGGTCCGGGGCCGTGAGCGCCTCGAAGATGTCGGCGATGGCCATCATCCGGGCACCGGGCAGCATCTGGTCGCCGGTAAGCCCGCGCGGGTAGCCCTGGCCGTCCATGCGCTCGTGGTGGCCGCCGGCGAGCTCCGGCACCCGCTGGAGGTGGCGCGGGTAGGGCAGCGCCTCCAGCATCTCGATGGTGACCACGATGTGGTCCTGGATGGTCTTGCGCTCCTCGGGGGTGAGCGTCCCCTTGGCGATGGTGAGGTTGTAGACCTCGTCCTCGTCGAGGACGGACCGCTCCTCCCCGGCCAGGGTCAGGCGGTAGCGCTCGGCGATGTCGTGGATCCGCTGCTGGTCTTCGGGGTCCATGAACTCGCCGCCGGTGTTGTGGCGCCGGACGAAGGCGCGGTCCTCGTCCACGGCGGCCACCGCCGCCTCCCCTTCGGCATCCGGACGGTCGTCGAGCCCGGCCGCGGCCAGGCGGCGGCGCAGGGCGGCGATCTCGGCATCACGCCGGACCACCTCGAACCGGGCATCCACGGCATCGATGCGATCGAACATGCCGTCGAGCTTGGTCGCCTTGTCGATGACCGGCTCCGGCGTGGTCACCTTGCCGCAGTCGTGCATCCAGCCGGCGATCTTCAGCTCGTAGAGCTCGTCCTCGTCCATGGCGAAGTCGGCCAGGGGGCCCTGCTCGGCCCGGTTGGCCGCCTCGGCGATCATCATGGTCAGCTGCGGCACCCGCTGGCAGTGGCCGCTGGTGTGCTTGGACTTGTGGTCGATGGCGTTGGCGATGACCTCCACGAAGGACTCGAACAGCCGCCGCTGATCGTCGATGAGCTGCTTCTGGGTGAGCGCCACCCCCGCCTGGGAGGCCAGGGACTCGGTCAGGCGCTGCTCCTCGGGGCCGAAGGGGATGACGCCCCCCTTCTCGTCCAGGGCGTTGATGAGCTGGAGGACGCCCACCACCTCCTCCTCGTGGTTGGTCAGCGGCACGGTGAGGAAGGAGGTGGAGCGGTAGCCGGTGCGCTCGTCCACGGCCCGGGTCCCGGAGAAGTCGAAGTCCTCGGTGGCGTAGGCGTCGGCGATGTTCACTGTCTCCCCGCTGATGGCGGCCCAGGCAGCGACATTGTGCCGGTTGGGCTTGCCGTCGACATGCAGCGGCAACGGCGGGAAATCCGGCGCCGGCCCCGCCGTTCCCCCCAGCCGGAATCCCAGGGTGTCATTGCGCACGGTGGAGAAGACCAGCTCGTCTCCCTGGCGCAGGTAGAGGGTGCCGGCATCGGCGCGGGTGAGCGCCTTGGCGCCCTCCAGGATGGTCTCCAGGAGGCGATCGGTATCCCGCTCCCGGGAGAGGGCGATGCCGATCTCGGAGAGCCGCTCCACCCGTTCCAGGAGCGTGGCCTGGCTGGCAGGGGCCTCGTCGGGCTGCGCCAGTGTCTCGACCATGGGGTCCTCCGCGTTGTGGATGGCTGCGCAGGCCGCTCCCTGGCCGGTTCTCGGGACGATTCCTACTGGAGAGTGTAACGCACTGCGACCTCGTAGCGAGTACGCCGGTACTCGTAGATGTCGACGTTGGAGTCGTTGGCGCTGTAGCGGATGGAGGCGGTCACCCGCCAGCGGGGCGCCGGCTCCCAGTGCAGCCGCAGATCGGCACTATTCAGAGTCTCGTCCCGGGCCGGGAGCTGTACCAGCAGCGTTTCCCCCTCGTCGTACTCGCTCATCAGGGCCCGCAGCCCCAACCGGGCCACGAGATCGCCGCGGGGACGCAGGGTGAGGGCGAGGTTGAGGCCGTGGAGGTCGCGGTGGGCCCGCGCCCGGGCACCCTCCGAATCCTCGATGGGCCGCTCCGCCCCGAAGAGGAGGCTGGTGGCGAAGCGGGGACTCCAGGCCACCGGCAGGGACTGCTCGCCGGTGACCCCCATGAGGCCGAAGCGGCTGTCGCGGCTGTCGCTGTCGGTGTAGTCCAGCCGGCGCAGGCGGAGGAAACCACCGGCCCCCCACCCCTCGGGGGCGCGATAGCGGCCGCTGGCGGCCAGGCCGAAGCGGTCCTGATAGCGGTCGCCGCCCAGCCGGTAGCTCCCCGCCTCCAGGCCGGTGCGGATGCGGTAGCGCTCCTCGGTCCACTGGTAGCCCCCGGCGGCGTCGAGCACGGTGTTGTCGAAGTCGCTCAGGTCCGGGTGGCGCACCGCCCCCACCTCCGCCCGGCCGTAGAGGGCCTGCCCCTCCCCCGTGGGCACCCGGCCGCGCGCACCGGCGCCCAGGTTGGCGTAGTGGTCGCCGTCGGCCTCGGCATCGGCCAGTCGAAAGGGTCCCAGGAGAAACTCGTCGGGTCCGCTCTTCACGTTGGTATCATGGCCCAGACCGGCCTCCACCCACCCCGACCAGTTCGGCTGTCCCTGCGCCTCCCGCCGGTCCATGGCCTCCAGGTGGGCGCGGATCCGCTGGGCCACCAGCGGCGGCGGTTCGCTCTCCAGAACCCGCCGGAACTCGCTGCGGGCGCGGCCGAAGTCCCCCAGCCGGAAGTGGGCGCGCGCCAGCTCCAGCCGTGCGCGCCGGGATTCCGGGTGGACGGTGAGCACCCGCTCCAGGGCGAAGACCCCCTGATTGGGATCACCGGCCTCCATGGCGGCCAGGGCGTACCAGAAATCGAACTCCGGCTCCCCCATGTGCTCGGACCGGTGCTCCCGGGCCACGCGCAATGCGGCGTCGTGATCGCCGGCCTCCACCAGCTTACGCAGCGTGGCGACCACGCCCTCGGCCTCGCTCTCCTCGGCCCGATCCTCCT
>JBKGYA010000226.1:0-2978 GCA_046546335.1 Thiohalospira sp. | reverse complement strand
TCCCTGTCGGCTCGACGGCAGCATCCCTGCTGCCGACGATCGGGTATCAGGGACTTCCAACGACCGCGAAACCTTTTCGGACCAGGTATGCGGATGCCCTGCCCGGGATGGTCGGCGATTTGACATCGCCGCTGCGGTCCGGATACTGCGCGCCCAGTCCCCACGTCGGCCAAGGAAGCCGGGAGGAGTTCCCTTGCGAACCCATACCGCCATGAGCATCGCGGGCCGACCCATCGGGAATGGCCACCCGCCCCTGATGGTGGCGGAACTCTCGGCCAACCACGATGGCAGCCTGGAGCGGGCCCTGACCATCGTGGATGCCGCCGCCGAGGCGGGCGCCGATGCCGTCAAGCTCCAGACCTACCGGCCGGATACCATGACCCTGGATGTGGACCGTCCGGACTTCTTTATCCAGGAGGGGCGCTGGGCGGGGGAGAGCCTCTACCGGCTCTACGAGCGGGCCCACACGCCGTGGGAGTGGCACGAGCCGCTCTTCCGGCGCGCCCGCGAGCGGGGGCTCATCGCCTTCTCCTCGCCCTTCGACGCCACGGCGGTGGATTTCCTGGAGGGGCTGGACTGCCCCGCCTACAAGATCGCCTCCTTCGAGGCGGTGGACCTGGAGCTCATCCGGCGCGTGGCGGCCACCGGCAAGCCGGTCATCCTCTCCACCGGGATGGCGGATGCCGAGGAGATCGCCACCGCGGTGGCGACCGCGCGGGAGGCGGGGTGTAACCACCTGGCCCTGCTCCACTGCGTCAGCGCCTACCCGGCGGAGCCGGCGGAATACAATCTGCGGACCCTGCCGGACCTGGCCCGGCGCTTCTCCGTGGCGGCCGGCCTCTCCGACCATACCCGGGACAATACCACCGCCATCGCCGCCGTGGCGCTGGGGGCGACCATCGTGGAGAAGCACTTCACCCTGGATCGCGCCGGCGGCGGGCCGGATGACGACTTCTCCCTGGAGCCGGTGGAGCTGGCGGCCCTGTGTCGGGACGCCTGGACGGCGTGGCAGGCGCTGGGCGAGGTGAACTACGACCGTACCCCCTCGGAGCAGGGGAGCGCCGTCTTCCGCCGCTCCCTCTACTTCGTCGCCGATGTGGCCGCCGGCGAGACCATTACCGAGGACCACATCCGCGCCATCCGCCCGGGATATGGCGCCCCGCCGGCGGAGCGCGCCGCCTTCCTGGGCCGCCGGGCCCGCCGGGCCATCAGCCGGGGGACGCCGGCGAGCTGGGGACTGGTGGAGTAGTCCGGGGCCCGGTCAGCCGGCGCGGCGGTCGGTGACGGCGTCGCCCACCGGCGGCCGGCCGATGGCGTAGTAGGTGAAGCCCTGGCCGGCCATGTAGTCGGGGTCGTAGATGTTGCGACCGTCGAAGACCACCGGCTGCTTGAGGTGCTCCTTCACCAGCGCGAAGTCGGGGCTGCGGAAGGGGTGCCACTCGGTGATGACCACCAGGGCATCGGCCCCCTCCAGGGCGGCCTCCGGCCCCTCCACCAGCTCCAGGTCGTCGCGGTCGCCATAGATCCGGTGGGTCTCCTCCATGGCCTCGGGGTCGAAGGCTCGAACCCGGGCGCCGGCCTGCCACAGCGACTCCATGAGGACCCGGGCGGGGGCCTCGCGCATGTCGTCGGTGTTGGGCTTGAAGGCCAGCCCCCAGAGGGCGATGGTCTTCCCGGCCAGGGCGCCGCCGAAGTGGGCGTGGAGCTTGTTGAAGAGGACCGATTTCTGGCGGTCGTTCACTGCCTCCACGGCGCTCAGGAGTTCGGCCTCGTAGCCCACGTCCCGGGCGGTGCGCTCCAGCGCCTTGACGTCCTTGGGGAAGCAGGAGCCGCCGTAGCCGGCGCCGGGGTAGATGAAGGAGTAGCCGATCCGCGGGTCGGAGCCGATGCCGTTGCGCACCGCCTCGATATCGGCGCCCAGCCGGTCCGCCAGGTTGGAGAGCTCGTTCATGAAGCTGATCTTGGTCGCCAGCATGGCGTTGGCGGCGTACTTGGTCAGCTCCGCCGAGCGGATGTCCATGGCGATGAGCCGGTCGTGGTTGCGGTTGAAGGGGGCGTAGAGGGCGCGCAGGAGCTCGGTGGTCCGGGGGTTGTCGGTGCCGACGATGACCCGGTCCGGCTTCATGAAGTCGTCGATGGCCGCGCCTTCCTTGAGGAATTCGGGGTTGGAGACCACGTCGAATTCCACCTCGGCCCCGCGGCGGGTCAGGGTCTCGGAAACGGCCTCGCGCACCCGGTCGGCGGTACCCACCGGGACCGTGGACTTGTCGATGATGACCTTGTAGTCCTCCATGTGCTCGCCGATGGAGCGGGCCACGGCGAGGACGTACTGGAGGTCGGCGGAGCCGTCCTCGTCCGGCGGGGTCCCCACGGCGATGAACTGGAACAGGCCGTGGGCCACGCCGTCGGCGATATCGGTGGTGAAGCGCAGGCGGCCGGCGGCGGTGTTCTCGTGGACCATGGACTCCAGGCCCGGCTCGTAGATGGGGATCTCGCCGCGCTCGAGCATCTCGATCTTGCGCTGGTCCACGTCCACGCAGACCACGTCGTTACCCATCTCGGCGAGGCAGGTGCCGGTGACCAGCCCCACGTAGCCCGAGCCGAAGATCGTCACGTTCATGCCGTTTGCTCCCTGGAAGACCCCGTTTCAAAGGGGCGCATTGTACGTCAGCGCCGGGGGCCGGTATAGACGCCCGACCCCGGGGCGTGCGTCTACTCGGGGCGGCCGGTCCAGGTCCCGGATACCCGATACGCCGTGAAGACGTCCCTGTCGGCTCGACGGCAGCATCCCTGCTGCCGACGATCGGGTATCCGGGACCTGCACCGACCGCGAGTCCTTTTCGGACCAAGTACGCGGACGCCCTGGCCCCGGCCCTGCGCTCAGCCGGCCAGGTTCAGCAGCAGCGCCATGGCGGCCATGCCGGCCATGAGGCCGTAGACCGACTGGTGGCCGCGGCCGTAGAGCTTGGCGTTGGGGA
>JBKGYA010000225.1:0-3014 GCA_046546335.1 Thiohalospira sp. | reverse complement strand
TGCCGGCGCTGGTCTCCATCTTCGGCGACGACTCCGTCCTGCAGTTCGGCGGCGGTACCCAGGGCCATCCGTGGGGCAACGCCGCCGGCGCCGCCGCCAACCGCGCCGCCGTCGAGGCGTGCGTGAAGGCGCGCAACCAGGGTCGCGAGATCGAGAAGGAGGGCAAGGAGATCCTCATGGATGCTGCCCAGCAGAGCCCCGAACTCAAGATCGCCCTGGAGACCTGGAAGGAGATCAAGTTCGAGTACGACACCGTCGACAAGCTCGATACGGCCTAGCCCCGTTTTCCGAGCCCTTCCGATTCACGCAACGGAGAAGAAGACATGCCGGATTTCAAAGAAATGGGCGACTATCGCAGCCGGATCACGCAGGAGACCTTCGGCTTCCTGAAGCCGCTGACCTGGGACGAGATGCACGACATGGTCGCCTACATCATCGACCAGGGCTGGGTCCCGGGGATCGAGCACGAGCACCCCGCCGAGGCCGGTGGCCACTACTGGACCCTGTGGAAGCTGCCGATGTTCGGCGTCAATGACACGGCGTCCGTCCTCGAGGAGCTGGAGGCGTGCCATCGCGCCTACCCGGAGGATCACGTCCGACTGGTGGGCTTCGACGACTACACCCAGAGCCTGGGTACCGCCTTCGTGGTCTACCAGGGGCGCGGTTGAGGGGGCCGACCCCCCTCCGTCACGGGAGGCAGAGCAATGGCCAGGGCTGATACGACAGAGAGGAGTGCGCGGGCAGCCGCCCGGGCACGGCGCGAGGCGCAGGCGCGGGGCGGCAAGGCGGAGCTCAAGGGCTCGGCCAGTCCCTCGACCACGGGCGGTGTGTCCGGCGCGGCGGCCTCTAGGGGCAGCGGCCAGAGTGCCGGTGCCCAGGGGGGCGGTGACGCCCGCACCTCGGCCCGGGAACGGCGTCGTGCCATGGCCCATCAGGGCAAGGCGGCGCTGAAAAAGACCGAGCGGAGCCGGGTCGAGAGCCACCGGGCGGAGCCGGAGCCTGCCGCGGAGGAGACGCCGGAGACGGCGCCCTCGACGGAGGAGGCCACCGGCCCGGAGGGCGAGGCCTGCCCGCCCGGTAGCAGCCGCCGCCGGCGCAACGGCCACTGCGAGAAGTCCTCGGGCCATCTCCAGGCCCGTGCCCGCCGGCGGGCGCTCGCCGATCGCGGCAAGGCCGCCGAGACCAGTGGCTGCCTCTCGGCCGCCCAGGTGGCCCGCCAGTCCAACCCCGACATGTCCGGGCGCGAGATCGCCCGGCGGGCCCGGGCGGAGCAGGCGAAGAACGGCGCCCGGGGTCGCAGCGGCGAGGACTCCACCAGCCGTCGGCGGAAGATGATCGAGGCGCGCCGCGGTGGTGGTTCCTCCGACGCCCCCTGGAAGGTGGGCGCCAGCGAGACCAGCCACGGCCAGGAGGTCACCGGGACCCAGGCGAGTCCCGATGCCGACATGACCGGCTGGGAGGCGGGCGCCTGCCGCGGCGTGACGGGGACCGAGTACCTCTCCGCCGACCTCTTCCGGGACCTGTGTGCCACCGAGCCGGCGCCGGCGCCCATGCGCTCCGGCGTCAGCCGGACCGGCCACGGCGGTCGGGTGACCGGCAACGAGGTGGGTCGCGGCGAGCGGGTCACCGGTAATGAGCCGGGCACCTGTAAGTCCGTCACCGGCACCGAGTACCTGGGCACGGAGCAGTTCCAGGGCTGGTGCGGGACCGCCCCGCAGCCGGGTCCGGAGCTTACCGGTGAGGATACGACCCTCGCCGGCGAGCGGGTCACCGGGGACTTCCCCGGCCGCTCCCCCCGGGTTACCGGGGACGAGCGCGGGGTCGGCCGGTCCGTGACCGGCACCCAGTACCTGCGCCGGGCCACCGAGGAGCAGGGGCGGGCCCCGACCAAGGTCGAGCAGGCCACCACCCTCCGGGGTGGCGGGATCACCGGCTCCCGCGTGGGGCGGAGCGAGCGGGTGACCGGCGATGAGCCGGGGAGCTGCCGCAACGTCACCGGCAACGACTACGTCGGTCGGGAGCAGTACCAGGAGGTCTGCGGGACCGAGCCGCCTCGGCAGGCTCCGGCGACCCACTTGTCGGCCACCGGCGGCGGCCTCGCCGTCTCCGGTGCCCGCTCCGGCCGCGGCGGTCCGGTCACCGGTAACGAGCCGGGGACCTGCCAGGCCGTGACCGGGACGCCCTACATGGGGGCCGAGGAGTACCGCAGCTACTGCGCCCCCGAGGAGCAGGCGGAGGTCGCCGTCCGGCAGCCGCAGCGCCATGCCACGCCGGCCCACGACATCACCGGCCAGCAGCCGGGGGTTAACGGGACCATGACCGGTGCCGACGACGGCGCCTGTCAGGCGCCCACCGGGACGCCCTACGTCGGCCAGGAGCAGTTCGCCGAGGCCTGCCGCGCCGAGCCGGCAAGGCTGGACAGCCCCGATTACCCCCAGAGCCTGGGGGGTGTCGTGGCCCCGGCCCCCGCGCCGGCCGCGGAGCCGCCGGCGGCCACCGCACCCCGGCGCTCGTCGGCGGTGACCGGGAGCCGCTACGAGGGCGGCAGCGGGATCACCGGTCCCTTCGGCATGGCCGAGGGGAAGGTGACCGGGACCGAGAACGCCCGGCACGAGGGCCGCTCCGGGTTCAGCTACACCCCGGATCCGGCGCCCGCCGCCCGGGCGGCGGCGGAGCAGGCCAGCCGCGTCACCGGCGAGGGCTCGGGCAGCGGGCCGTCCATCACCGGCGACGACTGGGATCGCGGGGAGCGCGTGACCGGGACCGAGGGTACGCCGAGCCGGCGCAATCCCAGCTGGCGCGGTCCGGCGGGCAGCGTGATGCCCATGCAGCGGGAGCCCAAGCGCAACGAGGAGGTCCCGCTGCCCGACAGCCCCGTGACCGGGAGTAGTGGCACCACCGACAAGGGTGCGGCGGTGACCTACTCCGGCGGGGCCCGGGGCTAGGGAGGCGCGACGACGATGCGGCGCAGGCCCACCAGCGGTGGCCCCTCCAACCACTTCCGCGCCCCGGCG
>JBKGYA010000224.1:0-3038 GCA_046546335.1 Thiohalospira sp. | reverse complement strand
CCCCGCCGGGAGCTACGGCGCCAGCGCCAGCGGACCGCGGAGCTGCGCCAGCGCCTGGAGCGCGCCATGGCGCACGAGTCAGAACGCCGCCGCCAGCGGCTGCAGCTGACCATGGGGCGGCTCCAGGCCGCCAGCCCCCTGGGGCCGCTGGATCGCGGCTTCGCCCTGCTCCAGCGCGAGGCGGACGGCGGCCTGGTCCGGAATACCACCGACGCCCCGCCCGGGACCCGGCTGCACGGCCGCCTGGACCGGGCCGGCAACGCCCTCAAACTGGACGTCATCGAGATCGAAAATGCGCCCGACAGCCTGGATCAGTAGCCTCCTCGCCCTCGCCCTGCTGGCCGGCCCCGCCATCGCCCTGGAGGAGTCCCGGGTCCCCGGCGGCGTTGCCCTCGTGGACCTGGGCGAGGCCGATACGCGCCCGGAGGCGACCTACCGCGACCGCTCCGTCTGGGTGCGCCGCAACGGCGAGGGCTGGCAGGCGGTAGTGGGGATCCCGCTGGAGGCGGAGACCGGGGAGCACCGAGTGAGGGTCGACGGGGGCGAGGATCGCACCTTCCGGGTTGCCGCCAAGGAGTACCCGGTGCAGCGGCTGGAGTTCGACGACGACGAGATGGTCAGCCCCAACGCCGAGCAGATGAAGCGCATCCGGCGCGACCACCGCGAGATCAAGGGTGCCTACCGCCACTTCTCGGAGCAGAGCCCGGTCCCCGAATTCCGGCCCCCGGTGGAGGGTGAGCGCAGCAGCTCCTTCGGACTGAAGCGGATCCTCAACGGCGAGCCCCGCTCCCCCCACAGCGGCATGGACATCGCCGCCGCCACCGGCACGTCCGTGGTGGCCCCCGCGGCCGGCGAGGTCATCGAGACCGGGGACTACTACTTCAACGGCCGCACCGTCTTCGTCGACCACGGCCGGGGCGTGGTGACCCTCTACTGCCACCTGGACTCCATCGACGTGGAGCCCGGCGATCGGGTGGCCACCGGCGACCGCCTCGGTACCGTGGGCGAGACCGGCCGCGTCACCGACGCCCACCTCCACTGGAGCGTCAGCCTCAACGACGCCCGGGTGGACCCCGCCCTCTTCCTCGCCGACGAGGCCGAATAGCCCCCGGCGCTGGCGGCCGACCGGCGGGCGCTACTACCATGAGGGCACCTGTTCACCCGGGAGGAATACCATGCGCCGTACCCTGCTG
This sequence comes from Thiohalospira sp., assembly GCA_046546335.1. GTDB lineage: Bacteria > Pseudomonadota > Gammaproteobacteria > Thiohalospirales > Thiohalospiraceae > Thiohalospira. The sequence goes on along the minus strand of JBKGYA010000224.1, from coordinate 1,845 downwards.
CTTACCGCCGGAGTCCTGACCCTCACCGGCTGCGCCACCGTGGGCCAGCCCTTCCCCGACGACGAGGTGGAGGGGCTGACGGTGGGCGAGACCACCCGCAGCGACGTCCGGGAGCGCTTCGGCGAGCCCTGGCGCACCGGCAGCGAGGACGGCGACCCCACCTGGAGCTACGGCCACTACCAGTGGTCCGCCTTCGGTGCCAGCGACATGACGGACCTAGTGATCCGCTTCGACGACGACGGCGTGGTCCGCTCCTTCACCTACAACACCAGCGACTGAGGCCCTGTGCCCGGCCTTCCCTTCCTCGTCGCCCTGTTCGGGCTGGCCTTCCTCTTCGCCCTGATCCAGGTCGGGGCGCTGCAGCTGGCCTTCCACAAGCTCGGCCTGGCGCCCGAGGGGGGCGTGACCCTGCTGCTGGCCTCCCTGCTGGGATCGTTGATCAATGTGCCGCTCTTCCGCATCCAGGCGGAGCAGCCGGCGGAGCCGCCGCCCTCGCCCCTGCCCGGCCTGCTGCGCCACGACCCGGAGAAGTTCGACGGCCGCACCACCATCGCCGTGAACCTGGGCGGCTGCCTGCTGCCGCTGACCTTCTCGGTCTACCTCATCCAGCACGCCGGCGCCGGGGCGCTGGAATACCTGCTGGCCATCGCCCTGGTCTCCGTCGTGAGCTACGTCGCCAGCCGGCCGGTGCGGGGGCTGGGCATCGGCATGCCCATCCTGGTGGCGCCGCTGGCGGCGGCCCTGGCCGCCATCGCCATCAGCCCGGAGCACAGCCCCGCCCTGGCCTACGTGGGCGGCACCCTGGGGGTGCTGGTGGGCGCCGACCTGCTGCGCATCAAGGACGTGCGCAAGCTCGGCTCGCCCATCGCCTCCATCGGCGGGGCCGGCACCTTCGACGGGATCTTCATCACCGGCATCATCGCCGTCCTGCTCGCCTGAGCCGGACCGACCCCGGGAGGAACGACCATGGACCGCACCATCCTCATCACCGGCTGCTCCTCCGGCATCGGCTACCACTGCGCCCACGCCCTGGCCGCCGAGGGCTGGCGGGTCTTCGCCTCGGCCCGCGCCCCGGACGACGTGGAGCGCCTCCGGGCCGAGGGGCTGGACGACGCCCTGCCCCTGGACCTGGACAATCCCGCCAGCATCGCTGCCGCCGTGGAGCGAGTGGCCGAGGCCACCGACGGCCGCCTGGATGCGGTCTTCCACAACGCCGCCTTCGGCCAGCCGGGGGCGGTGGAGGACCTGACCCGGGAGCGGCTGCGGGCGAGCTTCGAGACCAACCTCTTCGGCACCGTGGAGCTCAACAACCGGCTCCTGCCGCTGATGCGCGAGCAGGGCCACGGGCGCATCGTCTTCGACAGCTCCGTCCTGGGGCTGGTGGCGCTGCCCTTCCGCGGCGCCTACAACGCCAGCAAGTTCGCCCTGGAGGGGATGGCCGACACCCTGCGGCTGGAGCTGGCCGGGACGGGGATCCACGTCAGCCTCATCGAGCCCGGCCCCATCCGCAGCCGCTTCCGGGAGAACGCCCTGGCCAACTTCCGCAACCACATCGACCGGGAGAAGAGCCCCTTCCGGGCGACCTACGCGGCGGTGGAGGCGCGCCTGGAGAGTACCGGCGAGGCCCCCTTTACCCTTGGGCCGGAGGCGGTGGAAAAGGCGCTGCGCCACGCCCTGGAGAGCCGCCGCCCCCGGCCGCGCTACGCCGTCACCCACGCCACCCGGATCCTGGGACTGGCCCGGCGGCTGCTGACCACGCGCGCCCTGGATCGATTGCTGCGCCGGATCAGCCGGGGTGAGAACCCGCCCGGCGGGAAGGCGGGCGCCTAGCCCGCAGCCCCGTCA
>JBKGYA010000223.1:0-3088 GCA_046546335.1 Thiohalospira sp. | reverse complement strand
CCGCGGGCTGGCGTGGGAGTCCTCGCCGCGCTGAGGGGCCTCGCTCGAGGTCCGGGATGTTCAGACAGGCCGTCTCTCTGAGCAGACGCGACTTCAGGTGCTCAAAATTCGCCTTTTTTTGAGAACGTCCGCGCACCTCTCGGGATACACCACCAGGCCGCTGGAGACACCGGAGGTCCTGCGCGCCCTCCCTGCGCAAACCTCGGGCCGGATGCAATCACGCGACCGTAGGCTGGATGGAGTCATACTCCGCCCGCGCGCCCGGCTCGTGGAGCTGGTTCCAGAGGTCGTAGCGCATCTGCAGGTTCAGCCAGTACTCGGGGCTGACCTCGAAGACCCGGGCCAGACGGATAGCCGTATCCGGGGTGATGGTCCGACGGTTGCGGATGACCTCGTTGACCCGCCGCCGGGGAACGCCCATCCGTTCGGCCAATTCGCCCTGGGTCAGGCCAGCAGGTTCCAGGAACTCCTCGGCCAGGATCGCCCCGGGCGGAAAGGGCTTGCGCTCATCGATATTCATGGCTGCCACTCGAAAGCTTGGCTTCTAATGATACTGCTGTAGCTGTACCTCGTAGGCGTCACCGGCCTCGAACCGGAAGATCAGGCGCCACGGTCCATTCACGGCGATGGCCCAGAACCCCTCGTATTCCTTGCCGGCCAGGGTATGCAGATGATTGCCGGGCGGGTTGGCCAGGTCATCCACCGTGGTCGCGGCCTCGAGGGAATCCAGCTTCATCAGGACCCGCCGGCGCAGATCCGCCGGAATCCGATTGCACCGTCCCTTGCGCCAGCAACGCTCCAGAGCCTTGTCCCTAAAACTCCGAATCATGGTGTAACGGTAGACGGTACATCGGAACACCGCAAGTCAGCGCCGTTCCTCCCGCCGGATGGGTGGTACGCTGGCCCCATGAGCCAGCCACCGGAACACTACCTCCTGGGCATCGACCTCGCCGGCCCGGCGGCGCCGGAGCGCACCGGAGTGGCGCTCTTCACCTCGGATGGCGGCGGGATGGGTCGCATACCGGCCGGGTGCGACGGCTCCGACGAGGGGATGCGCGCCCGGGTGGCCGAACTGGCGGAGGTAGCATCGGTGGTGGTGGGGATCGATGCGCCGCTCTCCTACCAACCGGGGGGCGGGCAGCGGGAGGCCGATGCCGAGCTGCGCCGGGTCATCCAGGAACACGGGATGCATCCGGGCTCGGTGATGGCGCCCACGTTCACCCGGATGACCTACCTGACCCTCAGGGGAGTGGTGCTATCTCGGGTCCTGTCGGGTATCCACAATGTTCGCATCGTGGAGGTCCACCCCGGTGCCACCCTCTGCCTGCGCGGCGCGCCGCTGGCGGCCATCCGGGGCTTCGCCACGGACCCCATCGCCCGGGGCGAACTCCTGCGGTGGCTGGGGGAGTACGGCGTCGACGGCCTGGACCCGACGGCCACGGACTCCGACCACGACGTGGCCGCCTGCGCCGCCGCCCTGGGCGCCCGGGACTGGCTGGCGGGCCGGACGCAATGGCGCTACCCGGCCCGGCCGCCCTGGCACCCCTTCGACTTCGCCTGCTGAGGCCTCCGACCGCGGCCTACTCCGCCCGATCCAGCCCCTCCAGGGCGCGGTGGATCGCCGCCTCGGGGTAGGCGTAGTCCTCCAGCTCACCGCGGAAGTAGCGGTCATAGGAGGTCATGTCGAAGTGGCCGTGGCCGGAGAGGTTGATGAAGAGCGTCTTCTCCTCGCCGCTGGCCGTGCAGGCCTCGGCCTCGTCGATGGCCGCACGGATGGCGTGGCAGGACTCGGGGGCGGGGATGATCCCCTCGCTGCGGGCGAAGGTCACCCCGGCCTCGAAGGTGCCGAGCTGGGGCACGGCCACCGCCTCGATGATGCCGTCCCGGTGCAGGCGGGAGACCAGCGGGCTGTCGCCGTGGTAGCGCAGGCCGCCGGCGTGGATCCCCGGCGGCATGAAGTCGTGGCCCAGGGTGTACATGGCCATCATGGGGGTCAGCCCGGCGGAGTCGCCGTAGTCCCAGGCGTAGTGGCCGCGGGTGAGGGTGGGGCAGGAGTCGGGCTCCACCGCCACCAGCCGCACCTCCTTGCCGGCGGCCTTGTCGGCGACGAAGGGGAAGGCCGCACCGCCGAAGTTGGAGCCGCCGCCGCAGGGGGCGAAGATGGCGTCCGGGTAGTCGCCGGCCAGCTCGAACTGCTGCTTGGCCTCCTGGCCGATGACGGTCTGGTGCAGGACCACGTGGTTGAGGACCGAGCCCAGGGCGTAGCTGGTATCCGCCCGGCCGGCGGCATCCTCCACCGCCTCGGAGATGGCCAGGCCCAGGCTGCCGGGGTTGTCGGGGTCGGCGGCCAGGGCATCGCGGCCCGCCTGGGTGCGGTTGGAGGGGCTGGGGACCACCGAGGCGCCCCAGGTCTCCATCATGGAGCGGCGGAAGGGCTTCTGCTCGTAGCTGATGGCGACCATGTAGACGTCCACCTCCAGCCCGAACATCTCCCCGGCCAGCGCGAGGGAGGAGCCCCACTGGCCGGCCCCGGTCTCGGTGGCCAGGCGCCGGATCCCGGCCTGCTGGTTGTAGTAGGCCTGGGCCAGGGCGCTGTTGGGCTTGTGGGAGCCGGCGGGGCTCACGCCCTCGTACTTGTAGTAGATCCGCGCCGGCGTCCCCAGGGCCGCCTCCAGCCGATGGGCGCGGTAGAGGGGGCTGGGCCGCCACAGCGCCAGCCCCTGGCGGACGGGCTCCGGGATGGGGATCCAGCGCTCGGTCGCCATCTCCTGCTCGATGATGGCCTCCGGGAAGATGGCGGCCAGGGCGTCGGGGCTCACCGGGTTGCCGTCCGGCCCGCGTGGCGGCTCCGGCGGCGTCGGCATGTCCGCGGCGACGTTGTACCAGTGGGTGGGAATGGCATCCTCTTCCAGGAGATACTTGGTGCGCTGCATGGTGGCCCCCATCTCGGTGCGTTGTGGGGTCATTCTGCCGCGGCCACGGGCCCGGCGCGAGAGGGCAGGGTGTCCGCGTCCTCGGGGGCGGACGGTCCAGGTCCCTGATACCCGATACGCCGTAAAGACGTCCCTGTCGGCTCGACGGCAGCATC
>JBKGYA010000222.1:0-3102 GCA_046546335.1 Thiohalospira sp. | reverse complement strand
TTACGCCGCGAAGCCGCGCTGGCGCAGGGCGAACTCGGCGCGCTTGCGGTCCCGGGCGCGATGCTTGGTCTCGCCCCGGGCGATCCTGCGCAGCTCCTCGGGCTTCATCTCGGCGGTGTTGGTGGTGCGGTTCTGGGAACCGCGCGGGCCGATCCGGATCATGGGGCACCTCCTGACTGGTATTGCACGACCGGCGGGGTCCGCCGGGCGGCGCATTCTGGCAACCACGCCCGGGCGCTGTGAAGGGGTGAAAAGCCGAAACCACTAAAAGATTCAATCGGTTAGCGGTCACTGCGGCGCTGCATCGCCGCACACCTCACCCCATCCCCAGCCGCTGGCGCAGCCGGGTGAGGTTGCCCGGGTCCACCCCCAGCAGGCGGGCAGCCCCCGCCCAGCTGCCGGCCCGGCGATGGGCCTCGGTGATCAGCCGGCGCTGGGTGGCCTCCACCCCCTGGCGCAGCGTGGGCAGGGGCGCCTCCGGCTCGGCCCCACCGTCCTCCCCGGCGGGGAGGTCCTCGGCCAGGTGGAGGTGGGGCGGCTCGATGGTGGCCACGGGGCCGTCCGTCCGGTGGCGGGCCAGCACGGCGGCGCGGTGGATGACGTGCTCCAGCTCGCGGACATTGCCGGGCCAGTGGTAGGCCTGCAGCAGCGGCGTGCAGGCGGGATCCAGGCGCAGGGCGCGCAGGCCCAGCCGGGCGCGCACCTGCTCGGCGAAGTGGCCGGCCAGGAGCAGGACGTCGTCGCCGCGCTCGCGCAGGGGCGGTACCACCAGCGGGTAGACGCTCAGGCGGTGGTAGAGGTCGGCGCGGAAGCGGCCGGCGGCGACCTCGGCGGACAGGTCGCGGTTGGTGGCGGCGATGACCCGGACGTCCACCCGCCGGGGCCGCTCCTCCCCCAGGGGCTGGAGGTCGCCGCCCTGGAGCACCCGCAGCAGCCGCGCCTGCACCGCCGGGGCCAGCTCCCCCACCTCGTCCAGGAAGAGGGTCCCGCCATCGGCCAGCTCGAACTTGCCGCGCCGGGTCTCGGTGGCGCCGGTGAAGGCGCCCTTGCGGTGGCCGAAGAGCTCGCTCTCCACCAGCCCCTCGGGGAGGGCCGCGGCGTTGACCGTCACCAGCGGCCCCTCGGCGCGGTGGGACTGCCGATGCAGCGCCCGGGCGACCAGCTCCTTGCCGGTCCCCGTCTCGCCCTGGACCAGGACGGTGAGGTCGGAGTCGGCCACCGCGGCGATGTGCTCCTCCAGCCGGGCCACGGGGGCGCTCTCCCCCACCAGACGAGGCTCGGAGACCGGCTCCCGGGTATCCGCCAGGGCGGCGTCGCGCTGGCGCTGCAGCCGCCGGACCGCGGAGCCGGCGGTCACCACCGCCTCCCCCAGCGCCACCAGCAGCCGTAGCTGCTCCAGGCGGGTGGCGTCGAAGGAGCCGGCGGTCAGGGCGTCCACGGTGAGCAGCCCCCAGGGCTCCCCGCCGCGGGTCAGGGTCGCCCCCAGGCAGTCGTGGACCAGCAGGTGCTCGTCGTGGAGCAGGAGTCCGTCCCAGGGATCGGGGAGGTCGGAGTCGGCGGGGAAGCGGGTGATCCCCTCCCCCTCCCGGATGGCCGCCAGGCGCGGATGCTCGTCCAGGCGGAAGTGGCGCCCCAGGGCATCCGGCTGGAGGCCGTGCACGGCCACCGGCACCAGACGCCCGTCGCCCTCGTCGCGCAGCAGGGCGGCGGCATCGGCGGGGACGACGCTCACCAGCAGCTCCAGGTAGCGCGGGTAGAGACGCGAGGCGGGGGCGCCGCCGGCCAGCTCCTCCAGGACCCCGATAAGCGGCCCCACCGGGAGGCCGGCCCGGCTTGTGGGATCCACAAGATCTTGTGGAACAGACATGGATTTCCCCTGTCGATTTTACAATAGCCTATCGTAATACCCTGATATTCGATACCCGACGGGCTGGCACGACCTTCGCTACGGGAGTGGGCGAATCCACGAACCGGAGAGACCGACATGGCCCTGAGCCCCGAACAGATCGAGACCGTCCAGGCCACCGTGCCGCTGCTGCGCGAGCACGGCGAGGCGCTGACCACCCGCTTCTACCAGCGCATGTTCACCGACTATCCGGAGGTGAAGACCTTCTTCAACCAGGCCCACCAGGCGGACGGCCGCCAGCCCCGGGCGCTGGCCGACGCGGTGCTGGCCTGGGCGGAGAACCTCCACCAGCCGGCCGTCCTCCAGGACGCGGTGGAGCGCATCGTCCACAAGCACGTCTCCCTGAACATCCAGCCGGAGCACTACCCCATCGTCGGCAACAGCCTGCTGGCCGCCATGCAGGAGGTCGGCGGCAACGCCGTCACCCCCGAAGTGGTGGAGGCGTGGGGCGCCGCCTACTGGGAGCTGGCCAACCTCCTCATCGCCGAGGAGGAGAAGGTCTACGCGGACCACGCGAACCAGCCCGGCGGCTGGCGCGGCAAGCGCGCCTTCCGGGTGAAGGAGAAGCGCCCGGAATCGGCGGTGATCACCTCCTTCGTCCTGGAGCCGGTGGATGGCGGGCCGGTGATGGACTTCACCCCGGGCCAGTACATCGGCCTGCAGCTGGACATCGACGGCGAGACCACCCAGCGCAACTACTCCCTCTCGGATGCGCCCAACGGTCGCACCTACCGGATCTCGGTCAAGCGCGAGCCCGGCGGCCACGCCTCGCGCTTCCTGCATGACCGGGTCGCCGAGGGCGACACCCTCCACCTCTTCCCGCCGGCGGGGGACTTTGTCCTGCAGGACAACGACCGGCCCATCAACCTCGTCACCGGCGGCGTCGGCATCACCCCGGCCATGGCCATGACCGAGGCGGTCGCCGGCCACCGGCCCGTGCGCTTCATCCACGCCGCGCTCACCCGCGACCACCACGCCTTCCGCGAGCGGGTGGAGGCGCTGGCCGCCGCCAACGACGTGGCGCCCTTCTTCATCTACGAGGAGGGACAGCCCGGCGACGGCGCCCACGCCACCGGCCGCCTGGACCGCGACCGGCTGGCCGAGCAGATCGACCTCGACGGCGACGTCTACTTCCTGGGCCCGACCCCCTTCATGCGGGCGGTAAAGGGGGCCCTGGACGACCTCGGCATCCCCGC
>JBKGYA010000221.1:0-3139 GCA_046546335.1 Thiohalospira sp. | reverse complement strand
CGCTGGACGATCCCGAAGCGGTCGCGCAGCGGCGAGGTGAGCAGGCCGGCGCGGGTGGTGGCGCCCACCAGGGTGAAGGGCGGCAGGTCGAGCTTGATGGAGCGCGCCGCCGGCCCCTCGCCGATCATGATGTCGATCTGGTAGTCCTCCATGGCGGGATAGAGGACCTCCTCCACCACCGACGAGAGCCGGTGGATCTCGTCGATGAAGAGGACGTCGCCGGACTCCAGATTGGTCAGCAGGGCCGCCAGGTCGCCGGGCTTGTCCAGCACCGGGCCGGAGGTCTGGCGCAGGTTGACCCCCATCTCGTGGGCGATGATGTGGGCCAGCGTGGTCTTGCCCAGCCCGGGGGGGCCGAAGAGCAGGGTGTGGTCCAGCGGCTCGCCGCGACCCCGGGCGGCGGGGATGAAGATCCCCAGCTGGTCGCGGACCGCCGGCTGGCCGGTGTAGTCGGCCAGGGTGTCGGGACGGATGGCGCGCTCCGCCGCCTCCTCGTCGGGGGCGGCGGCGCCGCTGGTCAGCCGTTCGGACTCGATCACGTCATCACCCCTTCAGGGCCCCCTTGAGGGCGGCCCGGATGAGCGCCTCGCTGGGGCTCTCGCCGTCGTCCACGGCGGTCACCAGCCGGCTCGCCTCCGGCGGCTTGTAGCCCAGGGCGATGAGGGCACTCACCGCCTCGGCGTGGGCATCGCCGCCGGTCGCGGCGGCCTCGGGGGGCGCCTCGCCGGCCATCTCCGCCGGCAGCTCGGTGGCCCCGGCCTCGGTCTCCAGCCGGTCGCGCAGCTCGATGAGCAGCCGCTCGGCGGTCTTGCGGCCGATCCCGGGCAGGCGGGTCAGCGCCGCGGTGTCCTGCTCGCGGACGCAGCGGGCGAACTCCTCCAGGCTCATGCCGGAGAGGATGGCCAGCGCCAGCTTGGCGCCGACCCCGTTGACCTTCAGCAGGGCGCGGAAGAGCTGGCGCTCCCCCTCGCGGGCGAAGCCGTAGAGAAGGTGGGCATCGTCGCGCACCTGGAGGTGGGTATGGAGCACCACCGCCCCGCCCTCCTCGGGCAGGTCGTAGATGGTGCTCATGGGCGCCTCCACCTCGTAGCCCACGCCGCCCACGTCCACCAGCAGCCAGGGCGGCTGCTTGCGCAGGAGGGTCCCCGCCAGGCGCCCGATCATCGGTTCGCCTCCGCCGCCGCCCGCAGGCGGTCCCGGGTGGGGCCGCTGCGGGCGTGGCACAGGGCCGCGGCCAGGGCGTCGGCGGCATCCTCGGCGGGGGCGCGGGCCAGCCCCAGCAGCGCGCGGACCATGTGCTGGATCTGCCCCTTCTCCGCCTGGCCGCGGCCCACCACCGCCTGCTTGATGGCGGTGGGTGCGTACTCGCTCACCGGCAGTCCGGCGGCCGCGGCGGCACACAGGGCTGCCCCTCGGGCCTGGCCGAGCTTCAGGGCGGAGCCGGCGTTGTTGCGCATGAAGACGCCCTCCACGGCCACCACCTCGGGCTGGTGGGTGGCGATGATCTCGGTGATGCCCTCGTGGATCCCGAGCAACCGGCCCGGGAGATCGCCCTCGCCCACCCGGATGACGCCGCTGTCCACGTAGACCCCCTCGAAGCCCTGGAGGTCGATGACGCCGTAGCCGGTACGGCGCGAGCCGGGATCGATGCCGAGGATGCGGGTCATCGCGGGTCCATGGCGGGCAGTATCCTCGCGGTCGGGATCAGGAGGAGGCCTGTTCCAGGGCCTCGTCGTCGAAATCGGCGTTGGTGTAGACGTTCTGGACGTCGTCCAGGTCCTCCAGGGCGTCGACCAGCTTGAGCGCCTTCTCCGCCTCCTCGCCGGCCAGGGCGACGGTGGTGGCCGGGCGCTGGGTGACCTCGGCGTGCTCCGGCTCCAGGCCCTGCTCGGTCATGGTATCGCGGACGGTGTAGAAGTCCTCCGGCGTGGTCAGGACCTCCTTGGAGCCATCGTCGTTGGTGACCACATCCTCCGCCCCGGCCTCCAGGGCCGCCTCCATGAGGGTGTCCTCGTCGGCGTCGGGGCCGTAGGTGAGCACCCCCTGCTGGCTGAAGAGATACTCCACGGAGCCGTCGGTGCCGAGGTTGCCGCCGTGCTTGTTGAAGGCGTGGCGGACCTCGGCGACGGTGCGGTTGCGGTTGTCGGTAAGGCAGTCGGCCATGACGGCCACGCCGCCGGGGGCGTAGCCCTCGTAGCGCATGGTCTCGTACTCGACGCCCTCCTCGTCGCCCACGCCGCGCTTGATGGCGCGCTCCACGGTGTCCTTGGGCATGTTGTTGGAGAGCGCCTTGTCCACCGCCGCCCGCAGCCGCGGGTTGTCCTGGGGATCACCGCCGCCCAGCCGGGCGGCCACGGTGATCTCGCGGATGAGCTTGGTGAAGATCTTGCCCCGCTTGGCGTCCTGGGCCGCCTTGCGGTGCTTGATGTTCGCCCACTTGCTGTGTCCTGCCATGGTCGCTCTTCGCCATTTCGACTCGGGATGGGCCCATTCTACAAAGAAGGCGGGGGCGAGGGCCATTTCCGAATCCTTCGGGCGCTTCGAGGCGGCATTCATGACGCGCGCCTCCCGGCTGCGGCCCTCTTCGGGACGGGCTTCCCCCGAGATGCCAGCTTCGATGGGCTTGCGGAAAAGGAGAGGGACCGGGAGGGAGAGGGGGAGCGGGTAGCCGGATCCCGGGTCCTCGACGGCAGGGATGCCGTCGTGGAGCCTACATGGACGTATGTACGGCGTACCCGGGATCCGGCTGCCCGCTCCCCCTCTCCCGGCCCTCTACTTCCGTAGTCTCCATCAATCCCGCCATTGCACCACGACCACGGCGACATTGTCCGGCCCGCCGGCGGCGTTGGCAGCCGCCACCAGGGCGCGGGCGGCGGCGGGCGGCTCGGGGTGGCGGGCCAGGGTCTCCGCGATGTCCGCCTCCTCCACGGCGCCGTGAAGCCCGTCGGTGGCCAGCAGCAGGGTATCCCCCGGCTCCAGCGGGGCACGTCCCGCGTCGGCGGCCACCCCGGGTGCACCCAGAGCGCGGGTGAGCTGGTGGCGCAGGGGAGAAAGTCGCGCCGCCGCCGGCTCGACGCGGCCGGCATCCACCGCATCGGCAGCGGCATTGTGGTCCCGGGTCAGGGCGTGGAGCGCCCCG
>JBKGYA010000220.1:0-3180 GCA_046546335.1 Thiohalospira sp. | reverse complement strand
GGCTACGGCCTCCTGTGGCTGCTGGCGCGGCTGGGCCGGGGTCGCGGCAGCGCCTGGCGCTACGGCCTGGCGAATCTGGTCCGCCGGCCGGGGACCAGCGTGACCCAGGTGGTGGGGCTGGGGACCGGGATCGCCGCCCTGCTCATCCTCACCCTGGTGCGCACCGACCTGCTGGAGTCCTGGCAGGCGAGCCTCCCCGACGATGCCCCGGACCATTTCCTCGTCAACATCCCGCCGGACGAGGTACCGGCGCTGCGCGCCTTCCTGCAGGAGGGGGGCGTGGCCGATCCCGAACTCCATCCCATGGTCCGCGGGCGGCTCACCGCCATCAACGGCGCGACCGTGGAGCCCGACGAATACGACGAGCCCCGCGCCCGGCGGCTGGCGGAGCGGGAGTGGAATCTCTCCCGGGCGGCGGAGCCGGGCCCCGGCAACCGGGTGGTGGCCGGGGAGTGGTGGTCGGCCCCGCAGGTGGCCGCCGGGCCCCGGGTCTCCCTGGAGTCGGGGATCGCCGAGGCGCTGGGGATCCAGGTGGGCGATCGCCTCTCCTACCGCGTGGGCGGCCGGGAGCTGGAGCTGGTGGTCACCAGTCTGCGCGAGGTGGAGTGGGACTCCTTCCGCGCCAATTTCTTCGCGGTGACGCCGCCGGGGGTGCTGGCCGACTACCCGGCCACCTGGATCACCTCCTTCCGCCTCCCCGAGGGGGACGAGGCGCTGCTCACCGAACTCAACCGGCGCTTCCCGGCAGTGACCATCCTGGATACCGGCCAGATCCTGGAGCAGGTGCGCTCCATCACCGAGCGGGTGGCCCTGGCGGTGGAGTACGTCTTCGGCTTCACCCTCATTGCGGGCCTGCTGCTGCTCTGGGCGGCCCTGGAGTCGACCCTGGACGAGCGCCGTCGCGAGGGGGCGATCCTGCGCGCCCTGGGGGCCGGTCGCGGCCTGCTCACCCGGGCGACCCTGGCGGAGTTCGCCACCCTGGGCGCCACCGCCGGGCTGGTGGCCGGCCTCACCGCCAGCGGCCTGGGCATGGCGCTGGCGGTCTTCGCCTTCGACCTGCCCTGGCAGCCGGCGCCGGAGATCATCCTCATCGGCGTTGTGGCCGGGGCCGGCGGGGCCGCCCTTACCGGCTGGCTGGGCTCCCGCCGCGTGGTCCGCGAACCGCCCCTGGCGGTGCTCCGGCGGACCGGGGAGTAGGGGCTATTCCGGCAGCGGCACGTCGAAGAACTCGTGGGCGTTGGTCAGTCGCACCCGGCGGGCCAGATCGGCAGGAAGCTGGTCCAGCCAGCCGCGGTGGAAGGCCATGATGTCGTCGTACATCGCCCAGCCGCGGTTGGCCTCGTGCCAGCGATAGGTCTCGTGGGCGTTGGCCACCGGGTCGGTACCGGTCATGAAACGGTCCGGGTAGTCGGCGATGAGCTCCTCCCAGCCGTCACGCAGGCGATCTTCGTCAGGGCCGGCGTCGGCCAGACGGCCGTAGTGCCACGGGTCCCGGGCGGATAACTCCACCCAGAGGTTGTCGCAGGCGGCCACGGCGCGGCGAACCTCGTCGGGGCCGAGGATCCCGCCGGCGTGGGCCCAGAGGAAGTCGACGTCGGGGTGGTCGCCGCAGATCTCCATGGTGTAATCGGCCCGGGAGGCCTCCACGTGGAGCAGCACCGGGACGTCGAACTCCGCCGCCAGCTCCATCAGCCCGCGGAAGTTCCGATTGTCGGGCCCGAAGCTGCCGCCGCCGATGTGGACCTCCCCGATCCCCTGGTACTTCCCCGCCTCCAGACCGGCCCGCGCCTCTTCCAGCACGCGGTCGTCACGATGCCACTCCGGGCGGATCCCGGGGCGAATATAGGGGCTGAACAGCGGGACCACCTCGGTGGTCTCCGTGTCGGGGATCTCCAGGGCATTGGAACTGGGCTCTGCCACCACCACGGCCAGGGAGACGTTGTGGCGAGCGAAGGCGGCGGTGACCTCGTCGGCGTCGGTGACCTCGGCCTGATTCCAGTTGTAGTGGGTGTGGATGTCGGCGAAGGGAGCCGGTTGTTCGTCTCCATCCCCGCTTACGCCGGCACAGCCGGCCAGGAGAGCGGTGAGGAGGATCGGGCTGATACGGAGCGGATGCATGGCGATTCTCCCCGTAGGGTAGCGGTTCGTCCGGTGGTGGCTTGCTGGTCAGTCCCTGCGGCGCGCCGCCTGGACCCGGCGGTAGACCTCGAGAACGGCGCGGTGGTCGCCGGCGTCGGGGCCGGCGACGTCCAGGCGGCCCATCTCCCAGGGGCGGCCGGCCAGGGCCGATTCCGCCCAGGTCAGGGCCGGGCCGCCGTGGGCCCAGTCCAGGGCCGGTCGCAGCCGCGCCGGGGCGCCCTGGCCGTGCCACTCCAGCAGATCCGCCAGGGCGCGGTAGGCGCGATCCCGCCGCGCGTCCCGCGGCGTCTCCCGGGCCGCCTCCAGGCTCTCTTCCAGGGCGTCGAGGTCGCCGGCGGCGGCCGCCAGGCGCAGCTTGAACTCGCCCAGGGTCAGGCCGGCCCAGCCGCTGCCGCGGTCGGCAGCGATGCCGATGAAGCCGGTCACCGGCTGGAGTTCACTGTAGCCGCCGGTCTCCAGGTGTTCCAGCAATTCGCCGGCCTCCCCGGCCGCCAGCTCCGGGCCGGCGGCGATGGCATCCCGGAAGGCGCTCCCCTCGTTGTGGTTCTCGAACAGCAGGTCCTCCCGGGGGTAGACCTCGGAGAGCCCCGGCACCAGCAGTCGGCAGACCGGCAGGCCGAGTTCGGGATAGTCGGCCACCCAGACATCCAGCCCCTGGCGCTCCAGCTCCGCGCACATGGTCTGGAAGGCGGCCTCGTTGTCGCCACTCCACTCCCAGGGGTGGAAATCGGGATCCGGCTCCCCGGCCAGGTTGCTCCAGCCCAGGCGGCCGCTGCCGTCGGTGAAGTGGAGCTCCAGGTTGTGGGGCTCGGCCAGCTCGGCATCGTCGAAGGTGGGCGCCTCGAAGCCGGCGAGCTGCGTCCCCCGGCCCTGGAGGAGCTCGGTGGTGGCCCGCTCCAGGGCGACGCCGAAGTCGGGATGGGCGCCGAAGGAGGCGATGACGCCGCCATCCCGGGGATGGCGGACGATGACCCCGGCCACCGGGAAGCGTCCGCCGGCGGAGGCATCCACCGCCCGGGGGCGGAGGCCGCGCCGGCGCAG
>JBKGYA010000219.1:0-3183 GCA_046546335.1 Thiohalospira sp. | reverse complement strand
GGGGTCTACGCCCGGGTGGAGATCGAGCCCTTCCTCCACGTCCTCCCCTGAGGGGAATGACTCAGCCGGCCAACGGCGTCACCGACAGGACCACCGTCCGCCGGCGCCGCGGCCCGTCGAACTCGCAGAAGAAGATCCCCTGCCAGGTGGAGAGCCCCGGCTGGCCGGCGATGACCGGGATGGACTCGGAGGGGCCGACGATCCCCGCCTTGAGGTGGGAGTCGGCGTTGCCGTCCTGGGCGTCGTGGCGCCAGACCCCGCGCGGGATGTGCTGCTGCAGCAGGTCCACCACATCCCGGGGGACGCTGTCGTCCCAGTTCTCCTGGATCATCAGCGCCGCCGTCGCCCCCTGGGCGTAGAGGTGGACCACGCCGTCGTGGACCCCCAGCCGATGGATGGCCGAGGTCACCTGCCGGGTGATATCCACCAGCTCCTCGCGCTGGCCGGTACTCAGCTCCAGGATCTCGCGCATCCCGGCTCCCCTCCCGCAGATGGTCTCAAGGTTCCCTGGCGGAGCCCGCCCCCGGTGACCCTTCGCCCATTTCGCCCTCGATCCATTCGGCGTAGCGCCGATAGAGGGCCACGGCGGGCTCCACGGCCCGGGCCACGCGATCCAGATCCACGGTGTCGTAGAGGTGGGTCAACAGATTCCGCATGGCGCACGCATCAATGAGGCCCTCGGCCAGTTCCTCCGGCAGATCGCCCCGATCCCGAAGCTCGGCGAAGACCTCACGGTAGCTGGATGCCAGCCGCTCCCCGCGAGCACGGAGCATTTGCAGGCCGATATCCGCCGCCGATTCGCACAGCAGTTGCAGGAGGCGCTCCACGGCGTAGTGATCGCGCCGCCGTTCGTCGTGAGATCGCGCCCCGTAGGGTTCCAGGTCGGCGATGAATCGGTGCAGCATCCCGAGCTTCCGCTCGATGACCTCCCACCGGTTCCGCTCGCGGCTATCATCCGATCCCATCCATCTCCTCCTCGGCATGCTGACGGAACAGCCGGGCATCGGCGTGGAGGAAGAAGGCGCGATCCTGCTCCTCCTCGAAGCGGCCGGGGCGATCCTGGTAGAGGGGGATCCCGTCGCGGAAAACCTCGAAGCGCGCCAGGGGTGAGGTCCCCGCGTGGAGCAGGAGGAGGTCGACCGGCCTCTGCACCACCTCTTCCAGACGCCGCAGCCAGCGTGCCTCGGTAAAAAGCTCCGGTATCGCGAGCGGCATCACCGCCAGATCCACGTCGCGGCCCTGCCCCTCCCGGGCCACCGAACCGAAGAGGACCACCAGCTGCCAGCCGTACTCCCGGGCGAGTTCGGCCACGGGCACTACCGGTACCGGCTGCGTTCGCTCCTCCATGATCCCTCCTGAACGGCAGAAGAACGTCGCGACCAGCCTACCACCCGCCGAGGATCCCGGCAGCCAGCAGGGCCCCCACGGCGCCCAGGGCGGCGCCGATACCGCCCCAGGCGGCGAGGCCGGCCTCGGCCCGGCGCAGGCGACCGAAGAGGGAGAGAACCGCCTGACGGGGCACCCGGCCCCGGCTCCGAATGCCTCGCATCTTGGCCGATCGCCGCTGCCGACGCCGCCCGCCCCGGGGCACCAGCGCCAGCAGATCGCCGGCCGGAAGGGCGGGCCCCCAGGGGCGATCCCCGTACAACCGTGCCAGCCAGGCACCGGCGACGCCCGCCAGCACCAGGGGCAGCACCGCATCCCCCAGCCCATCGGTCACCGAGGCGGTTCCCCCAATGGCGAGGGGTGCCCAGACCAGCGGCACGGCGATCATCGCCATCGCCACGGCCATCGTGGCCACCGCGACCGCCCGCGGCGCCCCCTCCACCGGACCCCGCTCCGATCCAGCGACCACCACCCAGAGCCGGACCATGAGCAGGGCGGTGGCGACGGCACTGACAGTAAGCAGCACCACCGCCACCGAACCCCCGCCCGGCAGGGCCTTAAGCGGCTCCTTGAGCAGCGCCTTGGCCGCCGCCCCGCCGGTGGCCGGCGCCCCCGCCATGACCAGCGCCCCGGCAGCCAGGGTAAGGCGGGCCGCCACCCCGCCGCCACGGTCGACCCACCCCACCGCCAGGAAGAGCATCCCCTTGGTCAGGGCATGATGCACGGCGTAGGCGACCAGCGCCGCCTGCAGCGGCCCCGCCAGCACCGGCTGCGCCCAGGCCGCGCCCAGGGCGGCGGCCATGACCCCCATCTGGCTCACCGAGGAGTAGGCCAGCACCTCCTTGGGGCGGCGCTGGGTCAGCCCCACCGCGGCCGCCCCCAGCGCCCCCGTGATCCCCAGGGCTACCAGCACCGGCCCCCACAGCGCCGGCTCCGGGGACGGGAAGCGGATCAGCCCCACCAGCCCCGCCTTGATCATGGCCGCGCTCAATACGGCGCTGGCCGGGACCGGCGCCACGGGGTGGGCCAGGGGCAGCCAGACGTGGAAGGGGATCACCCCCGCCTTGATGGCCAGGCCCGCCGCCAGCGCCGGCCACAGGGCCGTGAGACCGGCCACCTCCCCCAGCATCCCGGCCAGCAGCGCCACTTCCCCGACGATGGCCATGACCACGTAGACGCGACCGGCCCGCCGGGCCTCCGCTCCGCCGGCGTGGATCACCAGGCCGTAACTGGCCAGGCTCATGAGGGTGAACAGGGTATAGAAGGCCACCGGATCGACGGCCACCAGCAACCCCAGATTCCCGGCCATGGCCAGGTGGAAGAACAGGTCGAAGCGCCAGCGCCGCGGATCGGAGGCCAGATAGCCCCGGGCATACAGGCCGGCAGCGGCCCAGACCAGGGCGGAGGCCGCCAGCAGCGGCCGCAGGGGAATGCGCGGGCTCGGCGCGAATCGCCCGGCGAGCCCCGCCGCCAGCATGGCGCCGAGCATGATGCCGAAATTCATCACCGAGGTGACGTCGCTGAACACGCTGGCCTCCAGGGCCTCGGCATTGGCGGCGTTCTGCCAGTAGGGCCACTGGCTAACGTCGATGCCCAGCATCTGGAAGAACTTCGCCCCCCAGAGCGCGAAGGCCGCGGTGATCCCCCAGGGCCGCCCCGCCAACCACAGGGTGACGAAGTTGAGCACCGCGAGCCCCACGGCGCCCCAGACCAGCGGCCAGGGCCCGCGCAGCAGCCGATGGCGGCTCACGGACTCGGTACGCGTGATCGGCGCCGCCGCGCCGTACCGGCGGCGCT
>JBKGYA010000218.1:0-3196 GCA_046546335.1 Thiohalospira sp. | reverse complement strand
AGCCACCGGCAGCTGGCCGAGGAGCTGGGTGTGTCCGTGGGCAAGACCCACTACAGCCTCAAGGCGCTGCTGGAGAAGGGGTGGGTGAAGGCCGGCAACTTCCGCCGCAGCGACAACAAGCTCGCCTACGCCTACTACCTCACCCCCCGGGGCATGAACGAGAAGGCGCGCCTGGCCCTGCGCTACCTGCGCACCAAGCAGGCGGAGTACGAGCGGCTCCACGTGGAGATAGAGGCGCTCAAGCAGGAAGTGGAGCAGGGCGGCGAGTAGCCCCGTCGTTCCGGGCCGCGCGCAGCGCGGACCCGGAACCTCGAGAACAGGCCCGAAACCGAGAACCAGCCATCAGAAGCCTCCGTCCGCGAGGTTCCCGCCGTCGCGGGAACGGCGGAGGTTAGAACACTCAAGGAACCTACGTGACCAACGACCCCGTCACCCCCCGCGCCTGGCCGGAGCCCTCGCCATCAAGGTGGGGGTTGTGAGCGGGAAGGGCACCAAGGAGGCCGCCAGCCATGCTCGCTGAGCAGGATCTGCTAGCTCTCAAACAAGGGGGCGAATCCGAGCGCGTGGAGCTAAAGCCCTCCACCGCCCAGGGTCACCCCATCCGCCGCGCCCTCTGTGCCTTTGCCAATGACCTGGCGGGTGGCGGCGAGCCGGGGGTGATCCTGGTCGGGCTGGAGGATGATGGCACCTGCGGCGGCCTGGGGGATCGGGACGAGGCCCAGCAGAAGCTGGCCAACTGGGCCCATGGCGGCGATATCCTCCCCCTGCCGGATGTGGAGATCTACCACCGAGACCTGGAGGGCTGCCCGGTCATCGTCGTCGAGGTCTGGCCGCATGTTGAGCCGCCGGTTCGCTACCAGGGGCAGGCCTGGGTACGGGTCGGGACCACCAACCGCCGCGCCACACCGGAGCAGGAGCGTCGTCTCGCAGAGCGGCGCCGGGGTGGTGATCGGCCCTTCGATCACCGCCCCGCAGTGGGTGCGAGCCTGGCCGATCTCGATCTCGACTACTTCCAGCGGGAATATCTCCCCAACGCCGTTTCTCCGGAGGTGCTCGAAGAGAACCAGCGCACCACGCAAGATCAGCTCCAGTCACTGCGTTTCCTCACGGACGGCCAGCCGAACAACGGCGCCCTCCTGGTTCTGGGTCACGATCCGGCCACCCACATCCCCGGCGCCTACCTCCAGTTCCTGCGGATCGACGGCACCGAGCTGGCCGATCCCATCAAGGACAAAAAGACCCTGACCGGGGCCCTGCCGGGCGTCATGGCCCAGCTCGACGAGCTCTTCGACGTCCATGTTCAGATCGCCGTGGATATCGAGGCCGCGGCACGCGAGCAGCGCCGGCCGGACTACCCCGTCGCCGCCCTGCGCCAGCTCGCTCGCAACGCCCTCATCCATCGGGACTACGAGGCCACGCACGCCCCGGTGCGGATCTACTGGTTCAACGACCGGATCGAGATCCAGAACCCCGGCGGCCTCTACGGCCAGGTCACCCGGGAGAACTTCGGTCGGGGCGTTACCGACTATCGCAACCCCCTCCTGGCGGAGGCTATGCATATCCTCGGCTACGTGCAGCGGTTCGGGTTCGGAGTCCCTCTGGCCCGGCGCCACCTGCGGGAGAACGGCAACCCCGAGCCGCAGTTCCACTTCGAGCCCACTTACCTGGCGGTGACCGTGGGAGCAGCCCAATGAAGACCATCGCCTTCTTCAACAACAAAGGGGGCGTGGGCAAGACCGCGCTGGTCTACCACCTGGCCTGGATGTTTGCCGACCAGGGTCGCTCCGTCCTCGCGGCCGACCTCGACCCCCAGGCCAACCTCTCCACCATGTTCCTGGACGAGGACCGGCTGGAGGCCTTCTGGCCGGAGGGGCGCAGCACCCACACCGCCCTGGCGCCCATCCGTCCCTTGCTGGAGGGCGAGGGCGGCATCGAAGAGCCGTACGTAGAGGAGATCGACGACATCGGCCTGCTGGTGGGCGACCTGGCCCTGTCCGGCTTCGAGGACGAACTCTCCCAGCAATGGCCGCGCTGCCTGGACGGTGACCGGCGCGCCTTCCGCGTCATCGGCGCCTTTGCCGAGGTGATCCGGAGAGCGGGGGCCAGCCGGGGGGCCGATCTGGCGCTGGTGGACGTCGGCCCGAACCTCGGCGCCATCAACCGCGCCGCCCTCATCGCCGCCGACCACGTGGTGGTGCCCCTGGGGCCGGACCTCTTCTCCCTCAAGGGGCTGCAGAACCTCGGCCCCACGCTGCGCACCTGGCGCCAAGACTGGCACAAACGCCTTCAGGAGCGCCCCGCCGACATGGTCGTCCCCGAAGGGTGGATGCA
The DNA here is from genome assembly GCA_046546335.1 of Thiohalospira sp. Taxonomy (GTDB): domain Bacteria; phylum Pseudomonadota; class Gammaproteobacteria; order Thiohalospirales; family Thiohalospiraceae; genus Thiohalospira. The sequence goes on along the minus strand of JBKGYA010000218.1, from coordinate 865 downwards.
CCCCCTGGGCTATGCAGTCATGCAGCACTCCGTGCGCCTCGATCGTCCGGTGAAGGCCTACGGCAAGTGGATGGACCGCATCCCGCGGACCTATCACCGGCACGTCCTGGCCGAAGAGGACCAGGAGGGGTTGCGGGTGGATAACGACCCCGAGTGCCTGGCCGCTCTCAAGGACTATCGCAGCCTCATGCCCATGGCCCAGGAGGCCCGCAAGCCCATGTTCCACCTGAAGCCCGCTGATGGCGCCATCGGCTCCCACGTTCAGGCGGTTCAGAACTGCTACCGGGACTTCCGGGACCTGGCGCAGACCATTGAGCAGCGCGTCGACCGGTAAACCATCCGCTGAAGCAGGAATAACCAAGGAACCCTCGTGACCGACCCCTTCACCCCCCCACAGACCCCGCGCCTGGCCGTCATCGGCCTGGGCTACGTCGGCCTGCCGCTGGCCGTGGAGTTCGGCCGCCACCAGGCGGTGGTGGGCTTCGACGTCAACGCCGCCCGCGTCGCCGAGCTGCGCGCCGGCCACGACGCCACCCGCGAGGTGGAGCCGGACGAGCTGGCCGCGGCCACAGGGCTCACCTGCACCGATGACCCCGCGGCCCTGGCCGAGTGCAACACCTTCATCGTCACCGTCCCCACCCCGGTGGACGAGTACAAGCGCCCGGACCTCACCCCGCTGGAAAAGGCCAGCGAGACCGTGGGCGCCCGGCTCCACCCCGGGGACGTGGTCATCTACGAATCCACCGTCTACCCGGGCGCGACAGAAGAGGCCTGCATCCCGGTCCTGGAGCGCGCCTCCGGCCTGACCTACAACCGGGACTTCTTCGCCGGCTACAGCCCCGAGCGCATCAACCCCGGCGACAAG
>JBKGYA010000217.1:0-3225 GCA_046546335.1 Thiohalospira sp. | reverse complement strand
AACCCGGCTCCACCCGGACCTCCGGGAGGATCACCGAGGACTCGACCTCGGCCCCAGCCTCCACCATCACCGAGGAGAAGAGCAGCGACCGGCGGACGTAGCCGCCAGAGATGATGCAGCCGCCGGAGACCATGGAGTCCACCGCCATGCCCCGTCGGTCCTCGTCGTCGAAGATGAACTTGGCCGGCGGCAGCTGCTCCTGGTAGGTCCAGATGGGCCACTCGTCGTCGTAGATGTTGAGCTCCGGGGTGATGTCCACCAGCTCCAGGTTGGCGCGCCAGAAGGAGTCCACCGTCCCCACATCCCGCCAGTAGGCCTGCCGGCCGGTACTCGCCTCGCGGAAGGGGTAGGCCATGACCCGGGCCGACTCCAGGATCTGCGGGATGATGTCCTTGCCGAAATCGTGGTCGGAGTCGGCATCGGCATCGCGGATGAGCTGTTCGAACAGGAACTGGCGGTTGAAGATGTAGATCCCCATGGAGACCAGCGCCTTGTCGGGGCTGGCCGGGGTGGGCGTCGGGCTGGCCGGCTTCTCCTCGAAGCGGACCACCCGGCCCGACTCGTCGGTGGCCATGACGCCGAAGGCACTGGCCTCCTCCACCGGCACCTCCAGGCAGCCCACGGTGACATCGGCCTCGTTCTCGGCGTGGTGGGCCAGCATGGGGCCGTAATCCATCTTGTAGACGTGGTCGCCGGCGAGGATCAGGACGTACTCCGGATTGTGCATCTGGATGATGTCCAGATTCTGGTAGATGGCATCGGCGGTCCCCTTGTACCAGGAGGTCTCGATGCGCTGCTGGGCCGGCAGCAGCTCCACGAACTCCCCGAACTCGCCGCGCAGGGAGCCCCAGCCCTGGCGCAGGTGGCGGATGAGGGAGTGGGCCTTGTACTGGGTGATGACCCCGATCCGCCGGATCCCGGAGTTGATGCAGTTGGAGAGCGGGAAATCGACGATCCGGAACTTGCCGCCGAAGGGGACGGCAGGCTTGGCGCGCCACATGGTCAGGTGGCGCAGCCGCGAGCCGCGACCGCCGGCGAGGACCAGGGCCAGGGTGTCACGCGTGAGGCGACTGACGAAGCGGGGGGAACGGTTGGACAGCATGCACAATTTCCCTCGGGCGATGGCTCGCAATCCCCCGCCAGCGTTCGACGGTGGCGGGGTTCCTGTTTATCCTCTTGTTAACACACGCGGGTTGCCTCCGCCAGCACCACACCCTCCCAAAGGAGCCGAACGTGAGCGAAAAGACCCCGCCGCAGAGTACGGAAGAGCAACGTCGGCGCATCGCCGAGGCCCGCCACCCGGATCCCTTCGCCTTCCTGGGCGGCCCCCACGGCGAGAACCGACGGATCCGGGCCTATCTGCCGGGGGCAACGCGCTGCTCGGTGGAGGCCGGCCCGGAGCTGGAGCGCGTACCCGGCACCGACTTCTTCGAGGGCACCCTGCCCACCGACATCCCGCGCCCCTGGCGGCTCCAGTGGGCCGACGAGGGGGGCGAACACGTCGAGTACGACCCCTACGCCTTCGGCCCGCGGCTCGCCGACTTCGACCTCCACCTCTTCGGCGAGGGCCGCCACTGGCACCCGCAGAACTTCCTGGGCGCCCACCCCGACAGCGTCGACGGCGTCGCCGGCACCCGCTTCGCCGTCTGGGCCCCCAATGCCGAGCGCGTCAGCGTCGTGGGGGACTTCAACGGCTGGGACGGTCGCCGCCACCCCATGCGCTTTCGTGGCGGCAGCGGCGTCTGGGAGCTCTTCCTGCCCGGTGTGACCGTGGGCGCCCTCTACAAGTTCGAGATCCGCGCCCGGGATGGCGCAGTGGTAACCAAGACCGACCCCTACGGCCGCTGCTTCGAGCTCCGGCCCGATACCGCCGCCGTGGTCGCCGCCCCCGACGAGTACGTCTGGGGCGACCAGGAGTGGATGGCCCGCCGCGCGGAGGCCGACTGGCAATCGGAGCCCATGACCATCTACGAGCTCCATCTCGGCTCCTGGCAGCGGGGCGAAGACGGCGGCATGCTCGACTACCGGGAGCTGGCCCACCGCCTGGTGGACTACGTCACCGCCCGCGGCTTCACCCACATCGAGCTCATGCCCATCACCGAACACCCCCTGGATGCCTCCTGGGGCTACCAGACCACCGGCTACTTCGCCCCCACTCGGCGCCACGGGGATCCCGACGACTTCCGCTACTTCGTCGACCACTGCCACCGCCACGGCATCGGCGTCCTGCTGGACTGGGTCCCGGCCCACTTCCCCCGCGACGCCTGGGCCCTGGCCGAGTTCGACGGCACCGCCCTGTACGAGCACGAGGACCCGCGCCGGGGCGAGCACCGCGACTGGGGCACCCTCATCTTCAACTACGGCCGCAACGAGGTCCGCTGCTTCCTCCTGGGGTCGGCCCTCTACTGGCTGGAGCACTACCACGTGGACGGCCTGCGGGTGGACGCCGTCGCCTCCATGCTCTACCTCAACTACTCCCGGGAGGACGGCGACTGGCTGCCCAACATCCACGGCGGCCACGAGAACCTGGAGGCCATCGACTTCCTGCGCGAGCTGAATACGGTGACCCACGGCGAGCAGCCGGGGACCATGGTCATCGCCGAGGAGTCCACCTCCTGGCCCCAGGTCACCCGCCCCACCTGGCTGGGCGGGCTGGGCTTCTCCATGAAGTGGAACATGGGCTGGATGCACGACACCCTCACCTACATGGGCGAGGACCCCATCCACCGCAAGTACTACCACGACCACCTGACCTTCGGCCTGCTCTACGCCTTCACCGAGAACTTCGTCCTGCCCTTCAGCCACGACGAGGTGGTCCACGGCAAGCGCAGCCTCCTCTATCGCATGCCCGGCGACGAGTGGCAGCGCTTCGCCAACCTGCGGCTGCTCTACACCCTGCAGTACACCTACCCGGGCAAGAAGCTCCAGTTCATGGGCTGCGAGTTCGCCCAGGGGGAGGAGTGGGACGACACCCGCGCCCTGGACTGGTACGTCCTCGACTACCCCCTCCACCAGGGGATCCAGCGGATCACCGACGACCTCAACCGGCTCTACCGGGAGCGGCCGGCGCTGCATCGGCGGGACTTCTCCGAGGACGGCTTCCAGTGGATCGACTGCCACGACGCCGAGCAGTCGGTGCTGAGCTACCTGCGCAAGGACGAGGCCGGACATCTGGCGGTGGTCATCCTCAACCTCACCCCGGTGGCCCGGGAGGGTTACCGTATC
>JBKGYA010000216.1:0-3237 GCA_046546335.1 Thiohalospira sp. | reverse complement strand
CTCCGGAGCCGGAGGCAACGGTGGTGCCGCGCCCCATGCCGGCCAGCGGGCGGCCGGGGAGTTCGGACCGTCGCTGGGCCGACCGTTCGGCGCCGGAGGCGCCCCGGTCGGAGCCGCCGCCCGAGGTACGGGACTCGGCCCTGCCGGCGGGACACCCCCTGGAGCGGGCCGCGGAGGACGAGCGCCTCCACGCCCACGAGGCGGGGACCCGGGAGGCCTTCGACCGCATCGAGCCGGTCCTCCGGCGGATCGCCGGGATGCGGGAGGACGCCGACTTCCGGCGGCGGGCCCAGGCCGAGGCCGAGGCGGGGCTGGGATTCCGGCTGCCCGAGGCGCTCCTGCGGGATGCCTGGATCCGGTCCCTGGACGTGCCGGGGCTCTACGCCCACGCGCTGTTCGAGACCTACCGCCGCTGGGCGCAGGCCTTCTTCACCGAGGGGCCGCTGGCGGTCGGCGAGGCGGAGCAGGCGCGGTTCGAGGGGTGGCTGCACGAGTGCGGCTACCACGCCCTGGACCTCTCGCCCTGCTCCGACGGTCGGCTGGCGCACGTCATCCGCTACGTCCTGCGGCTGCCGGTGGAGTCGGTCCGGCGCAAGTCCTTCGCCGGGGCGCTGTTCGACATCGAGAACGGCCTCCAGCGGTGGATCCGGACCGAGCTGGGACGGTATCGCCACGGCGTGCCCACCGGCCCGGAGGCGGGGACCCGGTATCTGAAGGTGGCGGTCTACCACTACAGCTCCCGGGACCCGGAGCAGGGCTGCGCCGCCCACGGCTCGGACACCGTCCGGGCCATGGAGGCGGCCATCGAGCGGCTCCGGGACCTGCGCTCGGCGGTGGACAACACCTTCTGCTGCGGCGAGGCGCTGGAGCTGCTGCTCATCGGCCTGGATACCGACACCGATGCGGTGCGGATCCACCCGCCGGGGACGGACGGCCTGCCGCGGCCGGCGGTCCGGGTGGAGGTCGCCGACCTCTTCGAGGAGACCGCGGCGCTGTCGCCGGAGGCCGCCCGGGAGCGGATCCGGGAGCGGGTGGCGGCGACCGAGCCGACGGTCGCCCCGGGGCTCCAGCGGCTGATGGCCGGCCTGGCGGAGAACAACATCGCCCAGATCGGCTATGTCCGGCGCCACCACGGTGGCCACTATGCGGACGCCGGCCACCAGGAGCGGTTCGTCGCCGTGGGGCGCGGGTTCGAGGAGGTGCAGCTGCGCAACCTCACCTACTTCGCCTACCTGAACACGGTGGAGGAGGGGGCGCCCGACCTGGACGTGGGCGTGAAGATCTTCTCCGGACTCAATGTCCGGCGGGGGCTGCCGGTCCCGGTGGTGGTGCGGTTCGACTACGACGGCCAGGTCCCCGGCGCCCGGGAACGGGCCGAGGAGCAGTGCCACCGGGTGGAGTCGGCCCTGCGCGAGCGGTATGCCGACCGGGTTGCCGCCGGCGAGCTCCACACACTCACCGCCGTGCGCGACATGGGCGGTACCAATATCGAGGTGCTCGGCTCCTCCGTGGAGCCGGAGACGGCCGGGGAGGCGCACTGAATGAAGATCTGCCAGGTAGAGAAGCCGCTGGTGGCCACCCACCGCATCGGCGAGCTGGAGCACCGCCACCTGCAGGTGGTCCGGGACGGCAGCTCGCAGCAGGTAGCGGTGGATGCCGTGGGCTGCACCCCCGGCGACTGGGTCATCTGCGTGGGCAGTTCGGCCGCCCGCGAGGCCGCCGGCAGCAAGGAATACCCCAGCGACCTGACCATCGTCGGGATCATCGACCGCTGGGAGGAGGAGTGATGGAGATCTTCCGGGTGCTGGGCACGCTGGTATGCACCGAGCGCATCGGCGGACTGCAGCACCGGAGCCTCCGCATCCTCGAGGATGCGAAGGGTCGCCGCCAGGTGGCGGTGGACCCGGTGGGGGCCCGTTCGGGGAACTGGGTCTTCACGGTCAACGGCTCGGCGGCCCGTTACGCCGCCGGGGATTTTGCGGTGCTCACCGACCTGACCATCGGCGGGATCATCGACTACTGGGAACCGGAGGAGCGGCACGCCGCCGCTTCGGTGGGCGGATCGGGCTAGCCCGGTCCGGCGGCCCGAGGGCCGGAACATCCAATTTTCGTCACAGGAGGAACCATCATGGCTAGCGAGCAGTACGGCATTGCACTGGGGATGATCGAGACCCGCGGTCTGGTGCCCGCCATCGAGGCGGCGGACGCCATGACCAAGGCTTCCGAGGTCCGGATGATCGGCCGGGAGTTCGTGGGGGGCGGCTACGTGACCGTCCTGGTCCGCGGCGAGACCGGTGCGGTGAACGCCGCCGTCCGGGCCGGGGCCGATGCCTGCGAGCGCGTGGGCGACGGCCTGGTGGCCGCCCACATCATCGCCCGTCCGCACAAGGAGGTCGAGCCGGTGCTCCCGTCGGGCAGCGACAAGGCCCTGGAAGGGGACGGCTGACCGGCGACCTCTGAGGGGGACGGACCATGACGGTGCGAGAGCCCGGAGTAGCCGGCTATCTCGGACGGGCGCTGAGCCTGGAGATGGCCATGGTCCAGCAGTACCTCTCCCATGCGCGACTGGCGTCGCACTGGGGGATGGACCGCGCGGCCCAGTGGCTTCGGGGTGAGGCGCAGGGCGAGATGGAGCACGCCGACCGCATCACCGGTCGGCTCCTGGCCCTGGGGATGGTCCCCGGGGCCTCGGTCCTCCGGCCGGTGACGCCGGTGGAGGACTTCGGCGCCCTGCTGCAGGCCAACCGGGATCGGGAGCGGGAGATCGTCGCCTTCTACGAGGGCGCGGTCACCTACTGCCGGCGTCTCGGCGATGCCGACGGCGGGGCCTTCTTCAATGATCTGCTGGCGGAGGAACGCCAGCACCTGTCCGAGGTGGAGGCCTGGTACACGGCCCATACCGAGGACGGGACATCCCGATCACAGCGTCGGAGGTAGCCATGACCACGAACTGGACCGAAGTCGGAAATCCGCCGCGGATGGAGGCCCGCTTCGATTTCGACAGCTACGACGAGCTCTCGCAGTTCCTGGAGCGGGCGGCGGCGCTGTCGGAGGAGCGTGATGTCCACGCCGACATGAGCTTTGACCGCCAGAGCGTGCGCATGAAGCTCCACGCCCCCAGCCGGGAAGAGGGCTTCACCGAGGGGCAGCAGGGCCTGGCCGCCGCGCTGGAGCGGCTGGCCTCGGGTGAGACCGCCTGAGGCGACCATCGGGCGCGCCCCCCGCGCCCGCGAAAGT
>JBKGYA010000215.1:0-3238 GCA_046546335.1 Thiohalospira sp. | reverse complement strand
CGGCTTCGTGACGGCGCGCTTGTGCGTTAGAATCGCCGCTTTCCCGGCTCCGCCAGCGAGGCCCCCATGAAGGCGCACCTCCGTGACCAGTTCGAGACCGCCATCGCCGCCCTGCAGGCGGAGGGCACCGTCCCCGCCGAGATCCCGGCGTGGACCCTGGAGCGGGCGCGCGATCCGGCTCACGGCGACTTCGCCTGCAACGCCGCCATGGTCATGGCGAAGGCCGCGGGGATGAAGCCGCGCGACCTGGCGGAACGGGTGGTCGCCACCCTCCCCGCCGACTCCCGCGTGGATCGGGTGGAGATCGCCGGGCCGGGCTTCATCAACCTCTTCGTCGCACCGGCGGCCTACCACGAGGTGGTCGGCGAGGTACTGGATGCCGGGGAGGCCTTCGGTCGCTCCACGGTGGGCGACGACCGCCGGGTCCAGGTGGAGTTCGTCTCCGCCAACCCCACCGGCCCGCTGCACGTGGGCCACGGCCGGGGCGCCGCCTACGGTGCCGCGGTGGCGGACCTGCTGGCCGCCGCCGGCTTCCGCGTCCACCGGGAGTACTACGTCAACGACGCCGGGCGGCAGATGGACATCCTCGCCGCCTCGGTCTGGCTGCGCTATCTCGAGGCCCATGGCGAGACCGTCCCCTTCCCCGCCAACGGCTATCGCGGCGACTACGTCCACGCCATCGCCGACCGGCTCACCCGCGCGGAGGGGCGAACCCTGGTCCAGCCGGCGGAGAAGGTCACCGCCGGCCTGCCGGCGGACGAACCGGACGGCGGCGACAAGGAGTCCTACATCGACGCCCTGGTGGCGCGCTGCCGCGAACTGCTGGGCGAGGGCGGCTACCTGCGGGTCTTCAACACCGGCCTGGGCTACATCCTCGAGGACATCCGCGAGGACCTGGAGTCCTTCGGGATCGTCTACGAGGAGTGGTTCTCCGAGCGCAGCCTCACCGAGACCGGCGCCGTGGATGCCGCCCTGGACCGCCTGCGCGAGCGCGGCCACCTCTACGAGGCCGACGGCGCCACCTGGTTCCGCGCCACCGACTTCGGCGACGACAAGGATCGCGTGGTGATCCGCGAGAACGGGGACCGCACCTACTTCGCCTCCGACATCGCCTACCACATGGGCAAGCTGGAGCGCGGTTTCGACTGGGTCATCGACATCTGGGGCGCCGACCACCACGGCTACGTCCCCCGCGTCCGCGCCGCCCTGGAGGCCATGGGCGAGCCGGTGGACCGGCTGGACATGCTGCTGGTCCAGTTCGCCGTCCTCTGGCGCGGCGGCGAGAAGGTCCCCATGTCCACCCGCGCCGGGGAGTTCGTGACCCTGCGCGAGCTGCGTGACGAGGTGGGCGCCGACGCCGCCCGCTTCTTCTACGTCATGCGCCGCTGCGAGCAGCACCTGGACTTCGACCTGGATCTGGCCAAGTCCGAGAGCAGCGACAACCCGGTCTACTACATCCAGTACGCCCACGCCCGGGTCCACAGCCTCCTGCGGCAGATGGCCGAGCGCGGCTGGCAGCACGACGAGGCCGGCGGCCGCGAACACCTCCACCGCCTGGAGAACGAACACGAGCAAGGACTGCTGGCGCGCCTCTCCCGCTACCCGGAGGTGGTGGAATCGGCGGCGCTGGCCCACGAGCCCCACCAGCTGGCCAACTACCTGCGGGAGCTCGCCGGCGACTTCCATACCTGGTACAACGCCCACCCCGTCCTGGTGGAGGAGGCGGCCCTGCGCGACGCCCGCCTGGTGCTGGCGCGGGCGGTGCGACAGGTCATCGCCAACGGCCTGGGCATCCTCGGTGTCTCCGCCCCGGAGCGAATGTAGATGGCATCCTCGAAGGGCAAGGGCAGCAGCAACAAGGGTCGCGAGGGGGCGCCCGCCTGGGCCTGGCTGGTGGTGGGCCTGCTGGTGGGGCTCTTCGTCGCCCTGCTGGTCCACCTCCAGGGGCAGCGCGAGTCCGACGCCGGACCAGGGGGGGAACGAGGGGGCGAACAGGATGCCCGCGCCGTGCGCCAGCCCGGAGGTGGCGAGGGGCCCGGGGCGCCGGAGTTCGACTTCTACTCCATCCTCCCCGAGATGGAGATCCCGGTCCCCGAGCCGGAGGAGCAGCCCCGCCGGTCCGACGAACCCGAGGAACCCGGCGAACCCGGCGAACCCGGCGAACCCGGCGAAGGTTCCGTCGACGAGGGCGAGGCCATCACCATCCCCGAGCCCACGGAACCGAGCGAGCCGGCGGAACTGGATGAAAACGAGGCATGGGTGCTGCAGCTCGGTTCATTCCGCTCGCAATCGGATGCGGATCGCTTCCGTGCCCGCTTGAGCCTGCTGGGCGTGGAGCCCCATATAGAGGAAGTCACCATCGACGGCGCCGACTGGTACCGCGTCCGCCTGGGCCCGCTTCGCGACCCCGAGGAACTCCAGGCGGCGCGCGAGCGTCTCGAGGAGAACGACGTCGACGCCATGGTGCTCAAGCTGCAGCAAACGGACTGACCCCTCACACCGACGGAAGACGGAGTAAACGCCATGACCCGCACCCATCGCCTGGCCCTCGGCCTCGCCACCGCCCTCACCGCCCCGCTGGCCACCGCGCCGGCCGTGGCCGCCGATTCGCCCCTGGGCTACGTGAACATGTCCGGCGCCGTGGCCGACATGGAGAACTGGGACAACGGCCTCTCCGGGGTCCTCGGCCTGGGCTTCCCGCTGGACAACGTCGACCCCAACTTCAGCATCGAGGGGGAGCTCTCCAAGAGCCTCTTCGCCCCGGAGAGCGATGGGGCCGGTAATATCGACTACTTCACCCTGGGCGGCTTCGCCGCCTACCGCATGCCGGTGACCGACTCCGTGGCCCTGCGCGGCCGCGCCGGCCTGGTCCACCTGGACTGGGAGAGCAATCGCGCCGCCGACGACGAGCTGGGCATCGGCGTGGGGGTGGGCGCCACCTGGCGGCTGGAGGGCAACTTCGACCTGCTGGGGGAGCTGACCATCATGGACACCGACCCCGACCTCAACCACTTCTCCGTGGGCGTCCAGTACTGGCTGGACTGAGCCCCACCGGGAGGAGGTCCGTAAGGGGGGCATTGCCGTGATCCTCTGGGTCCTGGCCGGCGCCCTGCTCCTGGCGCTGCTCTTCGGCCCGCAGTGGTGGGTGAAGTGGGTCATGCGCCGCCGCTCCCGCACCCTGGACCGGCTGCCCGGGACGGGCGGCGAGCTCGCCCGCCACCTGGTGGAGCGCTTCGGC
>JBKGYA010000214.1:0-3253 GCA_046546335.1 Thiohalospira sp. | reverse complement strand
GCGGTTGCGGGCCGCCTACGCGGGCTGGGAGACGGCGGAGCTGCCGGAGGCGGCCAGCGGCCTGGCCACGGCGGTGGAGGGGCTCGAGGCGGCCCTGGGGGAGCAGGAGGCGCGTCGACCGTGGGAGGAGGTGGCCGGGGAGGCCGCAGTGGCCGGCGCCCTGGAGCAGCTGGAGGGCGCCCTGGGGGCGCTGGCCGACGAGCTCACCCTCAACGCCCCCCGGGGCAAGGCGCTGGAGGCCGCCTCGCGGCGCGCCGACGACCTGCGCGAGGCGCTGGCGGCGGTGACCGCCGAGGACTCCCCCGGCGAGGTCCACTGGTACGAGCGCGGCGGTCGCACCCTGGCCCTGCACGCCACCCCCCTGGAGGTGGCCTCCAGCTTCCGCTACCACATGGCGCGCCACGGAGGGGCCTGGGTCTTTACCTCCGCGACCCTCGCCGTGGCCGGTCGCTTCGACTACTTCTGCGGCCGGCTGGGGCTGCGCGACGCCGAGACGGCGGTGTGGGACAGCCCCTTCGACCACCGCCGCCAGTCCCTGCTCTACGTCCCCGAGGGTCTGCCCGACCCGCGCACCGAGGACTACCTGCCCCGCCTGCTGGCGAAGGTGGAGCCGGTGCTGCAGGCCAGCGGCGGGCGCGCCTTCCTCCTCTTCACCAGCCACCGCGCCCTGGCCGACGCCGCCAGACGGCTGGAGGGGCGGCTGCCGTGGCCCCTCTTCGTCCAGGGAAGTGCGCCCCGGGGGCGGCTGCTGGAGCAGTTCCGCGCGGCGGGTAACGGCGTCCTGCTGGGGACCGGCAGCTTCTGGGAGGGGGTGGATGTGCGCGGCGAGGCGCTCTCCTGCGTGGTCATCGACAAGCTCCCCTTCGGCGCGCCCGGTGACCCGGTTACCGACGCCCGGATCCAGGCCCTGCGCAACGAGGGCGGCAACCCCTTCATGGATTTCCAGATCCCCGAGGCGGCCATCGCCCTCAAGCAGGGGGTGGGGCGCCTCATTCGGGATGCCTCCGATTACGGCGTGCTGGTCATCGGCGATCCCCGCCTGGTGGAGAAGCCCTACGGCGGCCTCTTCATCCACAGCCTGCCGGAGATGAGCCGGACCCGGCACCTGGAGCGGGTGGAGCGCTTCTTCCGCTGGCATCGCGGGGAGCGGGGGGCCGAGGAGGCCGGCGACGCGGGCGGGGCGACCGTATGAGCCGGCGCATCCTGGCCCTGGAGGCGGCCACCGACGCCTGCTCCGTCGCCCTCCGGGGGGAGGGTGTGGCGGCGGCACGGCGCGAGATCGCCCCGCGTCGCCACGCCGAACTCCTCCTGCCCTGGGCCGAGGCGCTGCTCGCCGAGGCGGAATGGTCCCGGTCTTCGCTGGATGTCATCGCCTTCGGCCGCGGACCGGGGGCCTTCACCGGCCTGCGCATCGCCGCCGGGGTGACCCAGGGCCTGGCGCTGGGGCTGGGCCGGCCGGTGGCCCCGGTCTCCACCCTGGCGGCGCTGGCCCTGGATGCCGGCGAGGCGGTCGGCTCGGCGGAGGCCCCGGTGGTCGTGGCGACGGCCCTGGATGCCCGGATGGGGGAGGTCTACTGGGCGCCGTGGCAGGTAGAGGGGGAGATCGTCACCCCGCTCGGGGAAGAGGTCGTCTCCGTCCCGACGGGGATCGAGCTCCCCGCCGGGGAGGGCCGGTGGATCGCCGCCGGCTCCGGCTGGACGGCCCACGGCGAGGCGCTGCGCGATACGGTGGGTGAGCCCGCCGCCCTGGATGCCGAGCGGCGCCCGGACGCGGCGGCGGTGGCCCGCCTGGCCGGGCGGATGGCCGAGGCAGACGTACTGGTGCCGGCCGCCGAGGCGGTGCCGGTCTACCTCCGACCCTGGCGCCCCGGGACCTGAACCCGCGGCCTACCGGCCCGCCGGGCGGTAGGTCAGCCGCAGCTGATAGAAGTTGATCCCGGGGTTGGGGGTCTCGATATCGGCGTTGGAGAGGTGCTGGACCAGCAGCGCCGCATCCAGCTGCCCCTCGCGCCCGAACCGGATCCCGACGCCGCCGTGGCTGCCGAAGTGGAAGTCGGTGGAGAGCTCCCGCCCGGAGACCCGGGAGCGGGAGAGCAGGCGCAGGCCGCTGGCGACCTCCAGGTAGGGTCCGTCGCCCCCGGCGGGCAGGGCGCGCAGGACCGGGGTGACCCCCAGCTCCCGCAGCGAGGTGGCCGCGGTACTCCCGGCGGCCTCCCAGCGCCACCAGCCCGCCTCCAGCTGATAGCCGGTCTCCAGGGTCCAGTCGCCCCACTGCGACCGCAGGGAGGGGACCGGCAGGGGGCCGGTGAGGCCCACCCGTTCCGCCCCGGTATCGGCCACGTTGGTGACATCCCCGAAGTTATCCGCCTTGCTCAGGGCCACCATCACCCCGTCGGGGGCCAGTTCTGCCGAGGCCGGCGTCGCCAGCAGACCGGTGAGCAGGACCAACCAGGGACGAGGGATCGAGCGGGGCATGGGCGTTCCGGGGTTCTCTATGGACTGAACGGTCAGTCAGTCTACGGGGCCGGCGGTGCAGTGCAACCCCGGCGGGGGAGGGGTTTCCTGATCCCGGGTCGGGCGATCAGCGGGGATGGGAAGGAGTATGGGCCGGGGAGGCGGGATGGCCCGTTCGGCCGTGGGCAGGATTCGAGCCGGAGGCTTCCAGCGGTCGGCCGTTTGTCCGGGGTTGCACCAGGAGGGGGAGCCGGAAGGGGCCGGCTCCCGCCGGGGGTCACCGCTCGGCGGCCTCCACGGTGTAGGGCAGCTCCAGCAGGTCCAGCCGCTGGCCCTCCACCTCCAGGGCCAGGGCCTCGTCGACCACGGCGATCTCCAGCACCGCCAGCATCTCGCTGCCGCCGTCGGGCAGGGGGGCCGCCTGGACCACCCGGCCCACCGGCTGTTCGCGCCCCGGGGTGTGGATCTCGGCCCCGGCCGCCGGGGCCGCCTCGCCCTCGGTCCGGGCGCGGTACATGCGTCGCTTGAGCTTGCCCAGGTACTGCATCCGCGCGACCACCTCCTGGCCCGGATAGCAGCCCTTACGGAAGCTCACGCCGCTGATGGCGTGGTAGTTGACCATCTGGGGGACGAAGGCTTCGGCGGTGGCGTCGGTGATGGTGGGGACCCCGGCGCGCACCTCGGTGAGGCCCCACGCCGCCGCGCTCCCCGCGGTCGCCCCGGCCGCCAGGGTCTGCCACGCCGTCGGCGCCTCGGCGGCGTCGACCAGGGCCAGGAAGCGCTCCCCGGGGCCGGGGAG
>JBKGYA010000213.1:0-3257 GCA_046546335.1 Thiohalospira sp. | reverse complement strand
GGTGGACAGCTTCCGCGGCTCCCTGCAGTCATGGCTGGGGGAGGCGCTGCAGGCCGACGTCTACGTCACCTCCGCCGCCCGCCGCGCCGATGGCACCGGCGCCGACCTGCCGCCGGCGGCGGTGGAGCGGGTGAGCGCCCTGGACGGTGTGGCCCGGGCGACCACCAGCCGCGCGGCGAATCTGGAACTGGCCGGCCGGGAGGTGGAGCTCTTTGCCGTGGAGGCCGGGGCCACCGGCCTGGACGGCTTCCCCCTCACCGCCGGCGACCCGGAGGCGGTGGAACCGGCCTGGCGGGCGGGGGAGGGGATCCTCGTCTCCGAGCCCCTGGCCCGGCGCCACGGGCTGGCGCCCGGCGATACCCTGGCCGTACCCACGCCCGCCGGCGAGGCGAAGTGGACCGTCCTCGGCGTCTTCCGCGACTACGGCTCCGAGCAGGGCGTCATCGCCGTCGACCGCGCCCGCTACCGGGAGCGCTTCGACGACCCCGGCGTGGGCGCCGTCGGCCTGCACCTGGCCGAGGGGGTCGATCCCGAGGGCGTGGTGGCGGCGGCGCGGGAGGCGGTGGCCGACTGGTCGGCCCTGGAGGTCACCTCCAACCGGGCGGTGCGGGAGGCCTCCCTGGCGGTCTTCGACCGGACCTTCGCCATCACCCACGTCCTGCGGCTGCTGGCGGTGGGGGTCGCCTTCATGGGGATCCTCTCCGCCCTGCTGGCGTGGCAGCTGGAGCGCGGCCGGGAGCTGGGGCTGCTGCGCGCCGTGGGGCTCGACCCCGGCCAGGCGCGGCGGCTGGTGGCCACCGAGACCGGGCTGCTGGGCCTGGCCGCCGGCCTCCTGGCCCTGCCGCTGGGGATCGCCCTGGCCGGGGTACTGGTCCACGTCATCAACCGTCGCGCCTTCGGCTGGACCATGGAGCTGAACCTCCCGCCGGATGTCCTGGTCGAGGGGGTGGTCCTGGCGGTGGTGGCCGCCCTGCTGGCGGGGATCGTCCCGGCCCGGCGGGCGGCGCGGCTGGCCCCGGCACGACTGGTGCGGGAGGAGTGAGCGTCATGCGCCTGGTTCGGAAACGGTTCTGGATCCCGGCCCTGCTCCTGCTGGCGGCCTGCGGTAGCGAGCCGGAGGGGGGCGGTGAGGGCGGTGCCGTGGGCGAGCTCCTGGGCGGCGGCGATACCGCCGGCTATGCCCGCGCCAGCGGTGAGCGGGTGTTCACCTTCCCCGACGACCACGGCCCCCACCCGGCTTATCGGCAGGAGTGGTGGTACTTCACCGGCAACCTGGAATCGGAGCAGGGCCGCCGCCTGGGCTATCAGATCACCCTCTTCCGGACCGCCGTGGCGCCGGCGGTCCCGGAGCTGGATTCCGCCTGGGCCACCAACCAGGTCTGGATGGGCCACCTGGCGGTGACCGATCCCGAGAGCGGGCGCTTCGTCTTCGACGAGCGCTTCGCCCGCGGGGCGCTGGGTCAGGCCGGGGCGCAGGCCGAGCCCTTCGCCGCCTGGCTGGGGGACTGGCGCATGGAGGGGGGCGAGGCCGGCGCGCCGCCCTTCCACATCCGCGCCGAGGCGGAGGAGCTGGCCATCGACCTCACCCTGGACCCGGGCAAGCCGGCGGTCCTCCAGGGCGACGGCGGCCTCTCGCAGAAGGGGCCGGAGGCCGGTAACGCCTCCTGGTACTACAGCCTGCCGCGGCTGCCCACTCGCGGGACGGTCCGGGTGGAGGACGAGGCGTGGTCGGTGGAGGGGAGGAGCTGGCTGGACCGGGAGTGGAGCACCTCCGCCCTGGGCGAGGGGCAGACCGGCTGGGACTGGTTCTCCCTCCAGCTCGATGACGGCCGGGATCTCATGATCTACCGCATCCGCCAGGCGGACGGCGAGCCGGCCCCGCAGAGCTACGCCACCTGGGTGGACGCCGAGGGCGAACGGGAGCCGGACCTGGATTTCGCCGCCATCGAACTGGAGCCGGTGGACTACTGGCAGAGCCCGGAGACCGGGTCGCGCTACCCCGTGGAATGGCGGCTGGAACTCCCCGGCGAGGAGGAGGCGTGGACGGTGCGGGCGGTGCAGCCGGCCCAGGAGCTGCGGACCTTCGTGACCTACTGGGAGGGGGCGGTGGACGTGGTGGCCGAGGGGGAGGCCATCGGCCGGGGCTACCTGGAGATGACCGGCTACACCGACTCCTCGGACGACTCCAGCCGCTCCAGCCGGTAGCCGTGCTGGTAGACGGCGGAGAGGCGCCAGCCGTTCTCCGGGATGAGGCCGAGCTTGGTGCGCAGCCGGCTGATGTGGGTGTCCACCGTGCGGGTATTGATGACCGCCGAGTGGCCCCAGACGTCGGCCAGGAGCTGGGCCCGGGGCAGGAGCTGGCCGACGTTGGCCAGCAGGTAGGCGGCCAGCTCGTACTCCTTCTGGGTCAGTGACACCGGCTCGCCGTGGCGGCGGATGGTGCGCTCGGCGGTATCCACCGTCAGGTGGCCCACCGCCTGCTCCGGCCGGGCCTGGGCCGGCTCCGGGCCGCAGCGGCGGCGGTTGAGCGCCTCCAGCCGCGCCACCAGCTCCTCCCGGCGGATGGGCTTGGCCATGTAGTCGTCGGCCCCGGCGCGCAGGGCGGTGACCACGTCCGCCTCGTCGTCCCGGGCGGTGACGAAGAGCACCGGCAGCTCCCAGCCGTGCTCGGCCCGCAGCCAACCCAGCACCTCCTCGCCGGAGGTGTCGGGGAGCATCCAGTCCAGCACGGCGACGGTATGCCGTTGCGGGTCCAGGCCGGCGCGGAAGGCCCCGCCGGTGGCGAAGGCCTCACAGCCGTGCCCCGCCTCCTCGATCCAGAGACAGAGCAGGGCGGCCTGGTCCGGGTCATCCTCCAGTAGCGCGATATGCACGTTATTCTTCTCGGTCGTTGGTCGCCCGGTGGTTCCCCGAATTCTAACACCCCCGATGCGGAACCGGGCCACCCTGGCACATGCCGAAGGCCCCACCGGCTGAACCCGCATCGTCACTGTGTGAGAATGGAAAGAACTCGTACAGGGAGGGGGTATGGCGACGCTGCAGGGGCCAATGGCGGAAGGCGCGGCCCGGGATCCGGCACGGTGGCTGGTGGCGACCCGGCCGCCCTTCCTGCTGGCGGCCCTGCCGCCGGTGGGGATCGGGCTGGCCACCGCCGGGGGCGCTGCCCGGCCGTCGGCTGTCCTGCTCACCCTGCTGGGGGCGCTGCTCGCCCACGCGGCGGCCAACGTCCTCAATGACTGGGCCGACGCCCGCAGCGG
>JBKGYA010000212.1:0-3259 GCA_046546335.1 Thiohalospira sp. | reverse complement strand
CGGCAGCGGCGGCCCGTCGCCGGCCTCGATGGCGGCGCGCGCGGCGGAGACCGCCGCCTGCATGCGGCGGGCGCCCTCGAGGCTCGGCGCGGGCGCCAGATTGCGGCAGGCCTCCGCGCCGTAGGGCGTCGCGGCCAGCTTCTCCAGCAGACGGCGGATGCCGTCGAACTCCAGGGACTTGAGATCGCTCTCCATGGGGGCTATTCCCGACCGTTGGGGTGGGGAGAGGCTAGCACGCTACCGGGGTCGGAAAAACCGCCGGCCCCCACCCGACTCCGGTCCGCGCCTCTGCAGGGCCTTGTACCGCACGCCGAGCGGCGCCCGGGGCAGAGGGGCACTGGTTCTCCGGCGGGCTATCGGTTGACCCGTCGGGCGGTTGACAGTACGTTTGACGGTTCACATTCGTGCCGCCGGTGGCGGCGTTTTGCGGGGGAATGGCCAGTGGAGTTGAGCGGCGGCGAGATCATCGTCCAGTTCCTGCGGGACGAGGGTGTGGAATACATCTTCGGCTATCCCGGCGGGGCGGCGCTGCACATCTATGATGCGCTCCACGGGCAGAAGGATATCCGGCACATCCTGGTCCGCCACGAGCAGGGCGCCGGCCATGCGGCCGATGGCTATGCGCGGGCCACCGGCAAGCCGGGGGTGATGCTGGTGACCTCCGGCCCGGGCGTGACCAATGCGGTGACCGGGATCGCCACCGCCCACATGGACTCCACCCCCATGGTGGTGATCTCCGGCCAGGTGCCCACCGGCGTCATCGGCTCCGACGCCTTCCAGGAGGTGGACGCGGTGGGCATCACCCGCCCCTGCGTGAAGCACAACTTCCTGGTCAAGGACGTCCGCGATCTGGCCAGCACCCTGAAGAAGGCCTTCCACATCGCCACCACCGGCCGCCCCGGCCCGGTGCTGGTGGACGTGCCCAAGGATGTCACCGATCCCTCGGTGAAGATCCCCTATAGCTACCCGTCCAGCGTGAGCCTGCGCTCCTACAATCCGGTGACGCGCGGCCACCCCGGCCAGATCAAGCGGGCGGTGGACCTGCTCCTCTCCGCCAGGCGGCCGATGATCTACACCGGCGGCGGCGTGGTCCTGGGCGAGGCCTCCGAGGCGCTCACCGAACTCACCCGGGAGCTGGGCTACCCCATCACCCAGACCCTCATGGGCCTGGGGTCCTACCCCGCCTCGGATTCGCAGTTCCTGGGCATGCTCGGCATGCACGGGACCTACGAGGCCAACATGGCCATGCACGAGTGCGACGTGCTCTTCGCCGTGGGCGCGCGCTTCGACGACCGCGTCACCGGCAATACCGAGCACTTCTCGCCCAACGCCCGGATCATCCACCTGGACATCGACCCCTCGAGCATCTCCAAGAACGTGCGGGTGGATGTCCCCATCGTCGGCGATACCGACCAGGTGCTGCGGGAGATGCTGCGGCTCATGCGCAGCGGCGATCGCCACCCCGACGGCGCCGCACTCAAGGAGTGGTGGGGCCAGATCGAGCAGTGGCGCAGCCTCGACTGCCTCGCCTACGACCGCAGCAGCGAGCTCATCAAGCCGCAGATGGTGATCGAGAAGCTGGCCGAGGTGACCGGCGGGGATGCCTACATCACCTCCGACGTGGGCCAGCACCAGATGTGGGCGGCCCAGTTCTACGGCTTCAACAAGCCGCGGCGCTGGCTGAACTCCGGCGGTCTGGGGACCATGGGCTTCGGCCTGCCGGCGGCCATCGGCGCCCAGCTCGCCGATCCGCAGGCGGACGTGGCCTGCGTCACCGGCGAGGCGAGCATCCAGATGTGCATCCAGGAGCTCTCCACCTGCCTGCAGTACATGCTGCCGCTGAAGGTCATCAACCTGAACAACCGCTACATGGGCATGGTGCGGCAGTGGCAGGAGTTCTTCTACGAGAGCCGCTACAGCCACTCCTACATGGATGCGCTGCCCGATTTCGTCCGTCTGGCCGAGGCCTACGGCCACACCGGCCTGCGCATCGAGCGGCCCGGCGACGTGGAGGGCGCCCTGCGCGAGGCCTTCGCCATGAAGGACCGGCTGGTCTTCCTGGACTTCATCACCGACCAGACCGAGAACGTCTATCCGATGATCGAGGCGGGCAAGGGCCATCACGAGATGCACCTGTCCCCCGATCGGGAGCTCGCCTGACATGCGCCACATCATCGCCATCCTCATGGAGAACGAGTCCGGGGCGCTCTCCCGGGTGGCCGGGCTCTTCTCCGCGCGCGGCTACAACATCGAGTCCCTCACCGTGGCCCCCACGGAGGACCCCAGCCTCTCCCGGATGACGCTGGTGACCAGCGGCTCCGAGGAGATCATCGAGCAGATCGTCAAGCAGCTGAACAAGCTGGTGGACGTGGTCCGGCTCATGGAGCTGGCCGAGGGGCCGCACATCGAGCGCGAGATGATGCTGGTGAAGGTCCGCGCCACCGACGGCGAGGCCCGCGAGGAGCTCAAGCGGCTGGCGGACATCTTCCGCGGCCGGGTGGTGGACGTCACCGAGAATACCTACACCATCGAGCTTACCGGCGACGCCGAGAAGGTGGACGCCTTCCTCCAGGCGCTGCCGCAGACCAGCATCCTGGAGACCGTGCGCTCGGGGGTCATGGGCATCGCCCGGGGCGAACGCGCCCTGCGGCTCTGACGGCCCGCGAGAGCGAACGAACCGAACCCTGAAACCTTTCCGATAAAGGAAGCGCGACCGTGAACATCTTCTACGACAAAGACGCCGACCTCTCCCTGATCCAGAAGCGCAAGGTGGCCATCCTGGGCTACGGCTCCCAGGGCCACGCCCACGCCAACAACCTCAAGGAGTCCGGCGTGGAGGTGGTGGTCGGCCTGCGGCCCGGCTCCGGCTCCGCCGCCAAGGCCGAGCAGGCCGGCCTCACCGTCCAGTCCCTGGACGACGCCGTGGCCGGCGCCGACCTGGTCATGGTGCTCGCCCCGGACGAGCACCAGGGCACGCTCTACGCCGAGCACATCGCGCCCAACCTGCGCCAGGGCGCGGCGCTGGCCTTCGCCCACGGCTTCAACATCCACTACGGCCAGATCGAGCCGCGCGCCGACCTGGACGTCATCATGATCGCCCCCAAGGGCCCCGGCCACCTGGTCCGCTCCACCTACACCCAGGGCGGCGGGGTGCCGAGCCTCATCGCCGTGGAGCAGGACAGCTCCGGCCAGGCCCGGGACATCGCCCTGGCCTACGCCTCCGCCAACGGCGGCGGCCGTGCCGGCGTCATCGAGACCA
>JBKGYA010000211.1:0-3284 GCA_046546335.1 Thiohalospira sp. | reverse complement strand
CCGACTCCCACGCCTGGACCAGCCCCATCTGCCCCACCGCGGCGGCGGCCTGGAGTTCATGGATGGCGCGGGGCCGCTCCTCCCAGCCCAGGCGGCTGATCCCCTCGGCCACGGCGCCGGAGGAGACCAGGACGATCTCGGTCCCCGCCGCACGGGCGGCGGCGATCTGCTCCACCCAGGCGGCCATGGCCTCGTGGTCCAGGCCGCGGCCATCCCGGGTGAGCAGGGCGCTACCGATCTTGATGACCCAGCGGCCGTGGCGAATGGGGGTGCGTGCGTTCATGTCCGGGTCGGGTCGTAATCGCTGGTCGAGGGCGCGGCCCGCTCCGCCCGGCGCGCCTCCAGATGTTCCATGATCCGGCCGCAGAGCTCGCTGGTGCCCTGGCCGGTGAGTGCCGAGACCAGAAAGACCGGCCCCTCCCAGCCCAGTTCATCGACAATGGTATCCCGCAGCACTTCCGCCTCGTCGTCGACGAACTTGTCCGCCTGGTTGAGGACCAGCCAGCGCTCCCGCTCCGCCAGCAGCCCCTGGGATTCCAGCTCCCGGGTCACGGTCTGCACCGCGGTGACCGGGTCGTTGCCCGGCCCCGTCGGCTCCAGGTCCACCACGTGCAGGAGCAGTCCGGTCCGCGCGATGTGGCGGAGGAAGCGGGTTCCCAGCCCGGCGCCCTCCCCGGCCCCCTCGATGAGACCGGGGATGTCCGCCACCACGAAGCTGCGGTGGGGCTCCAGCCGGACCACGCCCAGGTGGGGCTGCAGGGTAGTGAAGGGGTAGTCGGCCACCCGGGGCCGGGCGGCAGAGATGGCGCGGATCAGGGTGGACTTGCCGGCATTGGGCAGTCCCACTAGGCCGACGTCGGCGATGAGCTTGAGCTCCATCCGCAGGTTGCGCGACTCCCCCTCCTCGCCGGGGGTGGACTGGCGCGGAGCGCGGTTGGTGGAACTCTTGAACTGGGTATTGCCCAGGCCGTGGCGACCGCCCAGGGCGACGGTGAGGCGCTGGCCCGGTTCGGTGAGGTCGCCGAGGTGCTCGCCGGTATCGCCGTCGGTGACCACGGTCCCCGGCGGGACCGGCAGGACCAGATCATCCCCGCTGGCGCCGGTGCGATCGCTCCCCTTGCCCTGCTGGCCGGCCGCTGCCCGAAAGACGCGGTCGAAGCGGTAGTCCACCAGGGTATTGAGGTCAGGGTCGACCTCGAGGATCACCGAGCCGCCGTCCCCGCCGTCCCCGCCATCGGGGCCGCCCTTGGGGACGAACTTCTCCCGCCGGAAGCTCACGCAGCCGTTGCCGCCGCGGCCCGCTTCCACGCGGATGGCTGCCTCGTCGACGAACTTCATGCGTCTCTCCGGCTACCGGCGTCCCAACGCAAGGAGCCCCGCCGGGCGGGGCTCCTCGAGGCGCCTGCAGGGGCGGTGGGCGCGTCCGTGGTGGCCTACTCGGCCGGGACCACGGTGACGAACCGGCGCTGCTTCGGCCCCTTGCGCTGGAACTGCACCTCCCCGTCCGTCAGGGCAAAGAGGGTGTCGTCCTTGCCCCGGCCAACGTTGGCGCCGGGGTGGAAGTGGGTGCCGCGCTGGCGGACCAGGATGTTCCCCGCCGTCACCGCCTGACCGCCGAAGCGCTTCACGCCGAGGCGCTTCGACTGGGAATCGCGACCGTTGCGGGAACTGCCTGCTGCCTTCTTGTGTGCCATGTCTCGATGACCTCCGGAACGTCAGCCGGCCTGGATGCCGGTGATGGTGACCTCGGTGTAGTTCTGGCGGTGGCCCATCTGGGTCCGGCTGTGCTTGCGGCGGCGGAACTTCACCACCTTGATCTTGTTGCCGCGACCGTGACTCTCCACCCGCGCGGTGACCTTGCCGCCGTCCAGGCGGGGCGCACCCACCTTGACGTCGTCACCATCGGCGACCATGAGGACCTCGTCGAACTCCACGGTCGAGCCTTCTTCCCCCGGGAGCTGCTCGACGCGCAGTCGCTCGCCCTCCGAGACCTTGTACTGTTTGCCACCGGTCTTGATTACCGCGTACATGGCTGCCTTCTCCGTCGCACCGCTTGTGCGCCCGGCCGGACCTCGATGAAGGAGGACCGCGCCGAACG
This sequence comes from Thiohalospira sp., assembly GCA_046546335.1. Classification (GTDB taxonomy): domain Bacteria; phylum Pseudomonadota; class Gammaproteobacteria; order Thiohalospirales; family Thiohalospiraceae; genus Thiohalospira. The sequence continues at coordinate 1,186 of JBKGYA010000211.1, read as the reverse complement.
CCTCTGGAAAACCGCAGGATTCTACAACGCCACCCCGTCCGGGGCAACTCCCGTCCTGACCGCTCGGCTTGACACCCCCCGGGGGGGTCCCTAGCATCGCCACCCTCACCCGGCGCGGGATCATCATGGACCTGGACGAAATCTACAACCTCATCGCCGACGACATGGCCGAGGTAAATACCACCATCCGGGAGCGACTCTCCTCGGAGGTGGTCCTCATCAATCAGGTCGGCGGCTATATCATCAACAGCGGCGGCAAGCGGCTGCGCCCGGTCCTGACCCTGCTCTGCGCCCGCGCCCTGGGCTACGAGGGGCGCAATCACATCAATGTAGCGGCGCTGGTGGAGTTCATCCACACCGCCACCCTGCTGCACGACGACGTGGTGGACGCCTCCGAACTGCGCCGGGGGCGGGAGACGGCCAACGCCCTGTGGGGCAACGAGGCCAGCGTCCTGGTGGGGGACTTCCTCTATACCCGCGCCTTCCAGATGATGGTAGACGTGGATTCCATGCGAGTCATGGGGATCCTCGCCGAGGCGACCAACATCATCTCCGAGGGCGAGGTCCTGCAGCTGCTCAACTGCCACGACGCCGACACCACCGAGCAGCGCTACCTGGACGTCATCCGCTACAAGACGGCCAAGCTCTTCGAGGCCGCCGCGCGCCTCTCCGCCATCCTCGCCGGCCACGACGAGACCGTGGAGCGGGCCATGGCCGCCTACGGCATGCACCTGGGCACCGCCTTCCAGCTCATCGACGACGTCCTCGACTACAGCGGCGCCACCGGCGAAATCGGCAAGAACATCGGCGACGACCTGGCCGAGGGCAAGCCCACCCTCCCCCTCATCCACGCCATGCGCACCGGCACCGCCGAGCAGGCCGAGGCGGTGCGCCGCGCCATCGAGAAGGACGGGCGCGATGCCATCGACGCCGTCCGCGAGGCCATTGAATCCACCGGGGCCCTCGATTACACTGCGCAGTCTGCCAGGGACGAGGCTGCTCGCGCCCGGGAGGCCCTTTCGGTGCTCCCCGACTCCCCCTACAAGGAGGGGCTCACGGCGCTGGCCACCTTCTCGGTGGACCGCAGCTTCTGACCCGCACAACGGGGTGTAGCTCAGCTTGGTAGAGCGCCGCCTTCGGGAGGCGGAGGTCGTAGGTTCAAATCCTGTCACCCCGACCATATTGG
>JBKGYA010000210.1:0-3286 GCA_046546335.1 Thiohalospira sp. | reverse complement strand
AACGGCTTCGTGCGCATCAACGAGGAGAAGATGTCCAAGTCCCTGGGCAACTTCTTTACCGTCCGGGACATCCTGGCCGAGCACGACCCGGAGGTGGTGCGCTACCTCATCCTGGCCAGCCACTACCGCAGCCCGCTGAACTACGACGACGGTCGGCTGGATGAGGCGCGCGAGGCGCTGACCGGCCTCTACACCGCCCTGCGCGGCGTGGAGCCGGGGGCCGCGGAGCCGGATGCCGAGGCGGTGGCGCGCTTCGAGGCGGCCATGGACGACGACTTCAACACCCCGGAGGCGCTGGCGGTCCTCTTCGAGCAGGCCCGGCTGGCCAATCGCGCCCGGGAGGCGGGGGAAGACCCGGCCGTAGCGGCGGCGACCCTACGGCGGCTGGGGGGCCACCTGGGACTCCTGCAGCGCGATCCGGAGGACTTCTTCCAGGCCGGCGGCGGCGACGGCCCCACGGCCGAGGAGGTGGAGGCGCTCATCGAGCAGCGCCGCCAGGCGCGGGCGGACAAGGACTTCGCGACCGCCGACCGCATCCGTGACGAACTCGCCGAGCGGGGCGTGGTGCTCGAGGACGGGCCGCAGGGGACCACCTGGCGGCGGGGGTAGGATCTTCGGCGGTAGCGCGGACCGGGGGAGGCGGATCGCAGGGTGTCGCGCGGCATGGATGCCGCGCGCAAGCCTACAGGGAGGTATTTACGGCGTCCCTCGGAATGGTCACAGGGATCCGCCTCCCCCGGTCCGCGCTACGGCTGGAAGGATTCAGCCGTGGAGGTACTCCGCGGCCAGCAGGGTGTTGTGGAGCAGGGTGGCCACCGTCATGGGGCCCACGCCGCCGGGGACCGGGGTGATCCAGCTGGCCCGCTCGGCGGCGGCGTCGAAGCCGACATCCCCGCAGAGCGCACCGTCCTCGAGCCGGTTCATGCCCACGTCGATGACGATGGCCCCCTCGCGGATCCACTCCCCCTGGACCAGGCCGGGCTTGCCGGCGGCGGCGACCACCAGATCGGCCCGGCCGACCTGTTCCGCCAGGTCCCGGGTGAAGCGGTGGCAGACGGTGACCGTCGCCCCGGCCATGAGCAGTTCCAGCGCCATGGGGCGGCCGACGATGTTGGAGGCGCCGACGATGACGGCATCGCGCCCCCTGATCTCCTCCCCGGTGTGGTCGAGGAGGCTCATGACGCCGCGCGGCGTGCAGGGGCGCAGGACCGGGATGCGCTGGGCCAGCCGCCCGATGTTGTAGGGGTGGAAGCCGTCGACATCCTTGGCCGGGTCGATGCGCTCGATGACCGTACCGGCATTGATGTGGTCGGGCAGCGGGAGCTGGACCAGGATCCCGTCCACCTCCGGGTCGGCGTTGAGGGCGTCGATGCGATCCAGTAGCTCGTGCTGCGGGGTGTCGGCGTCCAGGTCGAAGGAGAAGGAGCGGATCCCGGCCTCGTCGCAGGCGCGGCGCTTGTTGCGCACGTAGATGGACGAGGCCGGGTCGCTGCCCACCAGGACCACGGCCAGACCGGGGGCCCGATGGCCCTCCGCGGCGCGCTCGTCCACCCGCTTGGCGACCCCGGCGCGGACCTCGGCGGCGACCTGCCGCCCGTCGATGATGGATGCCGTCATGCGCCCCTCTCCCGGTAAAACGCGCATTTTCGCACGCCCCCGCACAGCCGGCCAAGGCGCTCGTTGACGCCACCGGGGGTGCCCTTTAAGATGCCGCCTTCCTTGGATGACGCTGCGGCGCTCCGGCATGGTAGAATCCGCCGCCGACACGCGCCCGTAGCTCATCCGGATAGAGCATCGGCCTTCTAAGCCGAGGGTGGCAGGTTCGAGTCCTGCCGGGCGCGCCAGAATGCCGCATGCTCGAAGCAATGGTGGACGTAGCTCAGTCGGCAGAGCACAGGATTGTGGCTCCTGAGGTCGTGGGTTCGATTCCCATCGTCCACCCCATATTCGCAGCACCCCAAGGCCCCCGTCGGTTTCCCCGGCGGGGGCCTTCTGGTTCGGGGGGCCGGATCAGCGCTCTGGCAGGTCCAGCCCCCGGCGGCGGTGGCCGGCGGCGCGGCGGACGGCCTGCAGGGCGCTGCGCAGGGACTCCTCCAGGGTGGGGTGGTAGAAGGGCAGGGCCAGCGCATCGTCCACGGTGAGGCCGGTGCCCAGGGCCCACGCCAAGAGATGGGCCAGGTGCTCCCCCGCCGGGGCGGCGAGCTCCGCCCCCAGCAGGCGGCCGGACTCGGGGTCGGCGTGGAGGGCGATGGCGCCGGCGTCGCGGTCGTTCATGCGCGCCCGGCCCTGACCGGCCAGCTCCACCCGGCCGGTTACGGTTCCCGCCGGCAGCGCCGAGGGAGGCGGCCCGACCCGGGCCAGCTGCGGCTCGGAGAAGACGATGGCAAGCGGTACCCGCCGGCCGGCGTCGGTGCCGGAGGCCAGGGCGTGGTGGGCCGCCAGTCGACCCTCGTCGGCGGCCTCGTGCTGCAGGGGATGGAGCCCGGCGACGTCGCCGGCGGCCCAGACCGGGAGGTCGGCCACCTGCAGGGTGCCCGGGTCCACCGGCAGGGGCGAAGCCGGATCCAGTCCCAGGTTCTCCAGTCCCAGCCCGGCCAGCCGGGGGCGGCGGCCCAGAGCGGCCAGAAGGGCGTCGAAGCGCTCGCCATTGACCATTACCCCGTTCGCGGCCGGCGCCGGCTCGGCCGGCGTCTCCAGGTGGACCGCCATCTCCTCCGCCACGGCGGTGCGGGCCGCCTCGGAGACCGCCTCGTCCTCGATCCCGCCCAGCCGGTTCCCGGCCTGGAAGCCCACAACCTCCACCCCCAGCCGCGCCAGCGCCTGGCCCAGCTCCAGCCCGATGGGACCGAGCCCGGCCACCGCGAGGCGGTGGGGCAGGGCGGTCTGTTCGAACAGGGTGTCGGTGGTCAGCAGGTGATCGCCCAGTGCCGGCCAGGAGGCGGGCACCACCGGCGTGCTGCCGGTGGCCAGGATGACCGCCTCGGCCCGGACGGCCTCCCCCTCGGCCAGCTCCAGCACCCCGGGCTCCCGGAAGCGGGCCGGCTGCCGGATGGCGTCCTCCCCCAGCCCCTCCAGCATTCCCGCCGGGCCGGCAGCGAAGTCGTCGCGCAGGGCGCGGACCCGTTCCAGGATCGCCGCCCCGTCGGCGTCGGCCGCCGGGCCGGCGAGGCCGCGACGGTGGAGCCAGGCGGCGCCGTGGACTGCCTCGGCGGCGGCGATGAGCGCCTTGGAGGGCATGCAGCCCACCCGGGCGCAGGTGGTGCCACCGGGGCCGCCCTCGATGAGG
>JBKGYA010000209.1:0-3289 GCA_046546335.1 Thiohalospira sp. | reverse complement strand
CCATCGCCGCCGCCCTCCGGGAGACGACATGAGCCGTCAGGAACCGAACATCATGGTGGTGGCCGGGGAGACCTCCGGCGACGCCCACACCGCCGAGGTGGTCCGCGCCATCCGGGAACGCCGCCCCGGGGCGACCTTCTTCGGGGTCGGCGGCGAACAGCTCCGGGCCGCCGGCGCGCAGCTCGAGGTCCACGCCGACGAGCTCTCGGTCATGGGGATCGTCGAGGTCCTGCGCCACTACCCCCGGCTGCGCCGGATCCTCAAGCGCCTGCAGCGGCTGCTGGCCGAGCGCCGGCCGGACCTGCTCCTGGTCACCGACCTCCCCGACTTCAACCTGCGCCTGGCGGCCACGGCGCAGGCTCTGGGGATCCCGGTGCTCTACTACGTCAGCCCCCAAGTCTGGGCCTGGCGCAGCAAGCGGGTGAAGGTGATCCGCGAGCGGGTGGACGCCATGGCGGTCCTCTTCCCCTTCGAGGTCCCCATCTACGAGGCCGCCGGGGTGCCGGTGCGCTTCGTGGGCCACCCCCTGGTGGAGACGACCCCCACCGACCGCGACCCCGCCGCCGCCCGCGCCGCCCTTGGACTGCCCGCGGAGGGGCCGGTGGTGGGGCTGCTCCCCGGCTCCCGGCGCGGCGAGATCGCCCAGCTCATGCCGCCGCTGGCCGATGCCGCCGCGCGGGTCCGGCGGAGCCATCCGGATGCCACCTTCGTCATCCCGGTGGCGCCCTCCATGGACCGCGACGCCATTACCGGCCCCCTGGCCGCGGCCGGCGTAGAGGCCACCCTGGTGGACAGCTCCGCCTTCCACGATGCCGTCGCCGCCGCCGATGCGGTGGCCAGCGCCTCCGGCACCGCCACCCTGGAGGTGGCACTGATGGAGACGCCGCTGGTGGTCACCTACAGGGTGGCCCCGCTGACCTACGCCATCCTGCGGCGGCTGGTCAAGCTCGACCACGTCAGCCTGGTGAACATCGTCGCCGAGCGGGGTGTAGTGAAGGAGTTCATCCAGGACGAGGCCACCGGTGCCAACCTGGCCGGGGAGCTGGAGCGGCTGCTGGACGATCGCGACTACGCCGAGGGGATCCGGGCCGAGCTCGCCGGCCTGCGGGCGCGGCTGGGCGAGGGCCGTGCGGCGGCGGGGGTGGCCGACTGGGCGCTGGAGCTGGTGGACGCGCGCGCCGAGCGCTAGCGCAGGATCCCGCGCTCGCTGCCGGCGACGAAGTCGGCCAGCCGGCGGACCGCCTGATTGGGGGAGCCCTGCAGCCGGTCCAGGGCGTCGGTGGTGGTATGCCCCTGGCGGTAGAGGGTCCGGTAGGCCTCGCGCAGCGCCCGGACATCCTCCTTGTCGAAGCCGTGGCGGTTGAGCCCCTCGTTGTTGAGGCCGCGCGGCTCCGCCGGGTGGCCAGCGACGCGGACGAAGGGGGGGATGTCCTTGCCCACCACCGAGCCCATGCCGGTGAAGGCGTACTCCCCCAGCCGGCAGAACTGGTGTACCAGGGTAAAGCCGCCGAGGATGGCGTGGTCGGCCACCTCCACGTGGCCGGCCAGGGAGGCGCCGTTGGCGAAGATGGTGCCGTTGCCCACCTGGCAGTCGTGGGCGATGTGGACGTAGGCCATGATCCAGTTGTCGTCGCCCACCCGGGTAACGCCGACATCCTGGACCGTCCCCCGGTTGATGGTGACCGACTCCCGGATGACGTTGCGGTCCCCCATCTCCAGCCTTGTGGGTTCGCCGGCGTACTTCTTGTCCTGGGGCATCTCGCCCACGGAGGCGAACTGGAAGATCCGGTTCTCCCGCCCGATGGTGGTGGGCCCCTGGATCACGGCGTGGGGGCCGATCCAGCTGTCGGCGCCGATGGTGACGTCGGGGCCGATAATGGCGAAGGGCGAGATGGTCACCCCCTCGCCGATCTCGGCCGCGGGGTCTACCACCGCACGGGGGTCAATGGTCATTCCACACCCCGTTCGGCGCACATGAGGTCCGCTGCGGCGGCCACCTGCCCGTCCACCCGCGCCTCGCCGGAGAACTTCCAGACGCTGCGCGAGGAGCGCACCACCTCCACCGAGAGGTGGACCTGATCGCCGGGGACCACCTGCTGCTTGAAGCGGGCGTTGTCGATGCCAACCAGGAAGTAGAGGGAGCCGTCGCTGGGGCGGCGCTCGGTACTGCGGAAGGCCAGGACGCCGGTGGCCTGCGCCAGCGCCTCCAGGATGAGGACCCCCGGCATCACCGGCCGCTGGGGGAAGTGGCCGGTGAAGAAGGGCTCGTTGTAGGTCACGTTCTTCAATCCCAACAGGCGCTGCCCCGGCTCGAGTTCCAGCACCCGATCGATGAGCAGGAACGGGTAGCGGTGGGGCAGGTGCTCCAGCACCTGATGGATATCCATGGTTTCCAAAGGCTTGTCCTCGGTTACTGATTGCTCTGGCCCTGCTCGCGCTCCAGGGCGCGCAGCCGGCGGGCCATGTCGTCGAGCTGGCGGAAGCGGGCGGAGTGGCGGTTCCACTGGTCGTTGGGCTCCGCCGGCATGCCGGAGGAGTAGACCCCTGGCTCACGGATGGAGCGGCTCACCAGCGACATGCCGGTGACCGTCACGCCGTCGGCGATGGTCAGGTGGCCCGCCACGCCCACCCCGCCCCCCAGGGCGCAGTGGCGCCCGATGCGGGCGCTGCCGGCAATGCCGACGCAGCCGGCGATGGCAGTGTGCGCGCCGATGTGGACGTTGTGGGCCACCTGGATCTGGTTGTCCAGCTTGGCGCCGGCCTCGATGACCGTATCCTCCAGGGCGCCGCGGTCGACGGTGGTATTGGCGCCGATCTCGACGTCGTCGCCGATGACCACGCCGCCCACCTGGGGGACCTTGATCCAGGCCTCCCCCTCCCGCGCGAGGCCGAAGCCGTCGCTGCCCACCACCACGCCGGGGTGGAGGATGACCCGCTCCCCCAGGCTCACCCCGTGGAGCACGGTTACCCGCGCCACCAGGTGAGAGCCCGCCCCGACCCGGCTCCCGGCGCCCACGTGGCAGCCGGAGCCGATAATGGCGCCGGCCCCGATGATGGCACCGGCCTCGACCACTGCGTGCGGGCCGATGGATGCGTCCTCGGCCACGCGCGCCTCGGGGTCGACCACGGCGGTGGGGTGGATCCCGGCGGCCGGCCGGGGCGCGGGATCGAACAGGGCGGCGATCCGGGCAAAGGCGGCGTGGGGGCTGGCCACCTCCACGGAATCCACCGGCGAGTCCGCCGCCCCGCCCTCCCCTACCAGGACGGCTCCCGCCCCGGTGGCCGCCAG
>JBKGYA010000208.1:0-3309 GCA_046546335.1 Thiohalospira sp. | reverse complement strand
GACCTCGACCGCGGCGGCGACGCCCAGCGGCCGGAGCCTGGGGGGACCCTCTACTGGTTCGCCCCGCCACCGCCGCGAGGCCGCCGCGACCCCCGCCTGCGCGACTACCTCGCCGGGATCCCGGCGGGGGCGGAGCCGGCGCGGGTGGTGCTCATCTCCACCTCGGCGGTCTACGGCGACCGCGGCGGCGAGTGGATCGACGAAGAGGCGCCGCTGCGCCCCTCCAGCGATCGCGGCCACCGCCGGCTCGATGCGGAGCGGGCGCTCACCGACTGGGCCGGCAAGCGCGGTGTGGAGGCGACCCTCCTGCGCGTGGCCGGGATCTACGGCCCCGGACGGCTGCCCCTGGAGCGGCTGGAGCGCGGCGAGCCCATCCTCGACCCCGCCGACAGCGGCGTCACCAACCGGATCCACGCCGAGGACCTGGCCGCCATCTGCGCCCGGGCCGGCGAGCCGGAGGCGCCGGCGGGGGTCTACAACGTCGCCGACGGCGCCCCCTGCCCCATGGCGGAGTACTTCGACGCCGTCGCCGATGCCGCCGGCCTGCCGCGGCCGCCCCGGGTGCCCCTGACCGAGGCGCATCAGCGGATCACCCGGGGCATGCTGGACTTCCTGCTGGAGTCGCGGCGGCTGGATACCCGCCGGCTGCACCGGGAGCTGGGGGTGGAGCTGGCCTATCCCGACTACGTGGAGGGGATCCGGGCCAGCCTGGCCGCCATGGCCGCCGAGCCGTGAGCGCCTGCTACCATGGGGCCGGTCCGATAACCGGGAGGCGCCCCATGGGCTGGGTCCTGCTCGCCGCCGCCATCCTCCTGGAGGTGGCCGGTACCACCAGCATGAAGCTGGCCGAGGGCTTCACCCGGCCGCTGCCGTCGGCGCTCATCTTCGTCTTCTACGGCGCCTCCTTCGTGCTGCTGACCTTGGCCCTGCGCCACATCGAGGTGGGCATCGCCTACGCCGTCTGGGCCGGGGCGGGCACGGTGCTCATCGCCCTCATCGGCGTGGCCACCTTCGGCGAGTCGCTGACCGGCCTCAAGCTGCTGGGGATCGCCCTGGTGGTGGGCGGGGTTGCCGTGCTCCACGCCGCCCAGGGGTGAGCCCCTACCCGGTCCCCTGCCGCCGGCCCTGGCGGGCGGTGCGCAGGAGGATGGTCTCCGCCCGGGCGCCCAGGTAGACGTAGACCCCCAGCCCCACCAGCAGGCCCACGGCGGCGAACATCATCCAGACCGCGCCGAGGATCCCGCTGCCGTCCCCCAGGGCCGCCTTGAACATCATCAGCAGCGCCTCGATGGAGACGGCGATGAGGATCGCCGCGATGAAGCGGGTGATGGTCCGGCGGGTGGAGGAGTGGCGGAAGATGTCCTTGTGCATCAGGACCTCCTCCTCGAGGATGGTCTTGCCCAGGTCGAAGACCGCCAGCGCCAGGGTCAGGAAGATGATGGCGGAGAAGGGGCGCAGGTGGTGGTCCATGCCGTCGCCGTTGTGCTCCTGGACCATGGCCGCCACCTCCGCCCCGGCGGCGGTGAGCAGGGCCGCCACCACCAGGAAGAGGCCGGTGACGATGACGCCGTAGACCGCCTTGAACAGCGGCTGGAAGCGGCGCCGGCCGCGGTCGCCCATGAGGAAGGCGATGACCTCGGCCAGGTCGGCGTCGATGACCACGTAGCCGGCGATCGCCCCCGCCTCGTCGCGGACCGGCGTGGCCGCGCTGAGGCAGAGGTGGTGGTCGGCGCTGGAGAGGTAGGGGTCGGTGACCGCCGGGGTGCCGGAGTCCCGCGCCGCGGCGAAGTAGGGGCGCTGGCTGCGATCGCGGCCGCGCGCCTGGTCGCCGTCCGCCTCGCCGGACTCCTCGAGCACCACGTTGTCGCTGGTCTGCCGACCCCCCGGGTCGAGGGTGTAGAGGAGCTTCACGAAGGGGTAGTGTTCCCGGATGTCCAGCAGGGCGCGGCGGCGCGCACCGTCGTCCTCCAGCAGGCGCGGGTCGGCCAGGCCGGTTATGATGGAGTCGAGCAGGTCGTGGACGGTGGAGCGGTGCTCCTGGAAGCGCTCCATCAGGGCGAGGTAGCTGAGGGTGCTCACTGGCGTCTCCCGAAAAAAGAGCGGGGTGCCGAGGCACCCCGAAAGACTGCAGGAGATGAGAGATGGCGGAGTCCGTCCGCACCCACACCAATGCAGGAGGCGTGCCAGGTGGCTGTGGCCCGGCCAGTGGGGAGTTTTGCCGTGTTCGGGGGTAGGGGCATGCACCGCAGCTGTGCCGTGAGCGCCCCTCCTGCACCGGGGCGGTGCGTCCGCGCCCTGCTGCCCGCCCTCTTGGCCTCCCTGCTGGCCCTCGCCGGCTGCGAACCCATGGTGGGCGGCGGTGGTGGGGGTGGCTCCGTGGACTGCCCCGGCGGTACCGACCCGCTCTTCAGCGAGCAGTGGCATCTGGAGAATACCGGCCAGACCAATCTTGACGGCGAGGAGGCCGCTACTCCCGGCGTCGACCTGGGTGTGGAGGGCGCCTGGTCGGCCGGCTACCGGGGCGGCGGGGTCGATATCGCCATCCTCGACGACGCCGTGGCCATCGGCCACGAGGACCTGCGCGCCAACGTGCTTGACGGCCGCAGCGTCGATTACACCGAGGACCCGGAGGGCGATGACCCCTCCCCAGGAGAAGACTCCGGCCTCTTCCACGGGACCGCCGTGGCGGGCCTCGCCGCCGCCCGGGACGACAACGGCTGCGGAGGCCGGGGTGCGGCGCCGCGGGGCGGCCTGGCCGGCTTCAATATCCTCGCCACCGGGAAGGGCAGCGACACCCTGGACGCCCTGGGGCGGGACGTGGCGGTCTCCAGTAACAGCTGGGGGCCCGAGGATCGGACGGGGGAGCTGCGCAGCCTCGGCCTTCTCTACTGGGAGACGACCATCGAGGGCGGCACCGGGAAGAACCGTGACGGCCTCGGCACGCTCTACCTCTGGGCCGCCGGCAACGGCTACGGCTGTGTGGACGTGGAAGGGGACGATACGAAAGATTGCGAGCCGGTGGACGACTCCAACTATGACGGCGCCGCCAACTACTGGCGGGTACTCGCCGTCTCGGCGGTGAATGCCCGGGGGCGGCCCGCCGTCTACAGCGAGCGCGGGGCCAACGTCCTGGTGGCCGGTCCGGGGGGGCGCTTCTGCACCGACAGCGACCTGGCGGTGACCACCACCTTCCCGGACGGGATGGAACGGCCGCAGGACTGGGACGGGGACTACGGGGATCGCCCCGCCTACACCCGCTGCTTCCACGGCACCTCCGCCGCCGCCCCCGGCGTGGCCGGGGTGGCCGCC
>JBKGYA010000207.1:0-3323 GCA_046546335.1 Thiohalospira sp. | reverse complement strand
CGGGCGCCGGCAATCGAGCAACCCTACCCGAAGGGCGCGGCCGGCGGCAACGGCGCGTGGGCAATCGCGAGAGGAGCTGTAGCGGTAGTCCCGCGGAAAGGGGGCAGGCCTGTTCCGGAGGCAGAGTGCGAGCGGCCATCGATCCCGGTAGTTCTTCCACTAGCGCGGCGGGGGTGTCGGGAGCCTCGGCGACAAGGATGTCGCCGTGGAGGCTACAGGGACGTATGTACGCCGTCTCCCGGCACCCCCGCCGCGCCGGTGGAAGAACGGGACTGACCCGAACCTGTCCAGCCCGCCGGCTGCACCGACCCCGCCCAGCCGGCATAATGGCCCCATGAGCGACTGGACCCCGGCGGACGCGCGCCGCCTCTACAACCTCCCGCGCTGGAGCGGCGGCTACTTCGATGTGGGCGAGGGCGGCGGCCTGAGCGTGCTGCCCCGCGGCCCGGAGGGGCCGGCGGTGGCCCTGGGGGAGCTGGCGGCGGGGATCCGGGAGCAGGGGCTGCACTGGCCGGTACTCATCCGCTTCGCCGACATCCTCCGCGACCGCGTCCGCCGCCTCACCGGCGCCTTCGCCACCGCCTGCGAGCAGGAGGGCTACGGCGGCGGCCACACCGCCGTCTACCCCATCAAGGTCAACCAGCAGCGCAGCGTGGTGGAGACCATCCGCGACGCCGACCCCGAGGCCGTGGGGCTGGAGGCCGGCTCCAAGCCGGAGCTCATGGCCGTCCTCGGCCTCTCCCGCCCCGGCGGGACGGTGATCTGCAACGGCTACAAGGATCGCGAGTACATCCGCCTGGCCCTGGTGGGCCGGCGCATGGGGCTGGCCGTCCATATCGTGGTGGAGAAGCTCTCCGAGCTGGACCTGGTGCTGGAGGAGGCCCAGCGCATGGGACAGGAGCCGCTGCTCGGTGTCCGCGTCCGCCTGGCCTCCATCGGCGCCGGCAAGTGGCAGAACACCGGCGGCGACAAGTCCAAGTTCGGCCTCTCCGCCAGCCAGGTGCTGGCGGTGGCCGAGCGGCTGCGCGCCGCCGGCCGGGCCGACTGCCTGCGCCTGATGCACTTCCACCTGGGGTCCCAGATCCCCAACATCCGGGACATCCAGCGCGGCCTGCGCGAGGGGGCGCGCTACTACGCCGAGCTGCGCCGCATGGGCCTGCCGGTGGAGACGGTGGACGTGGGCGGCGGCCTGGGCGTGGACTACGAGGGCACCCGCTCCCGCTCCGCCTGCTCCATCAACTACACCCTCCAGGAGTACGCCAACAACGTCGTCCGCGCCTTCGCCGAGATGGCGAGCGAGGCGGGGCTGCCCCACCCCCACCTGATCACCGAATCGGGCCGGGCCATGACCGCCCACCACGCCGTGCTGGTGACCAACGTCATCGATACCGAGCGCGCCAGCGACGCCGGGGACGTGGCCGAGCCCGATGCCGAGGCGCCGCGGATCGTGCGCGACCTCTGGGAGGGCCTGAGCCGGCTGCGGGCGGGGGACGACGCCCGCTCGCCGCTGGAGGCCCACCACGACGCCAGCCACTGGCTGGCCGAGGCGCAGCAGATGTACGTCCACGGCGTCCTGGACCTGGGCCGGCGGGCGGAGGCGGAGCGGCTCTACTACGCCACCGCCGCCGCCGTGCGCCAGCGGCTGCAGCCGGCGGCGCGCAGCCAGCGCGAGGTCCTGGACGACCTCAACGACCGCCTGGCGGACAAGTACTTCCTCAACTTCTCGCTGTTCCAGTCCCTGCCGGACGTCTGGGCCATCGACCAGATCTTCCCGGTGATGCCGCTGCAGCGGCTGGACGAGCGCCCCGACCGGCGCGGGGTCATCGAGGACATCACCTGCGACTCCGACGGCCGCATCGACCACTACGTCGACGGCGACGGCCTGGAGGCGAGCCTGCCGCTGCATACCCCCGGTGAGGGCGAGGAGTACCTGCTGGGCTTCTTCATGGTCGGCGCCTACCAGGAGATCCTCGGCGACATGCACAACCTCTTCGGCGACACCGATTCGGTGACCGTGGAGCTGGACGGGGCCGGCGGCTACGAGCTCCGCGCCGCCGAGCGTGGAGACACCGTGGATTCCGTGCTACGTTACGTTCGCTTCGACCCGGCGGGACTGCTCGCCGCCTGCCGCGAGACCCTGGCCGGCTCCGGGCTCGAGGCCGAGGCGCAGACCGCCTGCCTGGACGAGCTCGCCGCCGGCCTGCGCGGCTATACCTATCTCGAGGACTGAGGGAGGCAGCCATGGCCGATTCCATTCAGGTGGAGCACGACCCCGACACCGAACGCCTCGAGGCGCTGGGCGTCTTCGACTGGCCGGTCTGGGAGAAGGAGGCCTCCGAGTTCCCCTGGACCTATGACGGGCGCGAAACGGCGTATATCCTCGAGGGCGAGGTCACCGTGACCCCCGAGGGTGGCGAGCCGGTGGTCATCCGCGCCGGGGACCTGGTCACCTTCCCGGACGGCATGAACTGCCACTGGGCCATCCATCGCGACGTGCGCAAGCACTACCGCATCGACTAGGCAGCGCCCCGGAGGCCGGCCGTGGAGAACCCCTACCTCCCCTTCATGTCGCAGGATGCGATCACCTACGTGGACGCCTACCGGAAGGCCATCGAGTGGACGCCGGAGAAGATCGCCCAGCAGATGGCGTGGCTGGGGGGCAAGGTCAACGGCGAGGAGCTGCAGGACTCCGCGGTCTACGCCGAGTATCGCGGCTACGAGCACGCCCTGCGCTGGGTGAGCGACCGCGAGGAGCCCGACTTCTTCGTCTTCCTCGGCTCCGACGCGGACCACGACGAGGCGCGCCACTCCGCCGGCGACTTCGGCCAGCAGCGCATCGAGGAGCTCACCGAGCAGCTGCGTAGCCAGCGCGAGGAGACCAACCGCCTCAAGCGCGAGAAGCAGGAGGCCGATGGCGGCATCGCCCGGCTGAAGAGCGAGCTCTCCGCCTGCAGGCACCAGCTCTCCAACTGCCACGGCATGCAGTACATCCTCATGGCCGTGGCCGGCGCCTTCTTCCTGGTCACCCTGATCCTGGCCCTGCTGCGCTAGGACCCCGTACCATGCCCGCGGTCACCCCGTCCCGAGGAGGCAGCATGCGCACCGCCGTCATCGGCACCGGCCTCATGGGCGCCCCGCTCGCCCGCCGCCTGCTGGCGTGCGGCCACGAGGTCACCGTCCACAACCGCACCCCCGAGCGCGCCGCCGCCCTGGCCGAGGAGGGCGCCACGGTCGCCGCTACCGCCGCCGAGGCGCTGAAGGCGGCGGACTGGGTGGTGACCATGGTGGCCGATGCCGATGCCCTGCGCGCCACCCTCCTGGGT
>JBKGYA010000206.1:0-3346 GCA_046546335.1 Thiohalospira sp. | reverse complement strand
TGGGCATCCTGGACCCGACCAAGGTGACCCGCACCGCCCTGCAGAACGCCGCCTCCATCGCCGGCGTCCTCATCACCACCGAGGCCATGATCGCCGAGCACCCGGAGGAGAACTCCGGCGGCGACGGCGGCGGTGACATGGGCGGCATGGGTGGCATGGGCGGTATGGGCGGCATGGGCATGATGTAACGCCCGCCCCCGGCTCCCCGAGCCACTCCGGGGCCCCCGGGCCCCGGCCGTGAAAGGCCCCCGTTCTCCGGAGCGGGGGCCTTTTGCGTGCTCCCCCTGTTCGGGGGCTGGTCAGGGACTCCTTCCCGGGCGAGACTGCCATCAGACCGCTGGAGGAGGAGGATGGCGATGGACTCCGTGCTGGTCCTGGAGGACGACCCGCGCATCCGGGAGTGGCTCACCGGCCTCGCCACCGAGGCCTTTCCCGGCATCGAGCCTCGGGAAGCGGCCACCCTGGAGGCGGGCCGGGCAAGTCTCGAGGCCTCCGCCCCGGACCTCGCCCTGGTCGACCTCAGCCTCCCCGACGGCAGCGGCGCCGACCTCATCGCCGGCGCCGACCCCACCCGGACCCTGTTCGTGGTGGCGACCATCCACGACGACGACCGCCACCTCTTCGAGGCCCTGCAGGCCGGAGCCAGCGGCTATCTGGTCAAGGACCAGCCCCGGGACCGCCTGGTGGAGCAACTGCAAGGGATCACCCAGGGCGACCCGCCCCTCTCCCCGGGGATCGCCCGGCGGCTGCTGCGCTTCTTCGGCGAATCCCGGCAACCGGGACCACCCCCGACCCCGCCCGAGGGCGATGCGGCCTCCCTCTCTCCCCGCGAGGTGGAGGTCCTGAGCCTCATCGCCCGGGGCTTCAACCGCAAGGACATCGCCCGGGCGCTGGCCATCACGCCCAACACCGCCGCCGGCTACATCAAGGCCGTCTACCGCAAGCTGGAGGTCTCCGGCCGCGCGGAGGCCACCCTGCGCGCGGTGGAGCGGGGGCTGGTCGGCGGCGGCCACTCCCCCGGGCAGGACTAGGCCGGCATGAGGGCCCCCGCCCGCTCGGCCCGGGGACCGGCCCCGCTGCCCCTGCTCCTGGCCACCGCCCTGCTGCTCCTCCTCCTGGTCCTGGCCAGCGCCTGGCTGGCCGCCCGCGGCCCCTGGCTCGGGATCGCCTGGGAGCCGACCCCCGGCGGGCTCCAGGTCACCGACGTCTCCGAGGAGGGCCCCCTCGCCGGCCACCTGGCGGAGGGCGAGATCGTTGCCGCCCTCCGCGCCGCGGACGGGACCCGTCTGCCGCTGGCCGGCCTCGACCCGGACCGGGATCCCCACAACGAGGCCGACTACGCCGGCTACAACGCCTACCTGGATCGCCAGGGCCGTCTGGCCGAGGCCCTGAACTCGGGTGCGCACCTGGTGACCGCCGACGGTCGCACGATCCCCCTGGAACCGGCCGCCCGGTGGCCGCTCTCGGCACTGCCGCCCTCCTTCTGGGGCTACCACCTCTTCGGTCTGCTCGCCGCGATGATGGGCATCGGGACCTGGGTCTTCCGGCGGGAGCTCGTCCCGGCCCGACTGCTGGCGCTGTCGGGGCTCGGCTTCTTCGCCGCCACCGCCACCAACAGCCTCTACCTCGTCCGGGAGCTGGCCCTGCCCCGGGACTGGTTCCACGCCCTCGCCGTCGCCAACCACCTGGCGCTGGCCCTGATGGTGGGGGCACTGCTCGCCCTGATGTTCCGCTACCCTCGCCGGCTGCTCCCGCGCGGCGGCCTCCCGGCCATCGCCGCCCTCGTGATCGCCTGGCAGGCCAACGAGGTCGCCCAGTGGGTGGAGTGGCCGGGCCACACCTTCTACCTCCCCCTGCTCGCCTTCTTCGGCCTGGCGGTGGTCGCCGCCGTCCGGCAGTGGCAGTGCAGCAGCCGGGAGCCGGAGAGCCGCGCCGCCCTGAAGTGGTTCTTCCTCTCCATCTTCCTCAGCATGGGGCTGGCCCTGGCCGTCTACTTCGTCCCCCTCAGCCTGGGGGCGCCGCCGCTGCTCGCCCCGGTGGCCATGATCGGCTTCGCCGCCACCCTCTATCTGGGACTGGCCGCCGGGATCCTGCGCTACCGCCTCTTCGACCTGGAGCGCTGGTGGTTCCGCGCCTGGGCCTGGTTCTTCGGCGGCCTGGCGGTGCTCCTCGCCGATGTCGCCCTGGCCTGGCTCTTCGGCCTCGCACCGGTGGAGGCGCTGGGGCTGGCCCTCATCGCCGCCGGCTGGGTCTACTTCCCCGCCCGGCAGTGGATCTGGCGGCAGGTGGCCGCCAGCACCGAGGTCCGGGTGGAGAATCACCTCCCCGACCTGGTCGCCGGCCTGTTCACGGCCCCCGACCCGGAGACCGCCGGCCGCCAGTGGCGCACCACGCTGACCGCCATCTTCCAGCCGCTGGGCATACGGGAAGGGGAGCCCCGGGAGGAGGTCCGTCTCGCCGACCAGGGGGCGACCCTCATCGTCCCGGACCTCGAGGGCGGCCCCGCCCTCCAGCTCCTCTACGGCCAGGAGGGTCGACGCCTCTTTACCCCGCGGGACACCGAGCGCGCCGAGGCCCTGCTGGCCGTGGCCGGGCGGGTGGCCCGGGTCAGCCGCGCCAGCGCCGAGGCCGTGGAGGCGGAGCAGCGCCGCATCGCCCGGGATCTCCACGATGATGTCGCCGGCCACCTCCTGGCCCTCATCCAGGGGGCGGACAGCGAGGAGGAGGCGGGGGCGGCCCGGGCCGCCCTCCAGGCGCTGCGCGAGGCCATCACCGCCCTGGACGATCCCACCGAACGCCCGCTGGAGCTGGTGGTGGAGCAGCTCCGGACGGATCTGGAATCCCGCGCCCGGGCCGCCGGCATCCCGCTGGAGTGGGCAACCAGCGCCGGACCGGGGCCGGAACTCCCGCCCCGAACCGCCATCAATCTGCGCCACATCCTCCAGGAGGCGGTCACCAACGCCCTGCGCCACGCCCATCCCTCCCGGATCTCCATCCGGGTGGAGGGCGACGCCCGCGAGATCCGCCTGGAAGTGGCCAACGACGGCGTCCCCGAGGCCGATCACGCCGCCGGCCGCGGCCACCACAACATGGCGCAGCGCGCCCGGGAGCTGAACGGAAAGCTGGAGCAGGGGCCGGACGGCGCGGGGCTCTGGCGGGTCAGCGCCCGGCTACCCCTCGCCGACCCATCCCCCCGAATGGGGGAGGGACACCCCCCCATGTGAAGGCTGCCGCCCCGACCCTGGACTCCCTAGCCTGATCAGTGTCATCCGGACACATCCAGGGAGGCAGCCGCCATGTCCATCACTCCGCTTCGCTACGCCGTTCTCATCACCCTCGCCACCGG
>JBKGYA010000205.1:0-3354 GCA_046546335.1 Thiohalospira sp. | reverse complement strand
CCGCTCGGCAAGGCGCTCCGCCGGCAGCGGGCGGGCATCGAGCAGCGCCACCTCGTCGGTGGTGGTGTCGTGCAGGGCGGGGAGGAAGCGTGTCGTCTCCGGCAGCGCCCGCCCGCGCTCGGCGAGCCCGGCGCGCACCTGCGGGTCGTTGAGCAGGGTCGCCGCCAGGCGGACGCTCGCCTCGCCGGTCTGGCCGCCGCAGGCGCCGCAGTCCAGGCCCGCCCGATGGGGGTTGTTCACCGTGGAGCTGGCGTGGCCCACCAGCAGCACCAGGGGGGCGGTCTCCGTCCCCAGCCCGGTGGCCTCCAGGAAGGAATCGGCCAGCTCCACCCTCTCCACTGGCGGGATCCCGGCGCCCTCGGCCTCCCCGGCCTCCGGGTCCGGCGCCAGCCGCGCGGTGTTGCGGGGGCCCAGCCCGGCCCGGTCGGGGTCGGGCACCGGCCGGGTCCAGCCGAGGCTGTCGGTGATCAGCCGCGGGGCGTAGGCCAGCCCCGCCGTCTCCACGAAGGAGAAGCAGGAGGCGGCGGAGAGCTTGAAGGCCTTCCACGCCTTGCCCAGGCCCAGCCGGCGCTTGCGCCGTCGGGCGAGTGCGCCGGTGGCGATCGGCTCCCCGGCGGTCTCCAGGACCCGCCGCCGCGGTGACAGCAGCACCGGCAGGTGGTCGCGGTCGGTGGCATCCCCCAGGCGCCGGATGCTCACCGGCATGCCGAAGAAGCCGGCGAAGCCCAGGGTCCGCGCGCCGGGATCCACCGCCTCCAGGGCGCGCCGGAAGACCTCGGAGCGGACGTCGATGCAGAAGACCGCCTGGTAGGCGGGCCCCTCCCCGGCCGCGGCGGGCTCCGACTCCGGCTCCTGCGGCGCGGACACCAGGGAGTCCGCCACCTGTCGCTGCCAGCCCAGCTCGGCGGCGCGCTGGAGTGTGCGGTCCACGGCCAGGTCCGCCTCCACCCGCGGGTCCAGGGGGCGCGGTCCGCAGGCCAGGGACTGACGCCACTGGGCCACCCGTCCGGGCCGGTCGCAGCTCTCCACCAGGACCACCTCCCAGGCCAGGCGGACGGCCAGGAGCTCGGCGGGGTCGTCACCCACCTCCCCGTGGCGGCCCGCCTGCCACTGCAGACCGCGGAGATAGGCGGCCCAGCCGCCGACATCGGTGAGCGCCAGCCAGAAGAAGTCCTCCAGGACCGCCGCCGGGATCCCCAGCCGCTCGACCGCCTCCTCGATGGCGGCCCACGGCTCCGCCGGCAGGCTGTCGAGGATGGGCGCGACGGCGGGCAGCTCCATGACCCGGGGGGTCCGGTCGATCCGGGTATAGGCGCGCCAGGCGGCGTAGAGGCCGTCCCCGAACCACGGCATCCGCCACAGCGCCTGCCCGCGGTCGTAGCGGGCGGCGCAGAAGCCGCTGATCTGCTCCACCACGGCGCGGGAGTGGCCGGGGCGGTAGCGCTCGTCCAGGAGGTGGGCATAGAGCAGCTGGGGCGGGGCCCGCTCCGAGTCGCGCCCCAGGGCGGCCCGCAGGACCTCCGGCGCCGGCCCCTCCTCCAGGGCACTGGCCTCGGCCAGATCGGCGTCGGTGATCCGCCCCCGCTGATACTGCCGTTGATACCACCGCCGGGGCATGAAGGTGGGCCGGCCCAGCACCCGCTGCCGCTCCCGGGCCGCCTCGGCGAACGCCCCCTCGCTGAGGCCGGGGAAGGGGTTGGTGGCGACCATGGCATCCAGCGGCCAGACCGGCTGGATGCGCTCGACCACCCGCGCCACGGCGGCCTCCACCGGCGCGCCCTGCTCCGCCGCCGGCCCGCTCATGCCTCCTCCTCCGACGGGCAGCGGAAGCGCGCCGGCCAGACCCGATAGACCAGCCGCTCCACCGGCAGGTCGGTATACAGGCCGTTGTAGAGGTGGACGTAGAGCCAGCGCAGCCACGGCCCCGCCGGCCGATGGATGGCCACCGCCTGGAGCCAGGAGAGGCCCAGGAAGGCGAGGGCGGTGACCGCCAGCAGCGCCTGCTCCAGGGGCCCGACCCGTTCGGGGATGGGCGCCAGGGTCCCGCTGAAGAGGTGGGCGAAGAGGGTGTGCAGGCCGAAGTAGGCCACGGCCACCGCCAGCCCGGCGCCCACCACGGCGGGCAGCGGCAGTCCGGCGGCCCGCGCCGGCAGGAGGAACTGGGTGATGGCGGCCGAGAGGATCACGCCCACGGCGAGCAACGCCGGCTCCCGCTCCAGGGTGATCCCCCACAGGGCGGCCACACCGAAGGTCCCGGCGGTGGTGGCGACCACCGTGGCCAGCCAGGCCGGCGTGGCGATCCCCGTCGGTTTCGCCCCCGCCCCCGGCGCCCGCAGGAGGTCGACGATGCTCCCCGAGGAGAGGAAGGCGTGGGCCTTGTAGAGCGAATGGGCCACCAGGTGGAGCAGCGCCAGCACGAACAGGCCCAGCCCCAGCTCCAGCAGCATGAAGCCGAGCTGGCCGGCGGTGGACCAGGCCAGGGAGCTCTTGATGGCGGTCTGGGTGAGCATCGCCAGGGAGGCGAGCACCGCCGTCATCAGCCCCACGGCGACCATGAGCAGCAGGGCCAGGCCCTCGGCCTGCAGGAGCTCGTGGGTCCGGAAGACCAGCAGCGCGCCGCTGTAGACGATCCCGGCGTGGAGCAGCGCGGAGACCGGCGTGGGCGCCTCCATGACCTGGAGGAGCCAGCCGTGGAAGGGGAACTGGCCGGTCTTGAGGATGGCGTAGGCGACCACCAGCCAGGCGGCCACGGAGAGCGCCGGGCCCGGCCCGCCGTCGGCGCGGGCCGCCTCGGCGATGGCGTCGAAGCCGGTACTGCCGACGCTGCTCGCCGCCAGGAGGGTGGCCGTGACCAGGCAGGCGTCGGCCACCCGGCTGAAGAGGAGCTTCTTGTGGGCCACCATCCGGGCCGGCAGGCGGTCCCCGTAGTAGGTGAGCAGCCGGTGCAGGCCGGAGCCGGTGAAGATGATCCCGGCGGCGAAGAGCGCCATGTCCCCGGCGGCAACGACCACCATGAAGCCGCCGGCGGTGAGCGCCAGCCAGCGGAAGAAGTGGCCCTGGCGCGCCTCCCCGGCGAGATAGGAATCGCCGTAGGCAGCGACGATGGCGGTGAGCAGGGCGACCAGCGGCAGGATGGTGAGGGTGACGCCGTCGACCCTCAGGAGGGAGATCCCGCCATCCCCGGGCCCCGCGCCGGCCAGGGTCGCGACGGTCGCCAGCAGCGCCGATGCCAGGGCGATGAGAGCGGCGCTACGGACCAGCCGACCGCCCCGGTGCGGGGCCCGCTCGAGCAGGGCCGGCGGGAGCACGCCCGCGGCCAGGATGACTGCGGGTGCGGCAAGAACCAGGAGTCCC
>JBKGYA010000204.1:0-3382 GCA_046546335.1 Thiohalospira sp. | reverse complement strand
CCGCCGACGACTTCGAGGCCCATGAGGCGCGGGTCGCCATCCACCAGCGCCGGACCCTGGACGATCCCCGCCGGCCCCGGGAGTACTCCGCCGAGCAGTACCTGCGCACGCCGGCCGAGATGGCGGAACTCTTCGCCGACCTCCCCGAGGCCCTGGCCAGTACCGTGGCCGTGGCGGAGCGCTGCAACCTCACCCTCTCCCTGGGGGAGAACTACCTCCCCGATTTCCCGGTCCCCGAGGGGCGGACCACGGCCGAGCACCTGGAGGCGGAGGCGCGCGCCGGCCTGGACCGGCGGCTGGCCACCGATTTCGGGATCGAGGACCCCCACGCCCCCGAGTTCGCCGAGACCCGGGCACCCTACGATCAGCGCCTGGAGCGGGAGCTGGGCGTCATCAACGAGATGGGCTTCCCCGGCTACTTCCTCATCGTCGCCGACTTCATCCGCTGGGCGAAGGAGAACGGGATCCCGGTGGGGCCGGGGCGCGGCTCCGGCGCCGGCTCCCTGGTGGCCTACGCCCAGACCATCACCGACCTCGACCCGCTGAAGTACGACCTCCTGTTCGAGCGCTTCCTCAATCCCGAGCGCGTCTCCATGCCCGACTTCGACGTCGACTTCTGCATGGAGCGCCGGGACGACGTCATCGACTACGTCGCCGACAAGTACGGCCGGGAGAAGGTCTCCCAGATCATCACCTACGGCACCATGGCCGCCAAGGCGGTGGTGCGCGACACCGGCCGGGTGCTGGGCCACCCCTACGGCTTCGTGGACAGCATCGCCAAGCTCATCCCCTTCGAGATCGGGATGACCCTGGACAAGGCGCTGGAGCAGGAGGAGGCCCTCCGGGAGCGCTACGACAACGAGGAGGAGGTGCGCGCGGTCATCGACCTGGCGCGCTCCCTGGAGGGGCTCACCCGCAACGCCGGCAAGCACGCCGGCGGCGTGGTCATCGCCCCCACCGATCTTACCGACTTCACCCCCCTCTACCAGGAAGAGGATGCCGACTCCCCGGTCACCCAGTTCGACAAGGACGACGTGGAGGCGGTGGGCCTGGTGAAGTTCGACTTCCTCGGCCTGCGCACGCTCACCATCATCGACTGGGCCATGGAGACGGTGAACGCCCAGCGCGCCGAGGCCGGCGAGGAGCCGGTGGACATCGCCCACATCCCGCTGGATGACAAGGGCGCCTTCGACCTGCTCAAGGCGTGCCGGACCACCGCCGTCTTCCAGCTGGAATCCCGCGGCATGAAGGACCTCATCCGCCGCCTGCGGCCGGACAGCTTCGAGGACGTCATCGCCCTGGTGGCCCTCTATCGTCCGGGCCCGCTGCAGTCGGGGATGGTGGACGACTTCATCAACCGCAAGCACGGCGAGGCCGCCGTCGCCTACCCCACCCGGGAGCTGCACCACGATGCCCTGGAGCCCATCCTGGGGCCCACCTACGGCGTCATCCTCTACCAGGAGCAGGTGATGCAGATCGCCCAGGAGCTGGGCGGCTACTCCCTGGGCGCAGCGGACCTGCTGCGTCGCGCCATGGGCAAGAAGAAGCCGGAGGAGATGGCCAAGCAGCGCCAGATCTTCCTGGAGGGCGCCACCGCCCGTGGCATGAGCGAGGCCCACGCCACCGGGATCTTCGACCTCATGGAGAAGTTCGCCGGCTACGGCTTCAACAAGTCCCACTCCGCCGCCTACGCCCTGCTCTCCTACCAGACCGCCTGGCTCAAGGCCCACTACCCGGCGGCCTTCATGGCGGCGGTGATGTCCTCGGACATGGACAACACCGACAAGGTGGTCCCCTTCATCGAGGAGGCGCGCTCCATCGGCCTGGCGGTGGAGCGGCCGGACGTCAACGCCTGCCACTACCGCTTCACCGCCAGCGACCGGCAGACCATCCTCTACGGCCTGGGGGCGGTGAAGGGGGTGGGGCGCGCTGCCATCGACGCCATCACCGGCGAGCGCGACGCCAACGGCCCCTTCGCCGACCTCTTCGACTTCTGCCGGCGGGTGGACCTGCGCGCCGTGAACCGCCGGACCATCGAGGCGCTCATCCGCGCCGGCGCCCTGGATGCCCTGGGCACCAATCGCGCCAGCCTCATGGCGACCCTGCCGGAGGCGCTCTCCCTGGCCGACCAGGCCTCGCGCAACGCCGCCGCCGGCCAGAACGACCTCTTCGGCCTGGAGCCGGCCGCCGCCGTCACCCCCAAGGCCACGGAAGTGGCCGACTACAGCGACGACGAGCGCCTGCGCGGCGAGAAGGAGACCCTGGGCCTCTACCTCACCGGCCACCCGGTGGACCGCTACGACGCCGAGCTCAACGCCCTGACCACCGCCCGCCTGGCCGACCTGGGCAGCTGCACGGGGCAGCGGGTGGTGGTGGCCGGGCTGGTCATCGGCCTCTCCACCCGCCGGCCCAAGAATGCCGACGCCGACCGCCCGGGGAAGATGGCCTTCCTCACCCTGGACGACCGCACCGGCCGGCTGGAGGCCATCGTCTTCCCCGAGGCGTGGGAGCAGCACCGCCACCACGTGGGCCGGGACCAGCTGGTGGTGGCCATCGGCGCCCTGGAGGAGGACGACTACACCGGCGGCCTGCGGCTCACCGTGGACGAACTCATGGACATCGAGCAGGCGCGGACTCGCTTCCTGCGCGGCATCATCATCGACCTCGACGGCGAGCGCGCCGACGAGCAGGCGGTGGAGGAACTGCGGGAGCTGCTGACCACCTTTGGCGACGGTCCCTGCCGCGTGGCCGTGGACTACGCCAACGACCGCGCCCGGGCGCGCCTCTTCCTGGGCGGGGACTGGTCCCTGCGGCCGGCGGATGAGTGCCTCCACCGCCTGCGCCGCCTGGCCGGAGAGGAGGCGGTGGCCCTGGAATACGGCCACCCCGCCGTGACACCGGCGCCGCCGGCGGGCTAGAATTCTTCGACTGTCCCGCGCGAGCGTTCCCCGTATGAACCTGAACTTTCTGGATTTCGAACAGCCCATCGCGGAGCTCGAGGCGAAGATCGAGGAGCTGCGCTACGTGGGTGGCGACACCGGGGTCAACATCAATGACGAGATCGCCCGGCTGCAGGCCAAGAGCGAGTCGCTGACCCGGGAGCTCTTCTCCGATCTCAGCGCGGTCCAGGTGGCCCAGCTGGCGCGCCACCCCATGCGCCCCTACCTGCTCGACTACATCGAGCGGATCATCGACGACTTCGAGGAGCTCCACGGCGACCGCGCCTTCGCCGACGACCCCGCCATCGTCGGCGGGCTGGGCCGCCTCCGGGGCCGGCCGGTGATGGTCATCGGCCAGCAGAAGGGGCGGGACACCAGGGACAAGGTCCGGCGCAACTTCGGCATGCCGCGGCCGGAGGGCTACCGCAAGGCGCTGCGGCTGA
>JBKGYA010000203.1:0-3435 GCA_046546335.1 Thiohalospira sp. | reverse complement strand
CTTGTCGTGCCCCGGACATGCCCTTCCTCCTGCCACAGAGTCCAGCCATAATGACCCGGAACGGACCCGGGAACCAAGACCGCAACCACGCCGGAGCCAGACCATGTCGCGCCGCCCAGCCCTGATCGTCATCCTCATCGCCCTGCTGGCCATCGTCGGTGGCGGCTACTACCTCCTGGCCGACCCGCCCGGAGAAGAGCCATCGACCTCGGCGAAGGGGGAATCGCGGCCGGCCTTCAGCCTCCCCGATCTCGACGACGAGGAACGCGCCATCCGTGACTGGGACGGCGAGGTGGTCCTGCTCAATTTCTGGGCCTCCTGGTGCCCCCCCTGCCGGCGGGAGATCCCCGCCTTCATCGAGGTACAGGAGGAGTTCGGCGACCAGGGGCTCCAGATCATCGGCGTCGCCATAGACGACCGCCAGGCAGTGGTGGACTTTCTCGACCCCATGGACGTGAACTACCCGATCCTGCTGGCCGGCGAGGAGGGCATCAGCCTCGCCGAGGACTACGGCAACCGCATGGGCACCCTCCCCTACACCGTCCTCATCGACCGCGACGGCGAGATCGTCGAGCGCTGGCGCGAGGAACTCTCCCGAGAGGATGTCGCCGAGGCCATCGAACCCCTGCTCTGAGGGGAGGACTGTGCGCCGTTTCACGATGCTGCGCGGAAGATCTTGCTAGGATCTGCGCTGAAACTGCCGTAAAATACGCAACCAAACGCATTTTCGAGGGAGCCATGGCCCGCATCCTGGTCCTCAACGGCCCGAACCTGAACCTGCTCGGAACCCGCGAGCCGGACCTCTACGGGGCCACCGATCTCGAGACCGTTGTGACCACCCTGTCGCACAGGGCCACCGCGGCCGGCCATGAGCTCCGCCACCTCCAGAGCAATGCGGAACACGAGCTGGTGGAGGCGCTCCAGCACGCCCCGGGCGACGCCATCGACTTCATCCTGATCAACCCGGCGGCCTTCACCCACACCAGCGTTGCCATCCGCGACGCCCTGGCCGCCATCCAGGTGCCCTTCATCGAGGTGCATCTCACCAACGTGCACGCCCGCGAACCCTTCCGTCGCCACTCGTACCTGTCGGACCTGGCCGTCGGCGTCATCGCCGGCCTGGGAACCACCGGTTACGAACTGGCCCTGGAGGCCGCCAGTCGGCGTCTGGCCCAGTCATAACGAAACAAGGTCGCAGCCTATGGATATCCGCAAGGTCAAAAAGCTCATCGAACTATTGGAACAGTCCGGCGTCGCCGAGATCGAGATCACCGAGGGCGAGGAATCCATCCGCATCAGCCGCGAGAGCAGCGCGGCCCCGGCGCCCGCGGCTCCTGCCGCGCCGGCAGCGGCACCGACTACCGTTGCGGCCGCGCCCGAGGCCCCCGCCAGCGAGGAGTCCGACACCACCCCCAGTGGCCATCAGGTCTGCTCGCCCATGGTGGGGACCTTCTACGCCGCGCCGTCGCCGGGGGCCAGCCCCTTCGTCCAGGTAGGCGACCGGGTGAGCGAGGGCGATACCCTCTGCATCATCGAGGCCATGAAGCTCATGAACCAGATCGAGGCCGACAAGGCCGGCACCATCAAGGCCGTACTCGTGGAGAACGGCCAGCCGGTGGAATTCGATCAGCCCCTGTTCGTCATCGACTGATCCCTCGGCCGCGGAAGGTTCCCCCATGTTCGACAAGCTCCTCATTGCCAACCGGGGCGAGATCGCCCTGCGTGTGCTCCGCGCCTGCCGCGAACTCGGCATCAAGACCGTGGCGGTCCACTCCGATGTGGACCGCAACCTCAAGCACGTCCTGCTCGCCGATGAATCGGTCTGTATCGGCCCGGCACCCTCCCACGAGAGCTACCTCAACGTCCCGGCGGTGATCGCCGCCTGCGAGGTCACCGATGCCGAGGCCATCCACCCGGGCTACGGCTTCCTCTCGGAGAACGCCGATTTCGCCGAGCAGGTGGAGCGCAGCGGCTTCACCTTCATCGGCCCCCGGCCGGAGACCATCCGCCTCATGGGGGACAAGGTCTCCGCCATCGAGGCGATGAAGGCCGCCGGCGTGCCCTGCGTCCCCGGCTCCGACGGCCCGCTGGGCGAGGATCCCGACGAGAACCTGCGCCTGGCCCGGGAGATCGGCTATCCGGTAATCATCAAGGCGGCCGGCGGCGGCGGCGGGCGCGGCATGCGCGTGGTCCACGCCGAGGGCCACCTGCTCAATGCCATCAGCCTCACCCGCAGCGAGGCCGGTTCCACCTTCGGCAACGCCACGGTCTACATGGAGAAGTTCCTGGAGAATCCGCGCCACGTGGAGGTCCAGGTCCTCGCCGACGGCCAGGGCAACGCCATCCACCTGGGCGAGCGCGACTGCTCCATGCAGCGCCGCCACCAGAAGGTCATCGAGGAAGCGCCGGCCCCGGGGATTACCGCGGAGCAGCGCCGGGCCATCGGCGAGCGCTGCGCACAGGCCTGCATCGAGCTGGGCTACCGCGGGGCCGGGACCTTCGAGTTCCTCTACGAGAACGGGGAGTTCTTCTTCATCGAGATGAACACCCGGCTCCAGGTGGAGCACCCGGTCACCGAGATGGTCACCGGCGTGGACCTGGTGCGCGAGCAGATCCGGGTGGCCGCCGGACAACCGCTGGCCTACCGGCAGGAGGACATCACCGTCCGCGGCCACGCCGTGGAGTGCCGGATCAACGCCGAGGACCCGAAGACCTTCATGCCCTGCCCCGGCACCATCAAGACCTGGCACGCCGCCGGCGGCCCCGGCATCCGCGTGGACAGCCACGTCTACACCGGCTACGCCGTGCCGCCCCACTACGACTCCATGATCGGCAAGCTCATCGCCCACGGCGACAGCCGCCAATCCGCCCTGGCACGAATGCGTACCGCCCTCTCGGAGATGGTAGTGGAGGGGATCCGGACCAACATCGCCCTGCACGAGGACCTGACCCGGGACCGCGCCTTCATCGAGGGCGGCACCAACATCCACTACCTGGAGCACAAGCTGGGGCTCTAGCCCCGGCCACCGCGAGCAAGAAGAGGCCCCGGGACCGTGTGGTCCCGGGGCCTCTTCGATCCGGATGCAGGCTCGGGGCGGTAGCCCCCGGACACCCGACTACATCCGGAACTGCTGCAGCCGCTCGGTGAGCTCGTCGGAGAGCCGCTTGAGCTGGTCGCTGGCGCGGTTGAGCTCGTCGGCCCCGCTGGACGTCTCCTCGGCCACCTGGGTGATGTTGTTGACGTTGCGGTTGATCTCCTCCGCGGTGGCCGACTGCTCCTCCGCCGCCGAGGCGATCTGCTGGTTCATGTCGGTGATGCTGGAGACCGCCTCCCGGATGGTCGTCAGCGACTGCCGGGCGTGGTTGGCCTGCTCGGTGCTCTCCCCGGCCTGGGTCCGGCCGGACTCCATCACCTGCACCGCCTCGCTGGCCCCC
>JBKGYA010000202.1:0-3445 GCA_046546335.1 Thiohalospira sp. | reverse complement strand
CCCCGGCCAGCGCTGGTCCAGGAAGGCGCGCTGGTCGGCGGTGAGGCGGACGAAGGGGGTGAGCTGGTGGAGGTCGGCGGCCAGGAGGATGAGCCCCTTGGCCGGGTTGCGCCCCTTGAGCGCCAGCAGTCGGGCCACCGCGTCCGGATTGCGGGGGTCGCAGCCCAGCCCCCAGACCCCCTCGGTGGGGTAGGCGACCACGCCGCCCGCCTCCAGGGCGCGGGCGGCGGCCACCGGGGCGGCGAAGGGGGTGCGCACGCCCCTACTCCCCGGCCTCTTCCTCGCCCTCCTCCTCGGGGTAGGGCTCGCTGTAGCGGCACTCCTTGCGCGGGCACGCCTTCTCCCGGCCCCGCTTCTTGGTGGTCTTGATCGTGAGGATGGGCCAACCGCAGCGCGGGCAGGGCTCCTGGATGGGCGGGTCGAAGACGGCGTACTTGCAGTCGGGGTAGCGCGAGCAGGAGTAGAAGGTCTTGCCGGCGCGCGACTTGCGCTTGTTCAGCTCGCCCTCGCCGCACTCGGGGCAGGGGACGCCGGTGGGCTCCGGCTTCTCCAGCGGCTCCACGTGGCGGCACTCGGGGTAGTTGTTGCAGCCGATGAACTTGCCGTAGCGGCCCTGGCGGATGATGAGGTCGCCACCGCATTCGGGGCAGGAGCGGCCCTCGACCTTCTCCGGCTCCTGAGGGGCGTTGGGGTCCTCGTCCACGTTGCGGGTATAGCGGCACTCGGGGTAGCCGGTGCAGCCGATGAAGGCGCCGCGCCGGCCCAGCCGCTTGACCAGCGGCTTGCCGCACTCGGGGCAGGCCTCGCCGATGTCCTCCTGGGTGACCTCGGAGCGGGAGACGCTCTGCTCCTTCTCCTCCACCTGCTGGTGGAAGGGCTCCCAGAACTCCCGCATCACCGGCACCCAGTCGCGCTCGCCCCGGGCGATCTCGTCCAGCTCGTCCTCCAGCCGCGCGGTGAAGTCGTAGTCCACGTACTGGGGGAAGTGGTTGGTGAGGAAGCGGTTCACCACCCGGCCGACGTCGGTGGGGATGAAGCGCTTGCGGTCCATCTCCACGTACTCGCGCTGCTGCAGGGTGGCGATGATGCTGGCGTAGGTGGAGGGGCGGCCGATGCCGTGCTCCTCCAGGGTGCGCACCAGGGTCGCCTCGGTGTAGCGCGGCGGCGGCTCGGTGAAGTGCTGCTCCGGGCGCACCGCGTCCAGGGTCACCGTCTCGCCCTCGGTCAGCGGCGGCAGGATGCGCTCGGCATCCTTGTCCTCGCCGCCGTCGTCCCGGCCCTCGCGGTAGACCGCCATGAAGCCGGGGTCCTCGATGGTGGAGCCGGTGGCGCGGAAGGTGTGGCCGGGCTCCCCGGCGGGGACCAGGTCCACGGCCACGGTATTGATGGTGGCGTGGGTCATCTGGGAGGCGACGGCCCGCTTCCAGATGAGGTCGTAGAGGCGCTGCTGGTCCCTGGTCAGCCCCTGCAGGGTATCCGGCGCCCGCTCGGCGCTGGTGGGGCGGATGGCCTCGTGGGCCTCCTGGGCGTTCTTGGACTTGGTCTTGAAGCTGCGCGGCTGGGCCGGGACCTTGTCCTTGCCGTAGCGCTGCCCGATGACGTCGCGCAGCTCGCCTACCGCCTCGTCGGCGAGGTTCACCGAGTCGGTCCGCATGTAGGTGATGAGCCCCACCGTCTCGCCGCCGATGTCCACGCCCTCGTAGAGCTGCTGGGCGACGGTCATGGTCTTGGAGGCGGAGAAGCCGAGCTTGCGCGAAGCCTCCTGCTGCAGCGTGGAGGTGGTGAAGGGGGCCGAGGGGTTGCGCCGGCGCTGCTTCTTTTCCACCGCGTGGACGGTGAGCTCGCCGGCCGCGGCCTCCTCCAGGGTCTCCCGGACCTCGGTGGCGCGCGTCTCGTCGGTGATGGAGAACTGCTCCAGCTTCTCGCCGGCAAAGTGGGTCAGGCGCGCGGCGATGCTCTGCTCGTGGGCGGTGAGATCGGCCTCGACGCTCCAGTACTCCCGCGGCTCGAAGGCCTCGATGGCCTCCTCGCGCTCGACGATGAGGCGCAGGGCGGGCGACTGGACCCGGCCGGCGGAGAGGCCCCGACGGATCTTCTTCCACAGCAGCGGCGAGAGGTTGAAGCCCACCAGGTAGTCCAGGGCGCGGCGCGCCTGCTGGGCGTGGACCAGGTCGTCGGAGAGGGTGCGCGGCTCGGCGATGGCCTCCTGGATGGCGCCCTTGGTGATCTCGTGGAAGACCACCCGGCCCACGTGCTTGCCCTCCAGCGCCCCGCGCTCCTGGAGGAGCTCGTAGAGGTGCCAGGAGATGGCCTCCCCCTCGCGGTCGGGGTCGGTGGCGAGGTAGAGGTTGTCCGCCTTCTTGAGCGCCTTGGCGATGGCGTCCACGTGGCGATTGTTCCGCTCGATGGCCTCGTAGGTCATCGAGAAGTCGGCATCGGGGTCCACTGCCCCCTCCTTGGGCCGGAGGTCGCGCACATGGCCGTAGGAGGCGAGGACCTTGTAGTCCCCGCCCAGGTACTTCTCGATGGTCTTCGCCTTGGCCGGCGACTCCACCACCACGACGTTGTTCGGCATGGGTACCCCGGAAAAAACGAAGCCCGCGCGGGCGCGGGCGGGTGGTTCGGTTCCTGCGACGTCAGCGGGCGACTAGTGGAGGTGGCCCGCCATCTCGTTGAAGACCAGGTCCTCCATCCAGGCGAAGGCCGCCTCCTGGCCGGGGAGGTTGAACAGGACCATGAGGACCACCCACTTGAGCTGGTCCAGGTCGATCTCCCCGGCGTCCAGCGCCATCACCCGGTCGATGACCATCTCCCGGGAGGCCTGGTCGAGGACGCCGGCCTGCTCCAGGTAGAGGAGGAAGCCGCGCGCCTCGGTATCCATCTTCTCGCACTCCGGCTCGGTAAAGAGCCGAATGCTCTGGTGGCGCGGCTGGTCGTCCAGATCCTCCTGGAGGTCCACCAGCCCCTCCAGCCAGGAGAGCGCCTTGTCGATCTCGGCCCGCCGGAAACCGGCCGCACCGAGCTCGGTGCGCAGGGAATCCTCGTCCGGTTCGACCTCCAGATCTTCATCGTAGAGGTAGTTCTCGAACAGATACATGAGGACGTCAAGCACGTTCTCTTTCATGGCCTCGCACCGGTGGCGACGCGGCTGAAGCGCCCACCGGGGGCCGACTCCACCACGCCCTGGAGTTCAAGTCGAATTAGCATGGCGGAAACCGTATCGGCCGTCAAACCGGACCGCTCCACGAGGTTATCCACCGATTCCGGCTCGAAGCCCAGGCAGCCCAGCAGCCGCTGCGCCTCCGGCTCCAGCTCCTCGGATGGCCCGGCCGCGGCCTCCTCGCCGGTCGCGGCCGGGGCAGCCGCCGCCACGCCGGGGGCGACCTCCTCCAGGATATCGTCCACCCCCTCCACCAGCCTCGCCCCCTCGCGGATCAGGCGATGG
>JBKGYA010000201.1:0-3479 GCA_046546335.1 Thiohalospira sp. | reverse complement strand
CTCGTCCTCGTGGTAGCGGGCGCCCAGGGTGAGGTCGTGCTTGGCCGCGCCGGTGGTGAAGTCCATGCCCAGGGCGGTCTGGATACCCTGGCTGACGTAGTTGCGGTTGTTGGCCTTGATGCCCAGGTCGCCGGTCGCATTGCCCTTCATGGTGGAGACGTCGCCCGAGTTCTCCAGCGCCTCACCGATGGGATTATCGTTGACGGTATCGAGCTTGTACCAGTTGCGGTGGTAATCGTTGTAGTAGGCGGTGGTGTCCAGTTCCATGCCGTCATCCAGCTCGATGTAGTGGCCCACCTGGAGCTGCTTGTGCTCGTTGTTCATCTGGTCCTTGGCCGACGCCCGGTAGCGCCGGTAGGGGTCCTCGTCGAAGTCGTCGTCGGTGAGGCCCAGATAGGAGGAATTGGAGGTCTCGTCGGCGTAGCCGACCTTCACCGTCAGCTCCTGGTAGCGCTCGGCGTCGGCGTCGGAGTTCATGCGGAACTTGGCCAGGACGTCGTTCTTGTCGAAGCCGGTATCGCCCCCGCCGTCCAGATCCTTGAAGCCGTCCGAGCCGTAGCGCAGCGCCTCGACCATGCCGCCGAAGGTCTCGCCGGACTCGCCGTAGTGGCCGTGGAGCTTGTAGTGGCCGTCCTCGCCGCCGGCCACGTCCACCTGGCCGCGCTTGTCCCCGGGGATGGGGCGGGAGATGAGGTTGACGGCCCCGCCCAGGCTGCGCGGGCCGTACTGGATGGAGGCGGGGCCCTTGGTGACCTCGACGCCGGCCAGGCGCGGGGCGGAGGGGAAGTAGTAGGCCGAGGAGGCGGAGTAGGGGGCCGGGGCGATGAGGACCCCGTCCTCCATCAGGGTGATGTTGGAAGAGCGGCCGACGCCCGTGCCGCGCAGGCCGATGTTGGGCCGCAGGCCGTGACCCTCCTCCTCCTGGATGTTCACGCCCGGGGCCTCGCGCATGACCCGGTTGATGTCGGTGTACTCGTGGTCCTCCAGGCGCTCCTCGTCCACGTACTGGACCGAGCCGGGCTGTTCCTGCGCCTCGGCCTGGCTGCCCACGATGGAGACCTGATCCAGCCGGGCGGCGTCATCCTGTGCCAGGGCCGTGCCGGTGGTCAGGCCCACCAGGGCGGCGACGGTTCGCAGTCGGAAGGTTCGGTGCATGGGTCGGACTCCTTCTGGTTCGAATCGAGTTTCGCGTGTTGTTGTCGGGGCCGCAGCGGCGGCCCCGGCCGGGAATCGGTGGGCGAGCCGGCGGGGAGAAACGGGAGGGAAAGCCCCGTCCGGCAACCCGCGGGGGACTATAGCGGCATCGCATGCATAATGCAAACAGGAATTGTTCGCATTTCGTATGATGATCGGGGGTTGCGCCCGCGGCGTGTTCTGGAATAATGATAACCATTCTCAATGCTGGAGGTCCCATGGAGAGTGAATCGGCCCAGGGCCTGTTCGGTCCGCTGGCCTGGCTCTATGCCAACGGCGGCACGGTGGTGGCCATCCTCGTGGCGCTGTCGGTGGTGGCACTGGCGGTGATCCTCCTCAAGGGGTGGCAGTTCGCCCGGCTGCGACTGGGGAGTACCGCCCCGCTGGCCGAGGCGGAACGGCAGTGGGCCGGTGGGCGCGCGGGGGAGGCCCTGGAGACGCTGGCCGGCTCGCCCCATCCGGCGGCCCGGGTGCTGGAGACCGCCCTGCGCGGGCAGCTGCGCGGCGATGTGGATGCGGCGACGGTGCGCGAGGAGGTCCAGCGGGTGGCGGCGGCCCAGCTCGCCGGCCTGCGCAGCCACCTCAAGGTCCTGGAGGTCATCGGCGCCCTGAGTCCCCTGCTCGGCCTGCTGGGCACGGTGCTGGGGATGATCGAGGCCTTCCAGGAGCTGGAGGCCGCCGGCAGTCAGGTGGACCCCTCGGTCCTCTCCGGCGGGATCTGGGAGGCGCTGCTGACCACGGCCGCGGGGCTGGCGGTGGCCATCCCGGTGGTGGCGGTGCTCAGCGGCCTGGAGCGCATCGTCGAGCGCACCGCCCAGTTCATGGAGGATCGCGTGACCCGCGTCTTCACCGGGGCGCTGGCCGAGTCCGGCGACGCCGCCGGTACGCCGAGCCCGGCAACCCAGCTGCGGCCGGACCATGCACATTGAGACCGGCGCGGCCCCCCGGCGGCGCCTCATCAGCCTGACGCCGCTCATCGACGTGGTCTTCATCCTGCTGGTCTTCTTCATGCTGGCCTCGAGCTTCATGGAGTGGCGCCTCATCGATCTCGAGGTCGGCGGCGAGGGCGGCGGCGAGGTGGATCCCGCCGCGGCCCGGGTCCAGCTCACGGCGGAGGGGATCCGCCACGAGGATCGCGACTGGGAGGTCGCGGAACTCCTCCCCCACCTGGAGGAGGAGGGGGCCGAGCTCATCCGGGTGGAGATGGGCGAGGGGGTCGACCTGCAGCGCGCCGTGGATCTGATGACCCGGCTGCGGACCCTGCCGGGGGCGAGCGTCAGCCTGGCCAACGGGGAGGAGTAGCCATGCAGCTCCGCCGAGCCCAGACGACCCCGCGGGATACCGAGGACCACATCCTCCCCCTTATCAATATCGTCTTCCTCCTGCTCATCTTCTTCATGGTGGCCGGCGCCCTGACCGCTCCGGAGGCGGTAGAGGTGGACCCGCCCGCCTCCGAGGTGGATGGCGAGGAGCCGGAGCGCGATGCCGATACCCTCTACCTCACCGCCGACGGGGAGCTGAGCCTGGGCGAGGAGCGGGTGGAGCTGGATGACCTGACGGCGGCGGTGGGCGAGCGCGAGGAGCTACTGCTGCGCGCGGATGCCGGTGCGGAGGGGCTGCGCGTGGTGGAGGTCATGCGCGCCCTGCGCGAGGCGGGGCTGGAGCGGGTCCGCCTGGTGACCCGGAAGAAGGAGGGCAAATGAGCGTCCCCGCCGAACGAATGGAGGAGCAGCGGGGTGAGCCCCGGCGGCCGGAAGCGGCGCGCCAGCCGCCGTTGCGCTCGCCCTATCCCCGCGGCATGGGGCCCCTCGCCTGGGTCGGTGCCCTCGCCCTGGCAGCAGGGCTCCACGTCGCCGTCTTTGTCGGCTTTCCGGAGCCGGAGGCCGGCACGCAGGAGGCCGGTTCCGGGGGGCTCGAGGTGGGACTGGGCCCCCGGGCCCGGGCCGATACGACTCCGGACGAATCCGAGGAGGAGCCGGAGGAGCAGGCCGAGTCGGAACCCGAATCCCAATCGGAGCCCGAATCCGAATCGGAGTCCGAACCGGAGCCAGAGCCGGAGCCAGAGCCGGAGCCGGAGCCGGAGCCAGAGCCGGAGCCAGAGCCGGAGCCCGAGGAGGTCGTGGAGCCGGAGCCCCGGCCCGCGGAAACTTCCGAGGCGGAGGAGTCCACCGAAGCGGAGGAGTCCACCGAGGCAGAGGAGTCCACCGAGGCAGAGGAGTCCACCGAGGCGGAGGAGTCCACCGAGGCAGAGGAGTCCACCGAGGCGGAGGAGTCCACCGAGGCAG
>JBKGYA010000200.1:0-3491 GCA_046546335.1 Thiohalospira sp. | reverse complement strand
CTGCGGGTGCTGCGCACGGAGACCGCGCCCCTGGCGGCCCTGGCCGCCCTGCAGACCGTCCGGGGCGATCTGGGCTGACCTCACTCCCCGGCGTGGCAGTCGGCCAGGGCGTCCCGCAGCCAGTCGATGTCGGGCAGGGCGTAGGCCTCCTCCCGCCCGCGCAGCCAGCCGGCCACCGCCGCCCCGTCGCCGGGCTCCTCGGTGAGCCGGGTCTCCGGCCCCACGGTGAGCTGCCGCGGGATGCGCTGCATGACCACGCCGAAGGCGCCCGGCTCCGGTCGCCCGTCCAGGGTATGGAGTACCGCCACCCGCAGCCGCCGCTCCAGCACCGGCAGGCCCTGGCCCATGAGGGGCTCCAGCCCCACTAGGTCCCGGGGGCGGCCCTGCCACTGGAAGGTCCCGAGATACCAGGGCGGCCAGCTACTGCTGCCCGGGGCCGCCGGCTGCAGGGTGGCAAAGGGGAGGATCTCGGCCACCACGGCCCCCGGGACCAGGAGCTGGCCGCCGTGGAAGGGCAGGATCAGGCAGTGGACGGCGGGATCAGCCCTCACCATGGGCGGCCTCCGTCAGGGTCGTCAGCAGCTCCTCCTCCTGCCACGGCTTGCCCAGGTAGGCGCTCACCCCCAGGGCCTCCGCGCGCCGGCGGTGCTTGTCCCCGGAGCGGGAGGTGATCATCACCACCGGCGGTCCGCCGTCGGCACGCTGGCGCAGCCGCCCCAGGAGCTCGAAGCCGTCCATGCGCGGCATCTCGATGTCCAGCAGGACCACCGCCGGCGGCTCCGCCTCCACCGCCTCCAGGGCCTCCACGCCGTCCCGGGCGGTGGCCACCCGCCAGCCGTGGCGTTCCAGCAGGCGACCGGTGACCCGGCGCACGGTGATGGAGTCGTCCACCACCAGCGCCTGGGGGCGTGCATCCCGCGCCGACTCCTGCGGGACCGCCTCCAGCTCGTGCAGATCCAGAAGCGGCGCCACCCGGCCATCGTCGAGCACCGTCGCCCCGATAACCCCGGGCAGTGCCGCCACCTGGGGGCCACCGGCCCGGACCACCACCTCCCCCTGGCCCGCCAGGGCCTCGACCGCCACCGCCAGGGGCCGTACCCCCTCCAGCAGGACCAGGGAGACGCGATCCTCGACGGCGGCCGGCCGGGGCAGGCCCACCAGGTCGTCGAGGTGGTGGAGGGACCAGAGCCGCCCCTGCCAGTCCAGCCCCTCGCCGGCGGCCTCCGCCGTCTCCAGCCGCTCCCTCGGGATCTGGCTGATCCCGGCGACGTGGGCCATGGGGAGGGCGTAGACGTGGCCCCCTGCCTGCAGGAAGAGGACCCGCTGCAGGGCG
This sequence comes from Thiohalospira sp., assembly GCA_046546335.1. GTDB lineage: Bacteria > Pseudomonadota > Gammaproteobacteria > Thiohalospirales > Thiohalospiraceae > Thiohalospira. The sequence goes on along the minus strand of JBKGYA010000200.1, from coordinate 2,158 downwards.
ATATCCAGGCTCACCCGGAGGCGGAAGCGCGTCCCCTCTCCCGGCGTGGAGCTCACCTCCAGGGAGCCGCCCAGCTGCTTCACCTCGGTGTTCACCGCATCCAGGCCGACCCCGCGGCCGGCATCCCGGTCCACGCTCGGCCGGGTGGTCAGCCCCGGCGTCAGGATGAGCCGGGCGGCGCGAGCCGGAGTCACGGTCTCGTCGGCGCCGATCTCGCCGCGCTCCCGGGCGACGGCGGCCACCGCCCCGGGATCCAGGCCGGCCCCGTCGTCGGCGACCGTCAGGCGGAGTTCGGAGCCCTCCCGGCTCACGGCCAGGTCGATACGGCCGGTCTCCTCCTTGCCGGCGGCCCGCCGCGCCTCCGGCGCCTCGATCCCGTGGATGACGGCGTTGCGCAGCAGGTGCTCCAGGGGCCCCACCAGCCGCCCCAGCAGGGAGCGATCCAGGGCGAGGTCAGCCCCCTCCACCCGCAGCTCCGCCCGGCGGTCCGCGGCCGCCGCCTGGCGCTGGACCAGATGGCGGAGCTGCGGGACCCGGCTGGAGAACGGCACCACCCGCGCCCGCGCCAGCCCCTCGCGTACCGACTGCTCCGCCCGCCGCTGCCGGGCCTCGTCCACCTCGGCGTGGCGCAGCTCCTCGCCCAGGCTGGCGCGCAGGGCCTCCAGGTCGCTCAGGGACTCCCCCAGGCCACGGCTGAGGGTCTGCAGGTTGGAGAAGCGGTCCATCTCCAGGGGGTCGAAGTCACTGCTGGCGCTCCCCAGCTCCTCCCGGCGCGCCTGGATCTGCGCCTCGGTCTCCATGTCCAGACGCCGGATCTGGTCGCGGACACGCTCGATGACCCGGTCCACCTCCTCCAGGCTGCCGCGCCAGCGCCCCAGGTGCTGGCGCAGACGGGCCCCCCGGGCGCCGACCTCGCTGGCCGCCGCCGCCAGCCGCTCCAGCTCCGCCGCCGGCAGGCGCACCCGCTGCCCATCGTCGCCGACCCCGCCACCCCCCGGGCCGGATTCCTCCCGGACCGCGGCGGCCACCTCGCCCCCGGCCAGCCGCCGGGTCCGATCCACCAGCTCAAGGGCCGCCGGGTTCTCGCCCTGCTGGAGGGCGGCGAACATCCCCTCCAGGCGACCGAGCACCGCGTTCAGATGGGGGATCCCCGCCTCCGCCAGGGGGACGTCGCCCCGCTCCAGCGCCTCGGCCAGGGTCTCGGCGGCGTGGGCCAGCTCGCCCACGCCCTCGGCCCCGGCGGTCCGCGCACTCCCCTTGAGGGTGTGCAGCGCGCGCTGCAGGCCGGCGGTATCCACCGACTCCGCGGGGGCCCCTTCCAGGCCCCGGATCGCCTCGGCGAGGGCCTCCAGCTGCTCCGCCCCCTCCTCCAGGAAGACGGCCACCAGATCCTCGTCCACCCCCGCGGTGGCGGGGGCCGGCCCGGTTTCCGCAGCGGTCTCGGGGACGTCCCCCCGGGGCTCGCTATCCGGGCCGGTCTCGGCATCGCCGGCGGCCTCCGGCTCCTCCGTGCCACCCGGCTGCGGCTCGGGGACGGTTACCGCCTCGCCCTCGGCGGCCCGGCCGGCCCACTCCATGAGATCGCGCAGGGCCTCGTCCAGCACCGGCTCACCGCGCCCCAGCCGCTCCACGGCACCGCGGAGCCGGGCGAGCGCCGCTGCCACCAGATCCCGGTGCGGCGGCGCCACCGCCAGCCGCCCGGAGAGGACCCGGTTGAGCAGGTCCTCCAGGCGCCAGGCGAACTCGGCAATCCCCTCCACCCCGGCCACGCGGCCGCTGCCCTTGAGGGTGTGGAAGGCGCGCCGGACCTCGCCCAGGGCGGTCTCGTCGTGGAGGTCCTGGTTCCAGGCGACGAGCTGCTGCTGCAGGTCATCGACGATCCCGGCGAACTCCTCGCGAAAGATGGCGGCCAGCTCCGGGTCGGGGGCGTCCGCCTCGGCAGAATCCGCCGCCTCCTCCGGCGAGGGCGCCCCGGATCCGGCGGTATCGGGCTCCACCGCGGCGGCCACGGCCTTGAGATCGGGGGCCTCCGGGGAGGGCAGTGCGGCCGTGAGTCTCTCGACATAGCCCCGGCCGGCCGCCGGGTCGGGGATCTCGCCGCCGGCCCGCGCCAGCAGCGCCGCCTCCAGCCAGGCTGCCACCTCGGCCGCCGCGGCCC
>JBKGYA010000199.1:0-3492 GCA_046546335.1 Thiohalospira sp. | reverse complement strand
GGCAAGGGGCGCTCCGGGCAGGGCGCCGGCGGCAAGGGGGGCACCGGCTCCAGGACTGCCGGCAGCAAGGCCGGCGGCGCGGCGAGCACCCCGGGCGGGACGGACGGCGTGCAACCGACCTCCGGCGGCGGGCGGGGACTGACCATCGCCCTGGTGGTCCTCCTGGTCGTGGTGGCCGGTGCCGCCGGGGCCGGTGGCTGGTTCGGCTGGCAGCTCTGGCAGCAGCAGGCCGAGCTGGAGCAGGCCCTGACCGAGCGCGAGACCACCATCCGCCGCCTCCAGGGGCGACTGGAAGAGGTGGGCGAGACGGCGCGCTCGGCCCGTGAGGCCGCCGCCGGCAGCGCCTCCCGCGCCGAGGATGTGAGCGAGGGGCTGGAGGCGACCAATACCGAGCTGGAGCGCCTGGCCGAGCAGGTGGGGCGGGGCAGCGAGGAGTGGCAGCTGGCCGCGGTGCGCCACCTCCTGACCCTGGCCGACCAGCGCGCCGCCCTGGCCGCCGACTGGCCGGCGGTGGATGCCGCCCTGGCCGCCGCCGACGAGCGGCTGTCCGACCTGGGCGGGGCGCGCTATCAGCCCCTGCGCGAGGCCATCGCCACCGTGCGCCAGGAGGTCGAGGCGGTGGAGCCGCCGGACATCCCCGGCCTGGCGGCGAGACTCACCGGTGTCAGCCGCGCCGTGGACGACCTCCCCCTCCGCCGCCCCGGTGGCGCCCCCGCCCCCGCGGCCGAGGGCTCCGACGAACCGGTGGCCGGCTGGCGGGGCGCGGTGACCGCCGTCGGCGACGCCCTCTCGGAGCTGGTGGTGGTCCGCCGCCACGACGAGGATGTCCGCCCCCTGGTCGCCCCCGAGCAGGAGGAGCACCTCCGGCTGAACCTCCAGCTCCAGCTGGAGAGCGCCCGGGTGGCCCTGCTGCGGGGCGAGACCGACGTCTGGCAGGAGACCCTGGAGCAGGCCCGGACATGGGTGGGGCGCTACTTCGACACCGACGCCGGGGCCACCGAGGCGGCCCTGGAAAGCCTGGAGGAGATGGCCGGCGCCGAGCTGGAGTACGAGCGTCCGGATCCGGGGCAGACCCTGGAGGTCCTGGACGACATCCAGGGGGATGACGCGCCATGAGGCGGCTCCTCCTGCTCCTGCTGGTCATCGCCGGGGCCACGGCGGTGGCGGTCTGGGCCCATCGCGATCCCGGTTATCTCCTGCTGGCACGGGGGGCCTGGAGCGTCGAGATGTCGCTCACCGTGGCGGTGGTGGCGGCGCTGCTCGCCTTCGTCCTCGGCTACCTCCTGGTGCGGCTGGCGGCCAACCTCGTGGATGCCCCCGGGACGCTGCGCCACTGGCGCCGGCGCCGCCGGACCCTGCGCGGCATGGAGCTGCTCCGGCGCGGGGAGATCGAGTTCGCCGAGGGGCACTGGCCCGCCGCCGAGCGCCACCTGGAGCGGGCCGCGCGGCGCGGGACCCACTCGCTCCCGGCCTGGATCGGCGCCGCCCGTGCCGCCCAGCGCCAGCACGCCCACCAGCGCCGGGACGACTACCTCAACCGCGCCCACCGCAGCGAGCCCGACGCCGACCTGGCGGTCCTCCTCACCCGGGCGGAACTCCAGCTCGCCCACGGCCAGTACGAGGAGTCCCTGGCCTCGCTGCTCCACCTGCGCTCCCTGGCCCCGCGCCACCGCTACGTCCTCGCCCTCCTGGCCCGGCTCTACCGCGCCCAGGAGGCGTGGCGGGAGCTGGCGGAGCTGCTGCCGGAGCTGCGCAGGCGCCAGGCGCTCACCGATGACGAGCTGGTGGAGCTGGAGCGGCGGACCTGGGCCCACCGCCTGGAGCAGGCGGAGGCCGGCGGTCGGCGGGAGGAGCTGCTGGAGGTCTGGGACGCCATCCCGCGCCAGCGGCGCAACGAGGCGGCGCTCATCGGCCGCTATGCCGCTGCCCTCCACCGCCTGGGCAGCGGCGGCGATGCCGAGGTGGTCCTGCGCCGCTGGCTCCGGCACCACTGGGACCCGGCGGTGGTCCGCCTCTACGGCCTGGTCCACGGCGCCGACCCGGCGGACCAGCTCAAGACCGCGGAGAAGTGGCTGCACGGCCACGAGGGCGAGGCGGACCTGCTCCTGACCCTGGGCCGGCTCTCCTTCCGGCGGGAGCTGTGGGGCAAGGCGCGCCACTACCTGGAGACCAGCCTCGCCGCCGAGTCCCGGGTGGAGACCCACCGCGAGCTCGCCGTCCTGCTGGAGCGCCTGGGCGAGACCGAGGCCGCCGGCGACCACTGGCGGCGCGGGGTCGAGGCCGCCCTGGCCGCCGGCAGCGGCGATGCGACCGTGCCTCAGTCCCCGGCCGGCTCGAAGGCGTCGGCGTAGAGCCGCGCCGGGTCCAGCCCCCGCCCCGGGAGGTGCTCGCGTAGCGCCTCCACCATGGCCGGCGGCCCGCTGGCGTAGACCTCGAAGCCGCTCAGGTCGGGGAAGTCGGCCAGCACCGCCTCGTGGACGTAGCCGGTGCGGGCCCCGGCGCTGTCCCCCTCGGGCTGCGAGAAGACCGGGGTGAAGGTCACGTTGGCGTGTTCGGTGGCCCACTGCTCCGCCAGGGTGCCCAGGTAGAGGTCACGCAGGGCGCGGACCCCCCAGTAGAGGTGCAGCGGCCGCTCGGTGCCCTCGGCCAGGGCGTGTTCCACGATGGCCTTGATGGGGGCGAAGCCGGTGCCGCCGGCCACCAGGATCGCCGGCTCCTCGGACTCCTCCCGCCAGAAGAAGGTCCCCAGGGGTCCCTCCAGCCGCAGGATGTCCTTCTCCTTGTACTCGCCGTTGAACAGGGCGTCGGTGAAGCGGCCGCCGGGCATGTGGCGGACGTGGAGCTCCAGCAGGGCGTCGTCGTGGGGCGGGTTGGCCAGGGAGTAGCTGCGCCGGCGGCCGTCGCGCAGGAGCAGGTCGACGTACTGGCCGGCGAGGAACTGCAGCCGCTCGTTCTGCGGGACCTTCAGCCCCAGCCGCATGACGTCGTCGGCCAGCCGCTCCATCTGCTGGATCCGTGCCGGCATGGTGCGCACCGGGATCTCGGTGAGCGCCCCCACCTCGCGGACCTCGATGGTGAGGTCGCTGATGGCCTCGGCCTGGCAGAAGAGGGCCAGGCCGTCGGCCTCGTCCTCGTCCGAGAGCGCCGGCGGCTGGCCGGCGTAGGCGACCTCGCCCTCCAGCAGCCGGCCCTTGCAGGTGCCGCAGGTGCCGTTGCGGCAGCTGTAGGGCAGGGCGAGGCCGTGGCGCAGGGCGGCGTTGAGCACCGTCTCGTGGGTGGCCACCTCGAAGGTGTGGCCGCTGGGTTCCACTCGGACCTGATGGGACATGGGGGCTCCTCGACGTGGCTCGCTGGTCGGCTAGACTGGCCATTATCGGGTAGCCCGGCAGGGAAGGAAAAGCCATGGCCAGTGTGCTCATCGTCGGCTGCGGCGACATCGGCCGCCGCACCGGGCGACGCCTCGTTGCGCGCGGCGACGAGGTGGTCGGCCTG
>JBKGYA010000198.1:0-3492 GCA_046546335.1 Thiohalospira sp. | reverse complement strand
CGGTGGCCATGGCCGAGCCGGCCAGGGTGCCCTTGAGGAAAATGCGACGGTTCATATCGGTCTCCGTTGCTTTGGGTCGGGTTCGCTCTCTTTAATACAAGAGGCGTGCCAATCTCCTGGGCGCGGGCAATCAAGGGGTTAGCGGGGGCGGATCGCACGGCTCGGTGCACTATGCAACACCTATCGGTGCAATTTGCAACGCTAGGTCCCGTCTCCCTCGCCGTAGCGCTGGAGCCGCCGCCAGAGGGTGGTCTTGTTGATCCCCAGCGCCTCGGCGGTGCGCTCGCGGTTGCCGCCCAGGCGTGCCAGGGTCTTCTCGATGTAGCGCCGCTCCAGCTCTGCCAGGGTCGGGTCGTCGGCGTCGATGGCGTCCCCCGGGGTGGCGGGGGCCACCGGTGCCGGCTCGTAGTGGAGGACGGGCCCGTCGGCCAGGGCGACGCAGCGCTCCACGGTATTGCGCAGCTCGCGGATGTTTCCCGGCCAGTCGGCGGCGGTGAGCCGCTCCAGGGAGGCGGCATCGAAGCCGGAGACCTCGCGGCCGTAGCGGTCCGCGAATTCGGCGACGAAGTGCTCCACCAGGGCGGGGATGTCCTCGCGCCGCTCGCGCAGGGCCGGCATGCGCAGGTTGACCACGTTGAGCCGGTGGTAGAGGTCGGCGCGGAAGGCCCCCTCCGCCACCCGCTGCTCCAGGGGCTGGTTGCTGGCGGCGATGAAGCGGACATCGATGGGCCGGGGTGCGACGCCGCCCACCGGCGTGAGCTTCTGCTCCTGGACCACGCGCAGGAGTTTGATCTGCATGGCATCGGAGATATTGCCGATCTCGTCCAGGAAGACGGTCCCGCCGCTGGCGCTCTCCAGCAGCCCCTGCTTGGCGCTCACCGCCCCGGTGAAGGCGCCCTTCTCGTGGCCGAAGAGTTCCGATTCCAGCAGGGTGTCGGTAAGCGCCCCGCAGTCGATGACCACGAAGGGGGTCCCGGCATAGTCGGAGTGCTCGTGGAGGGCGCGGGCGGCCAGCTCCTTGCCGGTGCCCGATTCCCCCTCGATGAGGACGTTGCAACGGATGTCGGCGATCTTGTCGATGATCCGGTGGACCGCCGCCACCGCCTCGGAGTGGCCCACCATGCCGTGGCGCTCCTCGCGCTCGGCCAGGGCGCGCCGGAGCTGGCGGTTCTCCCGCTCCAGGCGGCGGTGTTCCAGGGTCCGTTCGACCTGGGCGCGCAGTTCGTCCATGTCGAAGGGCTTCTTGAGGAAGTCGGTCGCCCCCAGGCGCAGGGCGTCCACCGCCGAGTCGACGCTGGAGTAGCCGGTGAGGATGATGACCGGCAGCTCCGGGTCGATGGCGTGCAGTCGCTGGAGGACCTCCAGCCCGTCCATCCCGGGCATCCGCAGGTCGGTGATGACCAGCTCCACCGGCTCGCCGGCCGCCGCTTCCAGGGCCTCTGCCGGATCGGTGAAGACGCGGCAGTGGTAGGGGGCATCCTCGCTGAAGCGGGCCATGATCTCCCCGGCCCGCGGGTCGTCGTCGATGTAGAAGAGGGTCGGCTGCGCCTCACTCATGGCCGTCCTCCGCGCGCGGCAGGCGGATGGTGGCGGTAACGCCGCCAGCGGCACTGTTGCCGATCTCGAGCCGGCCGCCGTGGTGCTCCACGATGCCCAGGGTAACCGAAAGGCCCAGCCCGCTGCCCTCGCCCACCGCCTTGGTGGTGAAGAAGGGATCGAAGACCCGATCAAGGCGGTCGGGGTCGATTCCGGCACCCTGGTCGGTAACGGTGACCACCACCTCCTCCCCGGTATCGGTGGCGGTAACCTCCACCGAGCCGCCGGCGGGGCTGGCGGCCACGGCGTTGTCCACCAGGTTGGCCAGGGCCTGCTGGAGGAGGTGGCGGTCGCCGCGGACCCACAGGCCCGGGGGGCTCTCCATCCCGATGCCGACGCCGGCGGCCCGGGCGCGTTCGGCTACCAGCCGGGTGCTCTCGCTCAGCCACTCCGCTACCTCCACCGGGTGGAAGTCCGGCGGTACCTGGCGGGCGAAGTTGAGGATCCCGCGCACCGTCTCCGAGGCTCGCAGGGCCTCCTCGCGTACCGCCTCGATGTCCCGGGCCAGGCGCTCGGGCCGGTCGGTCTCCCGGCCCATGAGCTTGGTCAGGGAGAGGATGTTGTTCAACGGGTTGTTGATCTCGTGGCCGATGCCGGCGGCCATCTCGCCGATGGAGGCCAGGCGGGCACTCTGTACGGCCCGCTGCTGGGCGTCGTCGCGCTCGGCCCGGGCCCGCTCCAGGGTGTCGGCCATGTAGTTGAAGGCGGTACTCAGTTCCCGGATCTCGGTGGGGCCGGTGGGCTCCACCCGGGCACGATGGTCGCCGTCGGCGTAGGCCTTGAGCCGGCGGGCCAGGCGGCAGACGGGTCGGGCGATGACCCGGGAGCCCAGTGGAACGAGGAGCAGCGCCAGGGCCAGGGCAATACCGGTGAATACCCATATGGCGCCGCGGATCCGCGCGAAGGGCTCGGCAAAGACCGATTCCTCGGCCTCCAGGGCGACTACCCAGCTCACCAGTCGACCCGGGTAGGGGTAGTACTCCACGAAGTGCAGCCGGGGGTGCTCTTCAAGGTGGCCGTAGGGGCGCTGCATCACCGCGGTGCGCAATTCGCCCAGCCCGGCTTCCTCCAGGTGGCGGGGGCGCCGACGCAGGCGGTCGAAGCGCTGATTGTCGCCGGAGTGGTGGAGGATCATGCCGTTGCGCCGGGGATTACCCGGCTGGATCTCCGCCACCACCACCGTCCCCGCAGGCAGCGAGGTAGTGTAGGAGAGGATCCGTTCCACCCGGCTGCCGTCGGAACTCACCGCCAGGTAGCCTGCTGGCCCGGATTTGCCGTCCCCGCCCAGCGGGGTGATCTGGTCGAGCAGGGACGGCTCCACCTGCCGGTCCCGCCGCTGGCGGGACTGGGGCAGCAGCAGGTGGTGGACCTCGCCGGCCTCGATATCCGCCAGCCGGTGCTGGACCGTCTCCGCCTCGAGTTCCGGCTCGGCCAGCGGGAGGGGGCCCAGGCCGGGATACTGGGTGGGGCGCTGTTCGCCCTCGTGTACCTTGAGGATGGTGTTTCCGCGATGGTCCAGCAGGCGGATGGTCTCGTTCCCCGGCAGCGTCTGCTGAAAGACGGCGAGGAAATCGGCCAGCTCGGCCGCCCGTTCGCGGTACTCGGGGTGTCGTCGACCCTCCCGGGCGGCCTCGAGAACCGGCCGGAAGGCGCGCACCCCGGGGGCCTCCGCCAGGGAGGCGACCATGGTGCGCTCTGCCTCCAGCTGGCGGTCGATCTCGGCGGTGAGATTGTTCAGGGCGTCGATGATGTCCGTCCCCGTCTCCTCGCGCTGGGCGCGCTCGCCCAGCCAGGTGGCACCGAGGCCCAGGGCTGTGAGGGGGATCACGGTGGCCACCACCACCCAGACGAAGATGTGCGTTCGCAGATGCACCGGGCACCACCATGGGACAGGCT
>JBKGYA010000197.1:0-3529 GCA_046546335.1 Thiohalospira sp. | reverse complement strand
GTCGAGGTGGCGTTCCAGGCGGGCGGCGGCCAGGCGCAGACCGGCGTGGCGGGGATGTGCCGCCAGCCCCTGCCGGAGCAGGGCCAGCGCGCGGGTCGGCTGCTCCGGGGCGAGGCGGCGGGCGTGGGCGAGGGTCCGTTCGGCGGCCTGGAGGCCGTCGTTGCGCTGGCGCCATTCGGGGCCGGCCCCGACGACGGAGGTGCTAAGGGCCAGAAGCAGGATCACGGTCGCCTGACCCCTCATTGCCGGCGCAGCTCCCGGGCCCCTCGGGAGTGGTCCTCCAGGGTGTCCCGCCAGGTCTCGCTGCCCACCACGTGGGGCTGGATGAGGATGACCAGCTCGCTCTTGGTGGTGGTCGTCTCCTGGTGGCGGAAGAGGCCGCCGATGAGGGGGAGGCTGCCCAGGAGGGGGACCCGGGAGGTCCGATCCTCCTCGCGATCCTCGATGAGGCCGCCGATGACCACCATCTCGCCGTCGCGAGCACGGACAATGCTGTCCGAGCGCCGGGTGCGGGAGCGGGCGATGGGGATGGAGATGTCCCGATCCTGCCCCAGGGAAAAGCTGCGCTCCTCGCCGGTGACCTCGCTCACCGAGGGCTGGACGTGGAGGGTGATGGTCCCGTCGGCGTCGATGGAGGGGGTCACGTCCAGGGCGATCCCGGAGAAGAAGGGGGAGAGTTCGATATCGCTGATCCGGGTGTTGCTGTCGCCGCCGGAAGTGGCGGTATCCCGCTCGGTGGAGAAGTCGGTGACGTAGAAGCTGTCCTCGCCCACCTTGATGATGGCCTTCTGGTTGTTGACCGTGGAGACCCGCGGGCTGGAGAGCACCTGGACATCCCCCTGGGTGGAGAGCGCCTCGATGAAGGCGGAGAAATCGCCGGCCTGGAAGCCGGCGGCGAACATGCCACCGATGCCGGTGCTCTGGAGGCCGCCCTCCGCGATCTCGCCGAGGGTGATCTCGCTGCCGTCGACGCCGGAGCCGTCGGTCTGGCTGAACTGGAAGCCACGGCCGCTGGCCTCGCCCACGGAGGACCAGTTGATGCCCGTCTGCTGGCCGGAACTCAGCTCCACCTCGAGGATCCGCGCCTCCAGAATGACCTGACGGTTGAGGCTGTCGCGCAGCCGTTCGAAGAAGGCGTCCACTTCATTCAGGACCCGGCTGTGGGCACGCACCACTACCGTTCCCGACTGGGGGCTGAAGACGGCGGAGGCATCCTCGTCATCGGCGATGAGGTTGTCCACCGCCTCCTCCACCTCTTCCCACAGGTCGGCGGTGGAGTCGCTGGCGACCCGGTTGCTGCCCGCGGAGCTACCTTCCTCCTCCTCATCGTCGCTACTGCCCGTCCGGCCGGAACTCACCTCCGTGGAGGAGGAGCCGGAACGGGAGACGTTGAGGTAGTCCAGATGGAAGACCCGGGCATCCTCCCCGGGAGGGCGGACGGTGAAGCCCACCGGGGACTCCTCGAACTCGTAGCCGTAGACCTCGCGGACCGCCTCCAGGGTCTCGCGGACGGTGACATCCTCCAGCTCCAGGGAGACCTTACCCTCTACCTCGGGGTGGACGATGATGTTGTAGGGGGTGTCCTCCACCAGACCGTGGAAGAAGTCCCGGGCCGGGAGCTCGTCCACGGCGACGTTGAAGCGCGGCTCCGCCTCCCCGGGCGGGGCCATGGGCGGGAGCACAAAGGGACGTTCCTCGGCGGGGGGCTCGTCTTCCCCATCGGGTGCGTCCTCGGCCGGCGGTTCCTCGACGGTCATGGCGGCCTCCAGTTCTCCGTCTCGTTCCTCGGCACGCTCTTCCAGGGAGGTGCAGCCGCCGCTGACCAGCAGGCCGAGGGTGAGGATGGGGACGGGGAGCCGGTGCAGAGGGCCTTGGGGCATGGGCGGTTCCTTGATTATTGCGGATCCGACCCGGCGGGGCGCTTCACCGCCGCCGGGTCGTTGAGGGTGAGTTCGCGGCGCTCGCCGTCCTCGCGGACGACGACCCGACGGCGGTCGATGCGCAGTACGCGCAGGCCGTCGTGTTCCTCGCCGGCGCGCAGCCAGGTGCCGTCGATGCGAGCGCGGGCGGGGCCGGAGACCTCCCGGCCGTGGAGGATGGAGGTCAGCCGGCCGGAGTCCGGTGGTGCCTCCTGAGCCACGGCCTCCGTTCGGACCTCCGGCGGCGGCCGGGTGGGGTCCTCCAGGGCCGTGGCCGTTACCGGCAGCGTCAGCAGCAAGAGGGCGGTGAGCCTAGACACCGATCCAGTCCTCATGGCCGCTCAGGGTGAACAGCTGCAGGGTGATCCGGGCCCGGGGATGCTCGACCACCTCGTAGTCCAGCCGCTGCCAGCCGAAGCGCCAGGGTAGCGCCTCCACCCGCTCCAGCCAGGCAACGGTGGCGGCGTAGTCGGCCTCGAAGGTCAGCTCCAGCCGGTGGCGGTAGATCCCGGGGCCCTGCTCGTCCGGCTCCAGCAGGGTCTCGGTGGGGCGCGTGCGCAGCGCCACCAGCCGGGTGCCGGCCTCCGCCTCCAGCAGCCGGCGCAGGACCTCCTTCATCCGCGCCGGCGGGATGAGGTCGGCGGTGAGGTCGTGCAGGTCCTCGGTGAGCTCGTCGATCCGCTCGCGGACCTCGGCGATCTCGTCGCGCACGGCCTCGTCGGGATCCTGATCCAGCCGCTCGCTCAGCTCGGCCACCTCCCCGGCCACCCGGGCCTGCTCCTCCTGCGCCTCGACGGCCCGGGTCTCCGCCGCGCGGGTGTGATCCAGCCAGTCGGCCCCGGCCAGCATCCACCAGAGGCCGCCACTGACGGCCACCAGGGCCAGCAGCCCCAGCAGCCGCTCGCGCCGGGCGCGCGCCTCGATCTGTTCGCCCAGCCGGGTGAGGAGATGGCGCAGGCGCTCCCTCACGAGCCGCCCCCGTCGTCGTCGCGTTCCGCCTCGGTGAGCAGGGAGCGGCTCACCAGCCGGAAATCGAGGTAATCGCCCTCTTCCCGCCGGTCGACCTCCATGCGGGAGAAGCGGCTCTCCTCGAAGGCGCCGCTGGCGGACAGCCCCTCCACGAAGGCGGGGACCTGCTCGGCGGCGGAGGCGCTGCCCTCGAAGCGGGCGGCCCGGTCCCCGGCGAGGGTGAAGCGGCGCAGCCAGAGGCCCCGGGGCGGGGCATCGGCCAGGCCGGTGAGGGCGCCGGAGAAGCCGCCACGGCCCATGCCCTCCAGGTCGTCCAGTGCCTCGCGGAAGCGCCGCTGGCCGGCCAGCTCCCGCTCCACCCGCGCCAGCTCCTCCTCCAGCGCCGGGTCCACCGCGCGCTCCTCCAGCCGGGCCTGCAGCTCGTCGCGCTGCCCCCGCTGCCCGTCCAGCTCGGCCTCCGCCGTGGTCGCCCGTGCCTCGGCCTGGTGCGCCTGCCAGGCGAGGGCGCCGGAGGCGCCGGCGAGGAGGACCAGCCACAGCGCCAGGCCGGCCGCCAGGATCCGGGGGCTCAGCAGGTCGCGTTCGCGGCGGTTGCCGGTGTGGAGGTTGATGGTCTCCTCGGTCTCGCTGTGCAGGGCGCC
>JBKGYA010000196.1:0-3576 GCA_046546335.1 Thiohalospira sp. | reverse complement strand
CGGCCGGTCACCTCCGCCGGGGCGCTCCCTGCCGACGCCATCGGGGCACTCCCCTGCCCGGTGGTCGAGGGCGGTGCCGAGGCGGCCCTGGACGCCTGGCGCGGGTGGCTGGACGACCCGCTGGCGGCGCGGGAGCTGGGCGGGGCCTGTCGGCGCCACTTCTGGGCCGTGCGGCGGGAGGCGGATGCGGCCGTGAATCGATTGCTGGAGAGGATCTACGCGTGGTAGAGAGGACTCGACCCGTCTACTGGGACCGGGACGATGCCGTCAGCCGCGTCCTGGCGCCGGTAGGCTGGCTCTGGTGCGGACTGGCCACGCTGCGCCGGGCGGCCTACCGGGCCCGTCTGCGGCCATCGGGGGCAGCCGGGGTGCCGGTCATCGTGGTGGGCAACCTCACCGTCGGCGGGACCGGCAAGACCCCCTTCACCATCTGGCTGGTGGAGGCGCTGGCCCGGGCGGGGTATTCTCCCGGTGTGGTCAGCCGCGGCTACGGGGGGCAGGCCGCCAGCTGGCCGCAGCAGGTCCGGCCCGACTCCGATCCCGTGGTCGTGGGGGACGAGGCGCTGCTCATCGCCCGGCGCACCCGTCGCCCCATGGCGGTGGGCCCCGACCGGCTGGAGGTGGCGAGGGAGCTGGTCCGACACGCCGAGGTGGATGTGGTGGTGACCGACGATGGCCTGCAGCACTACCGGCTGCAGCGGGATATCGAGATCGAGATCCTGGATGGCCGGCGCCGCTACGGCAACGGCCGCTGCCTGCCGGCCGGCCCCCTGCGCGAGCCGCTGCGGCGGGGTCGCTCGGTCGATTTCCGCGTCTGCAACGGCACGCCGCTCTCCGACGCGGAGCGGGGGATGCGCCTGGCGGTGGGCGACCCGGTGAACCTGGTCACCGGCGAGTCTCGTCCGGCGGCGGAGCTGGGCCCCGAGGTCCACGCCGTCGCCGGGATCGGCGACCCGGAGCGCTTCTTCGTCACCGTGCGTCGGCAGGGGCTGCAAGTGATCCCCCACGCCTTTCCGGACCACCATGCCTACACACCGGGGGAGGTCGATTATCCCGGTTCGCAGCCGGTCCTCATGACCGAGAAGGATGCCATGAAACACGCCCGTGCCGGGGACCCGCGCCACTGGTTCCTGCCGGTGACCGCCGAACCGGAGCCGGGTCTGGCCGAGGCCATCGTCAATCGCCTGGAGGCGCAACACCATGGATAAGCATCTGCTGGACATCCTCGCCTGTCCCACCTGCAAGGGGCCGCTGGTCCACGACCGCGAGCGGGACGAGCTGATCTGTCGCGCCGAGCGGCTCGCCTTCCCCGTCCGGGACGGGATCCCGGTGATGCTGGAGGACGAGGCCCGCAAGCTGACGCCGGACGAACTGGACCCCGCATGAGGTTCCGGGTCGTCATCCCGGCGCGCTACGACGCCAGTCGCCTGCCCGGCAAGCCGCTGCGCAATCTTGCGGGCCGACCCTTGGTCCAGCACGTCTGGGAGCGGGCGTGCGAGAGCGGGGCGACGGAGGTCGTGGTTGCCACCGACGACGAGCGGGTGGCCCGTAGCGTGGAGGCGTTCGGGGGGCGCGCGGTCATGACCCCGGCGCACCTGCGTTCGGGGACGGAGCGCCTGGTCACCCTGGCCCGGGAGGCCGAGTGGGACGACGACGAGGTGGTGGTCAACCTGCAGGGGGATGAACCCCTGATGCCGCCGGCCGTCATCCACCAGGTGGCCGCCGACCTGGCCGCCTATCCGGAGGGGGAGATGGCGACGCTGGCGACCCGGATCCGCTCGGCGGAGGAGCTACATGACCCTCACGTGGTCAAGGTGGTCCACGATGCCCGGGGGTGGGCGCTCTACTTCAGCCGCGCCCCCATCCCCTGGGAGCGGGATACCTTCGCGGAGGATGCCGGCCGGCTGCCGGAGCGTGGCGAATTCCTGCGCCATGTCGGGATCTACGCCTACCGCGCCGGCTTCCTGCGGGAATATCCGCTGGGCGGCGAGTGCCGCCTGGAGGAGGCCGAGGCGCTGGAGCAGCTGCGGGTGCTCTACCACGGCCACCGGATCCACGTCATCGAGGCCCTGGAGCCGCCGGGTCACGGGGTGGACACCGACGCCGACCTGGCACGGGCCGAGGCGGCCCTGGCTCGTCGGGGATAACCGGGCCCCGTGCGCCGGCTCAGTCCACCGGCTGGAGGGCACGGAAGTCCGGGTGGACCTCCCGCTCGCCCGCGCTGTTGTAGTGGTAGAGCGCGACGGTATAGGTCCGCGGGACGCGGCGATGGGCCTCGCCGTGCTGATTGGCCTGCATCTCCGTCCCGCTGGCCTGGTCCTGGAGGATGAGGGCGGGGGGATCGTCCAGCAGCTCCACCACCCGGCAGGTGTGGCCGCGATAGTCCACTGCGCGGCCCAGCAGGTCGCGCGCCCGATCCTCGATCTCTTCGCTCATGCGTCACTCATCGGTGGTCGCGCTCCGGGCCTCGACGGCCGTTCCGGGGCAGGTCATTACTGATACTGAGCATAGAGGGTCTCCCGCCGTCGGCCAACCCACCGGCGGTGGGGGTGAAGCCGTACCGAATCCATTTCCGACTCCCAGAGACCGTTCAGGAGGTAAACCATGGCCCGCGATGCCGAAATCGGCGTGCTCTTCGTCTGCCTCGGCAATATCTGCCGCTCACCCACGGCCCAGGGGGTCTTTACCGGGCTGCTCGAGGCGGAAGCGCCGGAGCTGATGGACCGGATCGCCGTCGACTCGGCCGGCACCCACGCCTATCACGTGGGCAGCGCCCCGGACCGCCGGGCGACCGAGGCGGCGCGCCAGCGCGGCTACGATCTCATCGGACAGACGGCCCGCAAGGCGGAGCCGGTGGACTTCGAGGAGTTCGACTACATCCTCGCCATGGACCACGAGAACTACGCCAACCTGGAGCGGATCGCCCCCGCCCACCACCGGGACAAGCTGCGGATGTTCCTGGATTTCGCCCCTGGCCACGAGGGCGAGGAGGTCCCCGATCCCTATTACGGCGGTCGGGATGGCTTCCAGCTGGTCCTCGACCGGGTGGAGGCGGCCAGCCGCGGGCTGCTCGCCGATATCCGTCAGCGGCTGGGGGAGGGGACCGGCTCCTGAACGCACGAACCCCCGGTTCGGCGGGGCCGAACCGGGGGCGTGAGTACTTCATGCGAGGGCGGGGCCGACGTGCCCGAGGGGCCGCCGGCACGGGCCGCGGTCGGTGATCAGCGGCCCGGTTCGTCCCGGTCGGTGCCGTGATCTCCCTCGCGGTTGCCTTCCTCGGCCTTTCCGCCCTCATCGGGCTGACCTCCCTCCGGCGCCGGGGCCTCCTCGGCGGCCGGCGGCTCGCTCGCCTCCGGGGCCGGCCCTTCCGGCATCCCTCCCGGTTCGCCGGGCTCCTGCTCGGCCGCCTCCTGGGAATCGGTCTCGGGGGCCGGCTCCTCGCTCGGCTGCGCCGGCTCCGGGGACGCCGGTTTCGCGGCGGGCTCCGCCTCGCCACCATCCGGTTCCGCCGCCTCGGCGGCCGTCGGCTCCGGCTCGGCCGGCTCGCTCTTCGCTGGCTCTTCCGCAGCCGGTCCG
>JBKGYA010000195.1:0-3594 GCA_046546335.1 Thiohalospira sp. | reverse complement strand
GCGACTTGATCTCGGCGAGCATGGCGGCCATGACCAGGTACTCGGCCGCCAGCTCCAGGCGCAGCGCCTTCATCAGCTCCACGTACTCCATGTACTGGCGCGTGATGGTGAGGATGGGGATATTCAGGATATCCAGGTTCTGGCGCCGGATGAGGTAGAGGAGCAGGTCCAGCGGCCCCTCGAAGGTATCCAGGAAGACCTCCAGGGCATCCGGCGGGATGTAGAGGTCGCGGGGCAGCTCGGTAACCGGCTCCCCCTCCACCACCGCCAGGGGCAGCTCCTGCTGCGCCCCGGCCTCGGGCTGGGATCCGGCCTCGGCCTCCGCTGCCTCCTCCGGGGTCATCACTGGCGCCAGGTCAGCCCCATGGCGTGGCGGACCTCCTCCATGGTGTCCCGGGCGGCGTCCCGCGCCGCCTCACAGCCGTCGTGGATGATCTTGCGCACCAGATCGGGGTCCGACTCGAAGCCCTCGGCCCGCTCCCGCAGGGGGGCCAGCTCGGCCAGGACGCCGTCGATGACCGGCTGCTTGCACTCCACGCAGCCAATCCCGGCGGAGCGGCAGCCCTCCTGCACCCACTCGCGGGTGGACTCCTCGGAGTAGAGCTGGTGCAGCGGCCAGACCGGGCAGTTCTCCGGCTCGCCGGGGTCGTTGCGGCGCACCCGGGCCGGATCGGTGGGCATGGTGCGCAGCTTCTTCTCCACCTCCTGGGGGTCCTCCCGCAGGCCGATGAAGTTGCCGTAGGACTTGGACATCTTGCGCCCGTCCAGCCCCGGCATGCGCGGCGCCTCGGTAAGCAGCGGCTCCGGCTCCGGGAGGATGATCTTGGTCCCGCCCTCCAGATAGCCGAAGAGCCGCTCGCGGTCGGCCAGGGTGATGTTCTGCTGGGTCTCCAGCAGGGCGCGGGCGGTCTCCACCGCCTCCTCGTCGCCCTCCTCCTGGTGGCGCTTGCGCAGCTGGTGGTAGAGCTTGGCGTTCTTCTTGCCCATCTTCTTCACCGCGGCCTCGGCGCGCTCCTCGAAGTCGGGCTCGCGGCCGTAGAGGTGGTTGAAGCGCCGCGCCACCTCGCGGGTGAGCTCCACGTGGGCCACCTGGTCCTCGCCCACCGGCACCAGGCCGGCGCGGTAGATGAGGATGTCCGCGCTCTGCAGCAGCGGATAGCCCAGGAAGCCGTGGGTGGCCAGATCCTTCTCCCGCAGCTGCTCCTGCTGGTCCTTGAAGGTCGGCACCCGCTCCAGCCAGCCCAGCGGCGTGATCATGGAGAGCAGCAGGTTCAGCTCGGCATGCTCGATGATCCGGGACTGCACGAAGAGCGTGGCGGCGTTGGGGTTCACGCCGGCGGCCAGCCAGTCGATGGCCATCTCCCAGCTCGACTCGGCGATCCCGCGCGGATGCTCGTACTCCGTGGTCAGGGCGTGCCAGTCGGCCACGAAGAAGAAGCAGTCGTACTCGTGCTGCAGCCGCACCCAGTTCTTGAGCACGCCGTGGTAGTGGCCCAGGTGCAGACGGCCGGTGGGCCGCATGCCCGAGAGGACGCGGGGATTCTGAGTGGAATTGGGGCTCACGTCGTTACCTTAGCCTGAAGATGGAGGTCTAGAGTCCGATGAACTGGTGGATGCCCTGGCGCAGGCCGGAGACCAGCGGGCCCAGGACGGGGTCGAGGAGGCCGAAGACGAGCAGCAGCAGCAGGGCCACCACCCCCCAGGACTCCGCCCGGTTGTAGGTGGCCGCCGCCGACTCCGGCAGGATCGCGCTCACCAGCCGGCTGCCGTCCAGCGGCGGGATGGGCACGAGGTTCAGCAGGCCGATGACCAGATTCACCACCACGCCGATGAGACCCACGAGGACCAGGAAGTCCCCCATCCCGGAGCCCAGGCCGTAGCCCCCCTTGGCCACCAGCCCCCAGAGCAGGGCCATGACCAGATTGGAGAGCGGGCCGGCCACGGCCACCAGCGCCATGTCCCGGCGCGGCCGGGCGAGGTTCTCCCAGGTCACCGGCACCGGCTTGGCCCAGCCGAAGACGAAGGGCGGCGTCCCGGCGAGGCTGGCGGTGATCACCAGCCCCAGGGGCAGGATCACGGTGCCGAAGGGGTCGATATGGCGGACAGGGTTCAGGGAGAGGCGGCCGAGCATCTCGGCGGTGCGATCGCCCAGCGCCAGCGCCGCCCAGCCGTGGGAGACCTCGTGGACCACGATGGCAAAGAGCAGCGGCAGGGCGACCACCGCGATGGTCTGGATGACGCTGAGCTGGTCGAGCACCGCCTACCCCTGTCCCTCGAAGGCGCTCGCGTCCCCCGCCCCGTGCCGGACCACCTCCGGTACGTCGTCCACGAAGTCCACCATTGTGGTGGGCTCCACCGGCCCGTGGCCGCCGTCGATGACGAGATCCACCTGCCGCTCCAGCCGCTCCCGGATCTCTTCCGGGTCGGGCAGGGGCAGATCGTCACCG
This sequence comes from Thiohalospira sp., assembly GCA_046546335.1. Classification (GTDB taxonomy): domain Bacteria; phylum Pseudomonadota; class Gammaproteobacteria; order Thiohalospirales; family Thiohalospiraceae; genus Thiohalospira. The sequence continues at coordinate 1,147 of JBKGYA010000195.1, read as the reverse complement.
GGCAGCTGCAGCGTGGTACTGACCAGGGGCTCGCCCATGCCGGCCACCAGGGCCTGTGCGATGGCGTTGTCCGGCACGCGCAGGCCGATGGTCTTGCGCTTGGGGTGCAGCAGGCGGCGCGGCACCTCGCGGGTCGCAGCGAGGATGAAGGTGTAGGGCCCGGGGGTATGAGCCTTGAGCAGCCGGAAGGCGGTATTGTTCACCCGGGCGTAGACGCCGATCTCGGAGAGATCCCGGCAGACCAGGGTGAAGTGGTGGCGCTCGTCCAGATTCCGGATCTGGCGGATCCGGTCCATGGCCTGCTTGTCGTCCAGCCGGCAGCCCAGGGCGTAGGCGGAGTCGGTGGGGTAGGCGATGACCCCGCCCTTCTTGAGGATCTCCACCGCCTGGTTGATGAGCCGCTGCTGCGGCGTCACCGGATGGATCTGGAAGTACTGGCTCATGTCACCTCCTCGCAGCTCTGCGGAAGGTAGCGCTCGCCCCACTCGGCCCAGACCGGCTCGCAGCCCTCGGGCAGCTCGGCCACCCGGCCCAGCTCCGCCCAGGTCCGCTCCGGGCCGTGGTAATCGGAGCCGCGCGAGGCGCGGAAGCCGAACTCCCGCGCCCAGGCCGCCATGGCCACCGCCTCGCCCCGACCGTGGCTGCCGGAGACCACCTCGATGGCCTCGCCCCCGGCCTCCTGGAACTGGCCGAAGAGCCGGCGCATGCGGCGGGCGGTGAGGTCGTAGCGCGCCGGGTGGGCGATGACCGCCTCCCCACCGGCGGCGTGGATCCAGTGCACCGCCTCGGCCAGCTCCGCCCACTGGCCGGCCACATGGCCGGGCTTGCCCGACTTCATGTAGCGCTTGAAGACGTCCTTCACGTCCTTGGCGTAGCCGTTATCCACGAGGAAGTGGGCGACGTGGGTGCGGCTGAGGATATCCCCCGAGCTGCGTGCCATCGCCCCCTCGTAGGCGCCTTCGACACCCGCGGCCTCCAGGCGGCGACCGATCTCCGTCCCCCGCCAGGCGCGGAACTCCCGCAGCCGGGCCAGACCGGCCTGGAGGACGGCGTTCTCCGGCTCGATGCCTAGGCCGACGATATGGACCGTCTGGCGCTCCCAGGTCACCGAGATCTCCACCCCGGGCACGAAGCCGATGCCGTACTC
>JBKGYA010000194.1:0-3627 GCA_046546335.1 Thiohalospira sp. | reverse complement strand
TGGCCGAACGCCTGCGCGGCCTCGGCCACGCCGCCATCACCACCGTCTATCTGCGCTACCCGCCCCGCGTCCGCCTAGACCCGCCCCTGCTGGCCAGCGCCACGCCGCCCGCCCCCTGGATCGTGGACCGACGCACCGCCGGCGAGCCCGGCTGGATGGCGGTGGTCACCAGTGCCGACGATACCGACCGGGATCGCGCCGACTGCGCCCGGGAGGCCGCCGCGACCCTCGCCGCCCTGCATCCGGACTGGCCGCCGGCCCTGGAGAGCCGCGTGATCCGCGAGCGCCGGGCCACCTTCCACCCGGCCCCCGGTGTCGACGCACAGCGGCTGCCGATCCATGCCGGCCCCCCCGGTCTCCGGCTGGCCGGCGACCACACCGCCACCGGCCTCCCCGCCACCCTCGAAGGGGCGGTGCGCAGTGGCGTAGAATGCGCAACCGATCTGCTGGCCGCGAAGGCCTGACCCGACCTCAGGAGGAATCCGTTCATGCTCGACTATCAGGCCGCCCCCGACCTTCTCCGGGACCGCGTCATCCTGGTTACCGGCGCCGGTGACGGCATCGGCGCCGCAGCCGCGGAGGCCCTGGCCGCCCACGGCGCCACCGTGGTCCTGCTGGGCCGGACCATCCGCAAGCTGGAGGAGGTCTACGACCGGATCGAGCAGGCAGGCGGTCCGCAGCCGGCCATCTTCCCCATGAACCTGGAGGGGGCCGCCCCCAAGGACTACGACGAGCTCTCCACCAAGCTGCACGAGGCCTTCGGCCGGCTGGACGGGCTGCTGCACAACGCCGCCAACCTGGGCTCGCTGACGCCGCTGCACCTCTACAGCCTGGAGATGTGGCCCAAGGTGATGCAGGTGAACCTCAACGCCCCCTACCTGCTCACCCGCGCCTGCCTGCCCCTGCTCCAGGCCAGCGAGGACCCCTCCGTGGTCTTCACCACCGCCGACGTCGCCCGCAAGGGGAAGGCCTACTGGGGCGCCTTCGCCGTAAGCATGGCCGGCACCGAGCGGCTCATGGAGGTCTTTGCCGAGGAGCTGGAGGGCGAGGGGATCCGCTGCAACAGCCTCGATCCGGGCCCGGTGAACACCGGCCTGCGCCAGCGCGCCTACCCCGGCGAGGACCCCACCGAACTCCTGCAGCCGGCGGACGTCACCCCCGCCCACCTCTACCTCCTGGGCCCCGACAGCCGCGGCCACAGCGGCGAGGCCTTCAGCGCCCAGGGAGACAGCTGAGCGTCGATCCGGAGGCGGGGAGATTCAGGTCACTTCGACCAGACTCTCCCCCGCCTCCAGCGCCGAAAGGACTCGGGGGAGGAGGGAGTCAAACCAGCGGAGCAAATCCTGCTTGCGCGTATTCCCCACTCGTAGCCAGACGACGCGAGGCAGCGGCTTGTCCGCCGTATTCCGCCAGATCGCAAAGTCCTCATCCTTGGTCAGAATGACGAGACCGCCCTCCCGGGCGTACTGCCATATCGCCGAATCCGGAGCATCCAGAAGCCCGATATCGGCGACGTGGAGGGCCTCATGACCGCGCGATTCCAGCCAGCGTGCCAGTGCCGGCGGGAGCTGGGCGTCGACGATGAATCGCATCCCGGGTCCATCAGGCGACGTGCATCACGGGATGATCACTCTGCCGGGCTGCGAACTCCAGAGCGGCCGTGATGTCGGCAGTCTCCAGATAGGGATAGTCCTCCAGGATCTCCTCCCGGCTCGCCCCCGCGGCCAGCAACTCCAGGATGTCCCGGACGCGGACACGCATTCCCCGGATGCAGGGACGACCGCCGCACTGCTCCGGATCAACGGTGATGCGATGCGCTTCGCTCATGACTCACCTCCGCCTTCGACGCAGGCAGTGTAGCCGATCCCGCCAACCGGCCCCAGGCTGCCACCTTCTCCCCGGTTACATGGCCGCCGCCTGCTGCAGCCGGACCGGCTGGCGGCGGGATCCCCAGTGGCCCGGCTCGGCGTCGAAGACGCCGGGGATGGCGGTGCCGCACTGCTTGCAGTGGCCGTGCTCGTCCAGATCCCAGGCGGTGAGGGTATAGCCGTGGCGGCCGATGAGCGCCGCGCCGCAGCCGGGGCACCAGGTGGTGCCCCCCTCGTCGTCGAGGACGTTGCCGATATAGACATACTGCAGGCCGGCATCGCGCGCCAGGGCGCGGGCATGACGCAGGGTCGCCGGCGGCGTCGGCGGGACGTCGCTCATCTTCCAGTCCGGGTGGAAGGCGGTGAGGTGCAGCGGCACGTCGGGGCCGAGCTCCTCCACGATCCAGCGGGACATGGCGACGATCTCCTCGTCGCTGTCGTTGTGGCCGGGGATCACCAGCGTGGTGAGCTCCAGCCAGACGTCGGTCTCGTGGCGCAGGTAGCGGATGGTATCCAGCACCGGCTCCAGGTGACCGCCGGTGAGCTTGCGGTAGAAGTCCTCGGAGAAGGACTTCAGGTCCACGTTGGCCGCGTCCATGTAGCGGTAGAACTCCGCCCGCGGCTCCGGCGAGACGTAGCCGGAGGTCACCGAGACCGACTTGATCCCGCGCTCGGCGCAGGCGGCGGCGATATCGATGGCGTACTCGTGGAAGATGATGGGGTCGTTATAGGTGTAGGCCACGCTCCGGCAGCCGTACGCCTCCGCCGTGCGCGCCACCGTCTCGGGGTCGGCGCGATCGGCGAGGGTGTCGATCTCCCGGGACTTGCTGATGTCCCAGTTCTGGCAGTACTTGCAGGCCAGGTTGCAGCCGGCGGTGCCGAAGGAGAGCACCGGCGTCCCCGGCAGGAAGTGGTTGAGCGGCTTCTTCTCGATGGGGTCGATGGCGAAGCCGCTGGAGCGGCCATAGGTGGTCAGCACCACCTCGCCGCCCTGGTTGGCACGCACAAAGCACAGCCCCCGCTGGCCCTCGTGGAGCTTGCAGTAACGGGGGCAGAGGTCGCACTGCACCCGGCCGTCGTCGAGGGTATGCCAGTACTTGGTGGGTACCGTCTCCTCGCCTTCCAGTCCAACGTCGGTCATGGTTCTACCTCGTTCGGTTCGCGGGATCCCCCTTGGCGCGGCCGGGGGTGGGTCCCATATTTCCGGTATCGCGATCGAGAAGTCCGATCGCCGTTACCGAACATATGGAGGATCCATCCATGCAACACAAGGTTCGCGAACCGGCGGTGGCCGGGATGTTCTACCCGGCCGAGGCCGAGGCGCTGCGCGGCATGGTCGACAAGTACCTGGAGGCGGCGCCGGCCCCGGCGGAGGCGCCCCCCAAGGCGCTCATCGCCCCCCATGCGGGGCTGCCCTATTCCGGCCCCGTGGCGGCTACCGCCTACCGCACCGTGGCGCCGCTGCGGGGGACCGTGAAGCGGGTGGTCCTGCTGGGCCCCTCCCACCGCGTCCCCTTCCGCGGCCTCGCCGCCCCGGATGCCGACGCCCTGCGAACGCCCCTGGGGGACATCCCGGTGGATACCGACGCCCTGGCCGGGATCGCCGATCTCCCCGACGTCGGGGTCCTGGATGCCGCCCACGCCGCCGAACACAGCCTGGAGGTCCAGCTCCCCTTCCTCCAGGAGGTCCTTGGCGACTTCCGGATCGTGCCACTGGTGGTGGGAGATGCCGACCCCGAGACGGTGGCAGCGGTGCTGG
>JBKGYA010000193.1:0-3645 GCA_046546335.1 Thiohalospira sp. | reverse complement strand
TCAACCTCGAGCACCGCCTGGTCTACGAGGTCACCGACCAGACCATCCGCATCCTCTCCTGCCGCTTCCACTATCGCTAGGCGCCAGCCAGTACAGGCAGAGACTCAACCGACCTCATCAGAATGACGGCAACGTGATCCGGCCGCTGTGGCGCAGCCGGTGACCACCGTCGGTCTCCTCCTCCGCCATCATGGACAGGCTGCGGCCCAGCACCCCCTCCGGATCGCTGGCGGCGACCACGGCATCCACCGACCAGCGCCCCTCGGGGGAGAGGCTGACGGTGCCGTCGGCCTCCAGGGGGCCGTCGCCGAGTTCGGTGACCGTCCCCCGGGTGCCGCCGCCCTCCGGGGTCTCCAGGGCGATCTCCAGGTCTCCGAGCTCGGCGCGCCGGGCCACGGTAACGGCCGCCTCGCGCCAGGTGATCCGCCCCTCCGCGGCCTGAAGCGCCCCGCCGGAGAGGGTCCCCTGCACATCACGCAGGTAGATCTCCCCTTCCGCGCGCGGATTGCGCCACGGACTCTGCTCCTGCAGGGGCGGGATGGCCAGCCGCCCGCGGGGGATGGTGACGGCGAGGGTCCCGTCGAAGGCGCGTTCCAGGCGCGCCTCCAGCTCCAGATGGCGATCCTCCACGGTGAGTGCGAGGTGCACATCACCGGTGAGCAGCGCGGCCGGGTAAACCTCCCAGGAAAGTCCGTGGAGCCGGATCCCGCCGGCCTCCACGGCGGTTGCGCTGCCCTCCCAGAGGCTGCCACCTACCCCGTAGAGGACCACATCGTCGGGCAGGTAGGGCTTGGCCAGGCCCAGGATCCGGTCCGCCGGCGCCCGGGCCAGGACGAAGATGAGGAAGGCGACCAGACCCAGCAGGATCAACCCTGCCACCCGCCACTTGCCGCCTCGGTGACCCGCCTCTTCCCCCATCTCAGCGCTCCTCCAGGATCAGGCGGCCGTCCACCCGGCCGGGCCGGTCGGTACGTTCCAGGCGGACCCGCACGGGGTGGACGGCCTGCCGCCGCTCTACCCCCTGCAGCCAGATCATGGTCCGGCGAAAGTCCGCCTCGTCCAGGTCAGCGCGGATACGGCCCTCATCCTCCTCCGCGAGACCGGCGAGCCCATCATCGAGTTCCGCTTCCTCGGCCGCCTCCTCCAGCCGGTCCCGTAACGGTCCGGAGGGCATGGATCCGCCCCTTTCCTCCCGCAGTACCCGGGCCTCCGCAGCGGAACGGCTCAGCCAGGTCACCAGTTCCCGGCGCTTCTCCACCTCCGCCGCCTGCTCGGCCAGCGCCGTCGCCGCCGGTCGCCACAATCCGGCGTAGATCGCACCGGCCAGGAGCACCAGGCCGCCGATGCCGAGGATCCACCGCTCCCGCGGCTCCCGCGCTGCCCAGAATTCACCCACCCCGTCCCGGATCGCCGCCAGTGTCATGTCGCCTCCTGCAATCGCAGCCGGAGTTCCTCCGACCCCTCCCCGGCGGCCTCGGTCTCGATGCCGGCCTCCCGGAGATCGTCACGCACGGCCTGTACCTGTTCGCGCTCCCGGAAAGAGGCGCGCAGATCCAGAACACCATCGCTGTAATCGAGCCGTTGCAGCGTGATCCCCTCGCGTTCGGCGACGGCCTCGCCCCAGGCCGCTACCAGAGTCCGAAAGGGGCTGACCTCGCCGCCCCCGCGCAGGCCTTCCAGCACGCGCCGCACCTGGACCCGCGGGTCCACCACGCGGCCGATCTCGGGGAATTCCTCCTCGATGAGCGCCTCGGCCTCCGCCTTCAGCGCCCGGCTCTCCTGGTTCAGGGCGATGTAGTCCCAGGCCAGCAGGCCGCCGTGCAGGAGCAGGGCGACCCCGGCCAGGGCCGCCGGCAGACGCCAGCGCCGCAGGCGGCGGGCCCAGTCCTCGCGCGGGCTGTAGTCGCCCTGGAGGAGATTGAGGCCCCCCATCGCCCGGGGCGCCAGGAGCCCCGGTGCCCCCTCCCGGGCCTTTTCCACGACCACCTCCACCGCCTCGCCCAGTTCCGGGGCGGCCTCCTCGCCCTCCACCCAGAGGCGGAGGCGCCGGGGCCGCTCGCCCCCGCCCGGCGATGCCAGGGCCCCTTCCAGGACCGCCGCCAGCGCCTCCGCTTCCAGGGTGAAGCCATCCTCGGGGCCGGTCCGCACCACCACCGGGCCGTCGGGACCGGCCGCCAGCGCGGTCCACTCGCCCTCGGCCGGCTCCGGCAACGCCAGGACGTCCGGCACCAGGGCCCGGGGCCGGATCCCGGCCCGCGTCAGCGCCTCCAGCCAGGCGTCCATCCGCGCCCGGGTAACCACGGCACAGGCAACGCCCGCCTCGTTCCGCCCGCCCAGGGCGAAGTGGAGGTCCTCCACCTCGTCCACCAGCCGATCCTCCAGGGCGTAGGGGACGGCGCGGGCCAGGCGGGTGCGGCTCACTGCCGGCAGATCGGCGCGGGCCAGCCAGAGCTCGTCGGTGGGCACCAGCACCCGGACCGGCCGGCCCTCCACCCGACGGGCCACCGCCTCCAGCTCGCCGGCGTGGATCCGCCCGGCCAGAGAGCCATCGGCGGCCACCGCCACGCCCTCGGCGCTCCCGTCGTCCCGGAGTCGGAGGATGAAGATCTCGCTCACGTCAGAATGCCCCCTAGAAAGCCCCCTGGGCCCGCTGAATGGTCCGCACGCCGTCACTGCTGCGGTGGAGGAGGCTGAACAGGGTCACGCGCCGCCGGCCCACCTCCCCCTGAGCCTCCACCAGGAAGTACTCGCTGGCCACATCGAAGCCCTGACCGAACCACTCCTCGATATCCGGGTCCCGCTCCAGGGCGGTGGAGAGGGCCGATTCGCTCTCCGCTGCCTCAAGGTCGGCAAAGCCCTCCTCCCCCCGGGCAGCCACCAGGTCCTCGGCGCCCTTTTCTCCCACCGTGGGGGTAATCGCTGCCAGCAGGGCCGGCTCGGCGGTATTGATGTTCACCGCGGTCCGCTCCGGCAGGGCGACGACCAGCGGCTCCAGGGTCTTCCACGCCTCGGCGTCCACGCCACGTACCAGCCGCAGCTCGCTGGCGCTGAAGAAGGGGCGACCGGCGGTGCGATAGGGCTGCTCCAGCCCCGTATAGTAGTTGTCCTCGGCGCCCCCACTCGGCTGCGGCTGGTCATTGGTATCCATCCAGTCCACGGCCGCACCGGCAATGTCCGGATCCAGCTCCAGATACTCCAGCAGGCGGCGAAAATAGGCAATATCGCTATCGGAGGGAGAGCCATTGGACGCCGTCAGATTGTTGAGATTGAACCGCGCCTGGGCATCCCGGATCTGCCCGCTCACGGTCCCGCCGGCCACCTCCATGGGTGGCATGTTCCGTGCCCACTCCTCCCCCTCGTGGTCGATCTCGGTGTGCTCGGCATCCTGCATCAGGATGCGGCCGGCGAAGGTTTCTGCCCCCTCCGCCAGCAATCCCGCCTGCTGGCGCTCCAGGACGTTGCCGGTGCGCCGCAGGTCGAGACTGAAGCGACTGCTCATACTGCTCGCCAGGATCGCCACCAGGGCGGTGATGAGCAGCGCGGTAATGAGGGCCACACCCAGCTGGTCAGCCATCGGCCGCTACCTCCCAGAGCCGTCGCCAGGTAGTGGCCTCGCCCTCGTCGTCGGTGATCTCCAGCTCCAGT
>JBKGYA010000192.1:0-3706 GCA_046546335.1 Thiohalospira sp. | reverse complement strand
CTCGGCGGCCATGGATGGCCGCCGTGGAGCGCCAGGGATGGTCCTCGCGTCCCCGGGATACCCCCTGCCGCTCCCGGGCCCGCGGCCGGTCGGGCCGGACCGTTCAGAGGGGCGAAAGGATTGCATGGCGCTGAACCGGACGCCATACTTGTACGGCTGTGAGTCCCCGTTTCGAGGTTCGTGAACCCATGGATCTGACCCTGCTCAAGGCCAAGCTCCATCGCGCCACCGTGACCCACGCCGAGGTGGATTACGAGGGCTCCTGCGCCATCGACAGCGACCTGCTGGAGAAGGCGGGGATCCGGGAGTACGAGCAGATCCACCTCTACAACGTGGCCAACGGCGAGCGGCTGATCACCTACGCCATCCGCGCCGAGGCCGGCAGCGGGATCATCTCCGTCAACGGTGCCGCCGCCCACCGCGCCACCCCCGGCGACCCGGTGATCATCTGCACCTACGCCACCCTCTCCGAGGCGGAGGCGGACCGCCACGAGCCGACCCTGCTCTACTTCGACGCCGACGCCGGCGACAACCGCATCCAGCAGATCAGGCACGCCATCCCGATCCAGGCCGCCTGACGCGGCGCCGAAGACCGTCCTTCGCGCGAACGCGGGAACCTCGATAACGAAGCCCCTGTCTCGGACCCTGCAGGCCCGTTCTCGAGGCTCCGGGTCGGCGTTGCACGCCGCCCGGAATGACGGGCGTGTCGGGGCCGTCGCGGGTTCAGCCGGTGTTGCGCATGCCGGCGGCGATGGCGTTGATGGAGCGCAGCAGCGGGTCGCGCCAGTGGTCGCGTTCGGCCTCGTCCCGACTCTCGTCGCGGTAGCGGCGGAGCAGGGTGATCTGGATGTGGTTGAGGGGGTCCAGGTAGGGATTGCGCCGGGTCAGGGAGAGCATGAGCCCCGGCGTCTCCTCCAGCAGCCGGCTGCTGCCGCTGATCTCCAGGACCTGGCGCACCGTGCGATGGTACTCGTCGCGGATGGCCTGGTAGATCCGCTCCGCCGTCTCCGGGTCCTCGCAGAGCTCGGCGTAGTGGGCGGCGATGTTCATCTCCGCCTTGAACAGCGACATCTGGGTGTTGGAGAGCAGGCTGCGGAAGTAGGGCCACTCCTGGTACATGGTCTGCAACCGGGCCAGCCGGGTGGGGTCGTTGCCCCGCCACTGCTCCAGGGCGGTGCCGATGCCGTACCACGCCGGGATGGTGTGGCGGGACTGCGCCCAGGCGAAGACCCAGCCGATGGCCCGGACCGAGGCCTTGGAGCGGTCCTTCTTGTTGCGGTGCGAGGGGCGGGAGCCGATGTTGAGCAGCGCGATCTCGTTGATGGGGGTCGCCTCGTAGAAGTAGTCGAGGATCCCCGGCGTGTCGTCGGTGAGCTCGCGATAGACCCGCTCCCCCGTGGCGGCCAGCTCGTCCATGATGCCCAGGTAGTCCCGCCGGTCGTCGTGGTAGTCGGCGACGATGCTGCGGCTGGCCTTCATCAGGCCGGTGGCCCCCATGGAGAGCTCGTAGATCGCCGTCTCCAGATTGGAGTACTTGTAGGTCAGTACCTCGCCCTGCTCGGTGAACTTGATGCGGCCGTTCACGGTGCCGGGGGGCTGGGCGACGATGGACTCGTGGGTGGGGCCGCCGCCCCGGCCCAGGGTCCCGCCCCGGCCGTGGAAGAGCAGGGTATCGATGCCGCGCGCCCGCGCCAGCTCGGTGACCGACTTCTGGGCGTTGTAGAGGTTCCAGGAGGAGGAGACGATGCCGCCGTCCTTGCAGGAGTCGGAGTAGCCGAGCATGACCTCCTGGAGATTGCCGGAGACGGCCAGCAGTTCGCGATAGACCGGGACGTCCAGCAGCTGGCTCATCACCGGCCGGATGTGGTCCAGATCCTCGATGGTCTCGAACAGCGGGGCGACGCTGAGGTGGCAGAACCACCCCCCGTCGCGCCGCCCCACCAGGCCGGCGAGGGCGCCCAGGAGCATGACCTCCAGCACGTGGCTGGCGGAGTGGGTCATGGAGATGACGTAGTTGCCGAAGGCGCGCGGGCTGATCTCGTCGCGCATCCGGGCCATGACCTCCAGGGTCTCCACCGTCTCGCGGTCGCCCTCGGGCATGAGTTCGGTGTCGAAGTGGCGCCGGCCCGGGTCGCCCAGGAGTTCGGCCAGCCATTCCAGCCGCTGCTCCTCGTCCAGCGCCCGGTAGTCGGGCAGGGCGGTGTCCTGGTCGAAGAGGGCGGCCACCGCCTCGGTGTGGCGGGTGGACTCCTGGCGGACGTCCAGCCGCATGAGGTAGAAGCCGAAGGTCTCCGCCAGGCGGATCAGGTCCTTGAGTTCGGCATTGGCGGAGCGGGCGTCATCGTGGCCGATGAGGGAGTCGCGGATGAGGTAGAGGTCGTGGAGGAATTCCCCCTCGTCCACGAAACCGGTATCCGGGCGCGGCGCGTTGCCGTCGTGGAGTCGCGCCTCCACCCGTTCCAGGTTGTCCCGCAGCCGGTGGCGCATGAGGTGGAGCTTGCGCCGGTAGGGCTCGGCGTCGTAGCGCTCCGGCTCGTGGGCAAAGATGGTCGGGAAGCGCTGTTCGTCGGCGGCGAGCTGTTCCAGGAAGGCCGTGGAGGGCTCGCAGAGCGCCCGCGAGTGGGTGAGCCGGTAGGAGAGGTCGGTGACGCGGCGCAGGTATTCGCGGATCGCCTCGCGATGCTGCAGCCGCACGGCCAGGGCGGTGGTCTCCGGCTTCACGAAGGGGTTGCCGTCGCGGTCGCCGCCGATCCAGGAGCCGAAGCTCAGGAAGCTGGGGACGTGGACCGGATTGCCGTCGCTGCGCCGGGCCTCGCCGTAGATCCGGTGGACCGCCTTCTCCAGGTTGCGGTAGGTCTGGGGGACCGCGGTGAACAGGCTCTCCCGGAAGTAGTAGAGGCCGTTCTTGATCTCGTCCCGGACCTGGGGCTTGTGGGCGCGCACCTCGTCGGTCTTCCACAGGACCTCGATCTGGGCCTGCAGGGATTCGACCACCGCCTCCTGCTCTTCCTCGTTGAGGCGCGGATTGTCCAGCTGCTGGCTGATGACGAAGATCCGGCGCAGGGTCTCCATCACCGTCCGGCGGCGCGACTCGGTGGGGTGGGAGGTGAAGACCGGGCGGTAGACCAGCTCGCCCATCAGGGCCTGGAGCTGGTCGGCATCGATCCCCTGCTCGTGGAACTCGCGCAGGGCGAGGTCGAAGGAGCCGAACCACAGCGGCCCCCCCTCGTGGAGCTGCTCCCGCCGCTGGTGGTGGGAGAAGGCCTCCTCCGCCACGTTTACCAGGCTGAAGTAGACGTTGAAGGCGCGCACCACGCAGGCCAGCGTGTCCGCATCCAGGGCGTCGATGAGCTGCATCAGCTGCTGGCGGTGGCGCGGGTCGTCGCCCTCCTGGCGCAGGGCGATGAAGCCCTTGCGCAGCTTCTCCACGGCGGTATAGACCCGGCCGCCGGCCTGATCGCGCAGGACATTCCCGAGCAGCCTGCCCAGCAGTTTGACCCGCGAGCGTAGCTGCTTGTCGGTGTGCGGTTCGCTCATGCCGACCCCGGCTGACGTAAGGGGGCGCCATTATAACGAAACGGGCGCGCGGGTCACGGATCGACTCCCAGGGTGTCCGCATACTCGGAGGCGGCCGGTGAGGTCCCGAGTAGACGGACAGCCTGACTGCCTTCCCCTGGCCATTGCCGAAATCCCTCCGTTCCGGGGC
>JBKGYA010000191.1:0-3723 GCA_046546335.1 Thiohalospira sp. | reverse complement strand
GGTACTGGCGGAGGGCGCCGTGGTCGGCGGCGATGCCGGCCTGGTCGCCCTGGCCCGGGCCATCGCCGACGCCCCGGACATCGCCGCCCTGGAGGCCCTGCAGGCCGACGTCCACGCCTTCATCGGCCGCCTGCTGGCCCAGGGCGCCGGGGCCGACGCCATCACCCGGGTGGTGGCGACCCTCAACGACCGCCTCACCCGGGCGGTGCTCCACCACGTGCTGGCCGAGCACGGCCGCCCCCGGACCCCCTTCACCTGGCTCGCCTTCGGCAGCGAGGGGCGCGGCGAGCAGACCCTCAAGACCGACCAGGACAACGGGATCCTGTTCGAGCCGGGCGACGGCGACGCCGAGGCGGCGCGCGCCGAGCTGCTCCCCCTGGCCGAGGCGATCAACCAGGCGCTGGCGCGGGTGGGCTTCCCCCTCTGCCCCGGCAACATCATGGCGAGCAACCCGGAGTGCTGCCTCACCGCTGCCGAGTGGCGCGAGCGCTTCGCCCGCTGGATCGACCAGGGGACCCCCCAGCACCTGTTGAACGCCACGGTCTTCTTCGACTTCCGGCCCCTGTGGGGGGATCCGGAGCCGGCGACGGCCCTGCGCGGCTGGCTGGGCGAGGCGGTGGCGGCCAACTCGCGCTTTCGCCGCCAGATGGCGGAGAACGCCCTGCGCAACCGGCCGCCGCTGGGGCTCTTCGGCGAGATCAAGCGCTCCGCCGGCGGCGACGGCCGCCCGGGGGTCGACCTCAAGGTCCAGGGGCTCGCCCCCTTCGTGGACGCGGCGCGGCTGCTGGCCCTGGCCCACGGGGTAGAGGCCACCCACACCCTGGACCGGCTGGACGCCGTGGTCGCCGCCGGCGCCCTGGACCCCGACGACGCCGCCGCCTGGCGCGACGCCTACGAATTCATCCAGTGGCTGCGCATGGAGCAGCACCGGCGCCAGGCGGCCGCCGGGGAGCCGCTGGACAACCGCCTGGATCCGGACGGGCTCAACGAGCTCCACCGCCGGATCCTCAAGGAGGCCTTCCGCCAGGCGCGCAAGCTCCAGGCGCGCCTGGCGCTGGACTATCAGCTGTAACCACCACGCCGTAACAACCAACCCGGGGAGGAAAACCATGAGCGACGAACAACGTGCGGACGACTACTGGAAGGCGAACCTGCGGATCCTGGCCGGCTGCCTGGCGGTCTGGTTCATCGTCTCCTTCGGCTTCGGGATCCTGCTGGTGGACCCGCTCAACCAGATCCAGATCGGCGGCTACAAGCTGGGCTTCTGGTTCGCCCAGCAGGGCTCCATCTACACCTTCCTGATCATCATCTTCTACTACGCCTGGCGCATGAACCGGCTGGACCGCGAGCACGACTTCCACGAGGAATAGTCGCCTACCGGCCACCGAACGCATCGACGACAACGAGAATCAGACGGGGAAATCGACCTCATGGACCAGCAGACACTCATCTATCTCGTAGTGGGCGGGACCTTCGCCCTCTACCTCGGCATCGCCTTCTGGGCGAAGGCCGGCAGCACCGGCGAGTTCTACATCGCCGGCAGGGGCGTCCACCCGGTGGCCAACGGCGCCGCCACCGCCGCCGACTGGATGTCCGCCGCCTCCTTCATCTCCATGGCCGGCCTCATCGCCTTCCTGGGCTATGACGGCTCGGTCTACCTCATGGGCTGGACCGGCGGCTACGTGCTGCTCGCCCTGCTGCTGGCGCCCTACCTGCGCAAGTTCGGGAAGTTCACGGTGCCGGAGTTCATCGGCGACCGGTACTACTCCGACACCGCCCGCGTGGTGGCGGTGATCTGCCTGATCTTCATCTCCTTCACCTACGTGGCGGGGCAGATGCGCGGCGTCGGCATCGTCTTCTCCCGCTTCCTGGAGGTGGAGCTGGTCGCGGGGCTCATGATCGGCATGGGCGTGGTCTTCGTCTATGCCGTCCTCGGCGGCATGAAGGGGATCACCTACACCCAGGTGGCCCAGTACGTGGTAATGATCTTCGCCTACACCGTCCCGGCCGTCTTCATCGCCCTGCAGGTCACCGGGAACCCCATCCCCCAGATCGCCCTGGGCAGCGAGATCGCCGGTACCAGCACCGACCTCCTGGCCAAGCTGGACCAGACCCTGGTGGATCTGGGCTTCGGCCCCTACACCGAGGGCAGCAAGCCCACGGTGGACGTCTTCTTCATCACGCTGGCGCTGATGGTCGGCACCGCCGGCCTGCCGCACGTCATCGTGCGCTTCTTCACCGTCCCCAAGGTGCGTGACGCCCGCCGCTCCGCCGGCTGGGCGCTGCTGTTCATTGCCCTGCTCTACACCACTGCCCCGGCGGTGGGTGCCCTCTCCCACTGGAACTTCATCAACACGGTGAACGGTCCCGAGGAGGAGGGGACCGAGTACGAGTCCATGCCCGAGTGGTTCTCCACCTGGGAGAAATCCGGCCTCATCGCCTGGCACGATCACAACGATGACGGCAAGCTGCAGTATGCCGCCGGGGATGCCCTGGACGGCAAGCCGGAGTTCGCCGACGAGACCGGCGACCACGGCCAGCGGCTGGTGGAGAATCCGGGCGACGGCGAGCCGGCGGAGGGCGCCCCGTTCGCCAACGAGGTCTACGTGGACCGCGACATCATGGTCCTGGCCAACCCCGAGATCGCCGACCTGCCCGACTGGGTCATCGCCCTGGTCGCCGCCGGCGGCGTGGCCGCGGCGCTCTCCACGGCGGCGGGGCTGCTGCTGGTGATCTCCTCGGCCATCTCCCACGACCTGCTCAAGCGGACCTTCCGCCCGCAGATCAGCGAGCGGGGCGAGCTGGCCGCCGGCCGGATCTCCGCCGCCGTGGCCATCCTCGTCGCCGGCTATCTGGGGGCGAATCCGCCGGCCTTCGTGGCCCAGGTGGTGGCCTTCGCCTTCGGCCTGGCGGCGGCCAGCCTCTTCCCGGTGATCATCATGGGCATCTTCAACAAGCGCATGAACCGTGAGGGGGCCATCGCCGGCATGGTGGTGGGCCTGGTCTTCACGCTGGCCTACATCATCTACTTCAAGGGCGTCTTCGTGGAGCCCTTCGCCGAGGATGTCTCGGAGAACTGGCTGTTCGGGATCTCCCCCGAGGGGATCGGCGGTCTGGCCATGCTGCTCAACTTCGCCGTGGCCTGGGCCGTCTCCAAGGTGACCGCCGCCCCGCCGCAGTCCATCCAGGAGCTGGTCGCCAGCATCCGGGTGCCCCGCGGCGCCGGCGACGCCACCGGCCACTGAGGCCGCCATGGAGCCGGCCGACGTCCGTGCCTTCCTGGCCACCATCCCCGCCCTGGCCGACCTCCCCGAGGCGACCCGGGCGGCGGTGGCGGGACGGCTCCACGCCCGCTACCTGCGGGCGGGAGAGCCCTTCCCGCCGGCCGAGCCGGAGGGGGAGACGCTCTACCTCCTGCGCACCGGCGCGGTGGAGCTCACGGACAACCACGGCCACCTCCTCGACCGCCTGGATGAGGGGGCCCTGGCCGGCGCCTGCGACGGCGCCGACCTCCAGGGCCGGGTGGTCGAGGATGCCCTCATCTACGGCCTGCCGTGCGTGGAGGTCCGACACCTCGCCACGGACCATACCGAGCTCGCCGGCGCCCTGGCCGCCGGCGAGCGGGAACGCCTGCGGGCCGCCCTGAGCGCGGCCCGCCAGAGCCCGGGGCCGGGCGGCGACCTCGCCGGCCTGGCCACCGGGGATCTCCTCAAGCGGCCGGCG
>JBKGYA010000190.1:0-3743 GCA_046546335.1 Thiohalospira sp. | reverse complement strand
GGGACGAGGAGGTGGAGTACGACGGCGAGATGCACACCGCCGCCAACCTCTACGATGCCCTCAAGGAGGGCTACTACGGGCGGTTCTGAAAAAGGACGAGTGGCCCGGCCGATTTCGGTAAGGGCCGCCGGTAGCAAAGGGCGCGGCTCCGGGCCTCCTTCCCGGGAACCTCGGCGGCAGGGATGCCGCCGTGGAGGCTCCAGGGATGGATTCACGCCGTTTCCCGGGAAGGAGCCCCGGAGCCGCGACCCTGGCACCGGAACCCGCCCCCTGCAATTCCACGAACGGACACCTGGGAGAAGAACATGAGCATCAAGATCGAGGAGCCCATCGTCGACTACGGCATCGCCAGCCCGGAAAAGGAGGAGGAGGTGACCCCGGCCGCCGTGGCCGAGCCGGAGGGGAGCGGCTACGAGGCGGAGAACGTCATCCAGATGCACGAGCGGCTGGAGCGGCCGGAGCGGCTGGAGGGCTCCACCTACAAGATCGCCACGCCGCTGTCCGAGCACGCCATCTACCTGACCATCAACGACATCGTGCTCAACGAGGGGACCCGCCACGAGCACCGGCGGCCCTTCGAGATCTTCGTCAACTCCAAGAACATGGACCACTTCCAGTGGATCGTGGCGCTCACGCGCATCATCTCCGCCGTCTTCCGCAAGGGCGGGGACGTCACCTTCCTGGTGGAGGAGCTGCATTCGGTCTTCGACCCGCGCGGCGGCTACTTCAAGAAGGGCGGCAAGTACATGCCCTCCCTGGTGGCGGAGATCGGCGAGGTGATCGACCAGCACCTGCGCAAGATCGGCATGATCCAGGAGGCGGGGCTGGACGAGCACCAGAAGGCCCTGGTGGAGGCCAAGCGCGCCGAGTACGAGCAGCGCCAGGCCAGCGGGACCGAGGGCAGCGAGGACGAGGAGGGGGATTATCCCCCCGGCGCCGAGCTGTGCAACAAGTGCCACACCAAGGCCATGGTCCTCATGGACGGCTGCATGACCTGCCTGGCCTGCGGCGAGTCCAAGTGCGGCTGACCGGTCGACGAGGAGAAGGAGGGAGCCATGCCCGCCCACGAGCCCAAGCACTGCCCCCGCTGCGGTACCGCCTTCGAGTGCCGCGTGGGCAACATCGAGCGCTGCCAGTGCCAGGTGGTCACCATCCCCGAGGAGGTGGCGGACGAACTCCAGGCGGCCTACGGCGACTGCCTCTGCGCCGCCTGCCTGAAGGAGCTGGTTGGCGAGGCCGCCGGTGCCTGAGGTCGCCGTCGACTGTTGCGTAGCCGGCAACGGTCCTTGCCGCGCCGGACCCTGGTGCCTGCGCGAAGAGGTGCTAGTCTGAGGTCTTCAGCCATACGAGCGAGGAGGCAGCCATGACCCGAGTACTGGTGCTCTACTACAGCATGCACGGCCACGTGGAGACCCTGGCCAGTGCCGTGGCCGAGGGGGCCCGCCAGGTGGAGGGGGCCGAGGTCACGATCAAGCGGGTCCCCGAGACCATGCCGGAGGAGGTGGCCCGCCAGGCCGGGGCGAAGCTCGACCAGCCGGCCCCGGTGGCCACGGTGGAGGAGCTGCCCGAGTACGACGCCATCCTCTTCGGCACCCCCACCCGCTTCGGCAACATGTGCGGGCAGATGCGCAACTTCCTGGACCAGACCGGCGGCCACTGGTTCAACGGCCGCCTGGTGGGCAAGGTGGGCAGCGTCTTCGCCTCCACCGCCAGCCAGCACGGCGGCCAGGAGACGACGATCACCTCCTTCCACACCACCCTCTTCCACCAGGGCATGGTGGTGGTCGGTGTGCCCTACGCCTGCCAGGAGCTGCTGAACATGGCCGAGATCTCCGGCGGCACGCCCTACGGCGCCACCACCCTCTCGGATGGCGACGGCAGCCGCCAGCCCTCGGAGAACGAGCTCACCATCGCCCGCTTCCAGGGCGCCCACGCCACCCGCATCGCGGCGAAGCTCGCCGGCTGAGGAACCGACTCCCTCGGGCGGCGTACGAGTACAGCGGGAGGGACGCATGGAACAGCCACGCGGCATCTATATCGGGATGGGCCTCTTTCTGGCCGGGGTGGCGGCCGTGGCCGCTGCCCTCTACCCGGCCCTGGAGGCGGCCTTCCGGGAGAATGCGATCTTCAACGGCGTCATCCTGGGGGTCCTGGTGGTGGGGATTGCGGTGAACATCCGCCAGGTCCACACCCTGGGGCCGGACCGCGCCTGGCTGGCCGCCTATCGGGGCGGCGTATCGAACTCGGTGCGGGTTCAGCCGCGGCTGCTTACCCCCCTGGCCAAGGTGGTGGCGCCCGAACGAGGTGCCCCGGGCTTCCTCTCCGCATCCGCCATGCGTGCCCTGCTCGACGGGATCCGGTCGCGCCTGGACGAGGGGCGGGAGGTCGCCCACTATCTCACCGGCCTGCTGGTCTTCCTGGGGCTGCTGGGGACCTTCTGGGGCCTGCTCCAGACCGTCTCCGCCGTCGGCGAGGTCATCGCCGGGCTCTCCGGCGGGGAGGGGGCCTCGGCCGGCGACCTCTTCCGGCGGCTGCAGGCCGAACTCCAGGCCCCGCTGGAAGGCATGGGGACGGCCTTCAGCTCCTCCCTCTTCGGCCTCGCCGGGGCCCTGGTCCTCGGCTTCGTCGACCTGCAGGCCGGCCATGCCCAGAATCGCTTCTTCAATGAGGTCGAGGAGGTGCTTGCGGAATCGGCCCATACCCTCCCGGAGGAGGCGGAGGGTGGTGGCGCGGGCTGGACCGCCGCCCTGCTGGAACGGGCGGCCGAGGGGCTCGAGGAGGTCCAGCGGACCCTGGGCCGGGCCGAGGAGGAGCGGCGCGCCACCGATGGTCGTCTGGCCTTGCTGGCCGAGCGACTGGGGGACCTCTCCGACGGCCTCAAGGGGGGCCGGCAGGGCCTGAACGAGCTGGAACGCAGCCAGGCGGGTCTGCAGGCGGGGATCCAGCGGCTCACCGAGACGGTGTCCGGCCGCGACGAGGCCCTGGAGACCCAGCTTCGCCGGGTGGATGACCACCTGGCCCGACTCCTGGAGGAGACCGGCGAGGGCCGGCGGGAGACCGTGGAGACCCTGCGGACCGAACTCCGCCTCCTGGGCCGCGCCCTGGGCCACGAGGGGGGCTAGGAGATGCGCCGTCGCCGCCAGGTCAATATCTGGCCGGGCTTTGTCGACGCACTGGCCTCGCTGCTCCTGGTCTTCCTGTTCGTCCTGCTGATCTTTGCCCTCTCCCAGTTCTTCCTCACCGATACCGTCTCCGATCAGGACCGGGCGTTGGCGCAACTGAAGAGCCGTATCGAGGCGCTCGATCGCCAGCTGCGGGCCGAGCGCCGCGAGCGGGAGCAGGTGGCCGCGGCGCTGATGGCGGCCCGGACGGCCCAGCAGGCGCGTCGCTCGGAGCGCGATGCCGCCCGCGCCCGGGTCGAGGAGGAGGCGGCGGCGCGGGCTGAGGCGGAGGCGGAGGCTGCCCGGCAACATCGGCGTGCCGAGGCGCTCCAGGAGCAGAGCGATGCCCTGGCGGCCCGGCTCCGGGACGGCGAGGCCGCCCTGGCCGACGCCCGCGGGCGTATTGCGGAGCTGGAGGGCGAGGTAGCCGAGCAGCGCCTGTTCGCCCGGGCCGAGCGTGCCGAGGTCCGCCAGCTTACCCGGCGGCTGGAGGCGCTCAATCGGCGGCTGGAGCGGGTGAGCGCCGCACTGGCGAAGGCGGAGGATCAGGCGGCGGCCCAGCGGTTGCAGCTCCAGGAGATG
>JBKGYA010000189.1:0-3745 GCA_046546335.1 Thiohalospira sp. | reverse complement strand
GAAACGCCCAGACAGGCAACGCCGAAACAGGGGGGCAACATGTCCGAAAAGCATCCCATTGTCGCGGTGACCGGCTCCTCCGGCGCCGGCACCACCACCGTCAAGCGCGCCTTCGAGCACATCTTCCACCGCGAGCAGATCAGCCCCGCGGTCATCGAGGGCGACTCGTACCACCGCTACGAGCGCTCGGAGATGAAGCAGAAGATGGCCGACGCCGAGAAGAACGGCGAGACCTTCAGCCACTTCGGCCCCGAGGCCAACGTCTTCGACAAGCTGGAGGAGACCTTCTCCAGCTACGCCAGCTCCGGCAAGGCCCAGCGCCGCTACTACCTCCACAGCGAGGAAGAGGCCGCCGAGCACAACGCGCGGCTGGGTATCGACAAGGGCCCCGGCGAGTTCACCCCCTGGGAGGACATCCCCGACGGCACCGACCTGCTCTTCTACGAGGGCCTCCACGGCCTGGTGAAGACCGACGACGGCATCGACGTCTCCCGGCACGTGGATCTCGGCGTGGGCGTGGTGCCCATCGTCAACCTGGAGTGGATCCAGAAGATCCACCGCGACAGCGCCGAGCGCGGCTACTCCGCCGAGGCCATCGTGGACACCATCCTCCGGCGGATGCCCGACTACATCAACTACATCACGCCGCAGTTCTCGCGTACCCACGTGAACTTCCAGCGCGTGCCCACCGTGGACACCTCCAATCCCTTCATCGCCCGGGACGTGCCCACCCCGGACGAGTCCATGGTGGTCTGCCGCTTCCGCGATCCGGAGACCCAGGACTTCCCCTATCTCCTGAACATGATCGACGGCTCCTTCATGTCGCGGCCCAACACCCTGGTGGTGCCGGGCGGCAAGATGGGCTTCGCCATGGAGCTCATCCTCACCCCCATGCTCCACGACATGATCCAGCGCAAGCGCAAGGCCTGAGGGCCCCATCGCCCCGCTCCGGCGGGGCCGCGTGAAGACGCCCGTACGGTCCGGCCGGCGGGCGTTTTTCGTGGGCAGGGAGGCTGGACGGTATTGCCTTGGGGTGGCGAGGGGTGACCGGGGCCTCGGCGGCCATGGATGGCCGCCGCGGAGCGCCAGGGATGGTTCTCGCGTCCCCGGTCACCCCTCGCCACCCCAAGGCAATACCCCCTGCTCCGGACAGACTGCTTAGATCGATAACAGTCCGCCGGCCACCATCCCGGCGATGAAGGGCAGGGGGAGGGAGGCGGCCAGCCGGCGCAGGGTCAGCGGCCACCCCAGTAGCGGGGCCTCGAAGATGAGCAGGCGGTGGATGGCCAGCACCGACCAGCCGGTGATGAGCGCCACCAGCTGCGCCCGTCCGGCCCCGGCCCCCTCCAGGACGATGACCAGGGGGAAGGCGACCACCGGCCCGCCGGGCAGGACCCCGCCGAAGAGGCTGGCGATGGCGATGCCGGTAAGCCCAGACTCCGGGCCCAGCCACGCGCTCACCGGCCCGGCGGGGACCAGGGGCGCCGCCAGGGACGCGGCCACCACCGCCAGCGGGACCCGCACCAGCAGCCACCGGAGCTGCCCCCAGCCGGCCGCCACGGCCTCACGGTGCTGGTCGGCGCCGCCCCGCCGCTGGGCCAGGGTCGCCAGGACCGCGAGGACGACGAAGACGCTGATGAAGGCGATGGCGATCATCGCCGCCCCCGGTGGCGGGCCGGGTCCAGGCGGTCGGCCAGGACCCCCGCGATCAGCGGCAGGAGCAGGGAGGCGGCCAGGCGCAGGAGGACGAAGTCGGCACCGAGCAGCGGGATCTCCCAGACCAGCGCCCGCTGGATCCCCAGCACCGACCAGGAGGTGAGATAGGCCACGCAGACCCCGAAGCCGGCCCCGGACTCCCACAGGGCCACCACCAGCGGGAAGGCGGCGAAGGGCCCGCCCGGGGTGAGGGCGCCGGCCATGGCCGCCAGGGTCAGCCCGCGCAGGCCGGAGCCGCGGCCCAGCCAGCGCTCCATGGCATCCCGGGGCACCATGGTCTGGACGTAGCCGGAGATGAGCACCGCCGAGACCAGGATGGGGGCCACCAGCAGCAGGAGCTCGCCGGCCTCCCACAGCGCCGTCTCCACCGCTGCCCGGCCCTCGCGCTCGGCCAGCGCCCAGGCGGCCAGTGCCGCCACGCCGGCGAAGAAGCCGTTGGTGGGGTTGAAGACCATCCGCCAGCGGCCTCCGGTCTCCCGGTCCTCCTCCGTGCGGGGATCCGCATCGTTGCTCATGGCTCTCCTGTTCGCCCTGCGGCGGGCTACAATGGGTCCATCAGGCCCCCATTATGGAAGACGAGGTAACGCCATGCGCCTCTGGCAACAGGGACTCCTCCACGCCTCCCGCTGGGCGGTGAAGGCCGCCCGCAAGGGGATCACCGTACCCGTCCCTCGCCGGGTCCTGGCCCGGCTGGCCGAGCGTGCGGAGGACCCCTCCCTCGCGAACCTGCGCCTGGACGTGCGTGACGGCGGGATCCTGGAGGTCTCGGGGCGGAAGAAGGCCGGGATCTGGGTGGACTTCCGCGCCCGCTTCCGCGTGGAGGCCCCCGCCGCCGGCGATCCGCCCCGCGCCATCATCCTGCGGCCGGAGGAGGTCCAGCCCTTCCTGGCCAAGGGCCCCATGCTCGCCGCCCTGGGCCAGCAGGCCGGGGCGCGGCGCGACGGCGACCGGGTCTGCATCGATCTCGACGAGGTCCTCCAGGGCCACGAGTGGGGGAAGAAGGTCCCCGCCGCCCTGCGCGAACGCCTGCGGATCAGCGGCGTGGAGACGGCCGACGGCAAACTCCACCTGCGCCTGCAGCTCTCCGCCGGCCGCCAGCGGCTGGCGGAGGGGGAGTGAGCGTCCTGGTCGACCTCAGAGGTTGATCCCGGCGTCCTCGATCTCCGGCAGCGCCGGCCACTCCCCCGCGGCCACGGATCGCAGCCAGGCGATCTCCTGCGCCCAGCCCGCCTCCCCGGCCGGGGTCTCCAGGAAGCCGGGGATGTCCCGGGTGCGGGGGTCGGTCACCAGCCGGCGGAAGGCCTCCGGCCCGATGTAGCCGCGGCCGATGAGCTCGTGGCGATCCTTGCGCGAATCGAAGGGGACCTTCGAATCATTGAGGTGGAAGGCCACCAGCCGCTCCATCCCGAGTTCGCGGTCGAACTCCTCCCACATCGCCTCCCAGCCCTCCTCGGTATGCAGGGCGTAGCCGGCGGCGAAGGCGTGGGCGGTGTCGACGCAGACGGCGAAGCGGTCCGGCTGGAAGACCCGCTCCAGGATGGCGCGCAGCTCGGCGAAGCTCTTGCCCAGGGTGCTCCCCTGGCCGGCGACGTTCTCCAGCACCAGGGTCACGTCCCGCTTGTCGGGATGGTTGGCGCAGACCTCGTCCAGGACCCCGGCGATGTTGTCCAGCCCCGCCTCCTCCCCGGCGCCGGTGTGCGCCCCGGGGTGGAAGTTCAGGTACTCGATGCCCAGCTGGTGGCAGCGCTCCATCTCCGCCTCCAGCGCCCCCACCGTCTTGGCGCGCTTGTCGGCATCGGGCGTGCCCGGGTTCAGGAGGTAGGAGGCGTGGCTCATCACCGTGCCGATGCCATCCGCCGCGCGATGCTCGCGAAAGGCCTTCGCCTCGGCGTCGGTCACCGGCTTTGCCTTCCACTGGCGCTGGTTGCGGGTGAAGACCTGGATACAGTCCGCACCGATGGCCTTGCCGCGGTCCGGGGCGTTCTCGATGCCGCCGGCGGCGGAGACGTGGGCACCAAGCTGCATGGGG
>JBKGYA010000188.1:0-3770 GCA_046546335.1 Thiohalospira sp. | reverse complement strand
CGGCCGGGGCCAGGCCAAGCATGATGGCGGTGGTCCAGATCATGAGGGCTCGCTTGGAAATCCGAAGCATTGGTTTTCCTCCGTTACAGTGAATGCGCCCCCTCTCTTGCAGTCGCCGTGCCAAGTTTTATAGTCGTTATATTTCAATTAGATATCAACGACGTAACATCCACGACGGGCACTACCGGGCCCGACTCGTGCCGCATTGGCCCCGTGACCGGAGGCACACGGTTTCAGTGCGACACACCGTGGGACGTACTCCTTTCCAGCGCGCGGCCGGCCCCGTACACTTGACTGGAACAATGCGGCCCGGCGCCGGTCCAACCGAACGACAAGCGGACAAGCCTCGACGGAGGAAACGAACCGATGAACCAGAATCAGTCCGTAGCCACCGGCACTCGTGCCAGTGAGCTCTCGACCAACAAGGTCCTGCGGAACACCTACGCCCTGCTCTCCATGACGCTGATCTTCAGCGCCGTGACGGCCGGGCTGTCCATCGCCAACAACTGGCCGCACCCCGGCCTCATCATCACTCTGGTGGGCTACTTCGGGCTGCTGTTCCTGACCAGCTATCTGCGCAACAGCGTCTGGGGCATCGCCTCGGTCTTCGCGCTCACCGGCTTCATGGGGCTGACCCTGGGGCCCATCATCAGCATGTACCTGGGTCTGCCCGGCGGCAGCCAGATCGTGATGACCGCCCTGGGCGGGACCGGCGCCATCTTCCTGGGCCTGTCCGGCTATGCGCTGACCACGCGCAAGGACTTCAGCTTCATGGGCGGCTTCCTGATGGTGGGGATCCTGGTGGCCTTCCTGGCCGGGATCGGCGCCATGCTCTTCTCCATTCCGGGCCTCTCCCTGGCGGTCTCCGCCATGTTCGTGCTGCTGATGTCGGGGCTGATCCTCTATCAGACCTCCGAGATCATCCACGGGGGCGAGACCAACTACATCATGGCGACGGTCACCCTCTACGTCTCCATCTACAACCTCTTCACCAGCCTGCTGCACCTCCTCGGCGCCTTCGCCGGCGAGGACTAGAGGCCGCACTTGCCCGGGGTTCGCCCCGGCGATAATGCCCTGGCAGGATCAGAAAGGCCCCGACGGTTCGCCCGCCGGGGCCTTCTTCGTGGGCGGTTGTCGGGCGCCGGTGCTCAGGCCGGCTGCAGCTCGGTGACCCCGCCCATGTAGGGCTGCAGCGCCGCCGGGATGGCCACGGAGCCGTCCGCGCGCTGGTGGTTCTCCAGGATCGCCACCAGGGCGCGCCCCACCGCCACGCCGGAGCCGTTGAGGGTATGGGCCAGGCGCGGCTTGCCGGTCTCGGGATCGCGGAAGCGGGCCTGGAGCCGCCGCGCCTGGAAGTCCTCGAAGTTGGAGCAGGAGGAGATCTCGCGGTAGGCGGCCTGCGCCGGCAGCCAGACCTCCAGGTCGTAGGTCCGGGCGGCGGAGAAGCCGAGGTCACCGCCACACAGGTCCACCACCCGGTAGGGCAGCTCCAGCCGCTGGAGGATCGCCTCGGCGTGGCCAGTGAGCGCCTCCAGCACCTCCCAGGACTCGTCGGGGTGGGCCACCTGCACCAGCTCCACCTTGTCGAACTGGTGCTGCCGGATGAGGCCGCGGGTGTCCCGGCCGTAGGCGCCCGCCTCGCTGCGGAAGCAGGGGGTGTGGGCCACCCAGCGCCGCGGCATCGCCTCCGCCGGCAGGATCTCGTCGCGGACCAGGTTGGTCAGCGGTACCTCGGCGGTGGGGGCCAGATAGAAGGGCTGCTCGGTGTCCAGCCGGAACAGGTCCTCCTCGAACTTCGGCAGCTGGCCGGTGCCGAGCAGGCTGTCGGCGTTGACGATGTAGGGGACGTAGGTCTCGGTGTAGCCGTGCTCGGCGGTGTGGACGTCGAGCATGAACTGCGCCAGGGCCCGGTGCAGGCGGGCGACGCCGCCGAACAGGGTGGCGAAGCGGGAGCCGGCGATCTTCGCCGCCGCCTCGGTATCCAGGCCGCCGAGCCCCTCGGCGAGGTCCACGTGGTCCCGCGGCTCGAAGTCCAGCACCGACGGCTCGCCCCAGCGGCGGACCTCGACGTTGGCGGCCTCGTCATCGCCCTCGGGCACGTCGGGGTGCGGCAGGTTGGGGATGGCGAGCAGCTCCGCCTCCAGCTCCTGCTGCAGGGTCTCCAGCTCCGCCTCTTTCGCCTCCAGCTCGCTCTTGAGCTCGCCCATGGCGTCCACCAGGGGCTGGATATCCTCGCCCCTGGACTTCGCCTGGCCGATGGCCTTGGCGCGGCTGTTGCGCTCCGCCTGGAGCTCCTGGGTGCGAGTCTGCAGCTCCCGGCGGCGGGCCTCCAGCTCGCCCAGGCGCGCGGTATCCAGCTGGAAGCCGCGCTGCGCCAGGCGGCGGGCCACCTCGTCCAGGTCGTTGCGGATGAGATGCGGGTCGAGCATGGGGGCTCCCTGTGGGTTCCGGTCCGGTCTTGCAGCCGCGTAGTATCGCCCATCCGCCGGGTGGCTGACCAATCCGGGCGCCGGGCAGGGATCAGGTGAAGGCGCGCCCCAGCCACAGGCCGAGGCCGGCCGCCCCCAGGCAGAGGACGACATTGGCGGCCACACTGGCCGCCGCGGCGCCGATCTGGCCGGTCTCCAGCAGCCGCAGGCTCTCCAGGGAGAAGGTGGAGAAGGTGGTAAAGCTCCCCAGCAGGCCGGTGAGCAGGGCCAGGCGCCAGGCCGGGTCGAGGTTGCCCACCTCGTGGAGCCAGACGTAGCCCAGCCCCATGAGCAGGGAGCCGGAGACGTTCACGGCCAGCGTCCCCCACGGGAAGGCGTGGCCCAGCCAGAGGTGGACGGCCTGCCCGCCCCAGAAGCGCAGCACCGCCCCGGCGGCGCCTCCCACGGCCACGGCCAGCCAGGGGGTCACGCGTCGCGGTCCTCGGTCTTGCCGGCCCGGCGGTCGAGTTCCCGCCAGTACTCCTGGCGCTGGCGGAACTTCGCCTCCAGGCCGCGCTCCACCGGCCGGTAGTAGCGCCGCTCCGGCATGTCGTCGGGGAAGTAGCGCTCCCCGGCGGCGTAGGCCTCCGGCTCGTCGTGGGCGTAGCGGTACTCGTGGCCGTAGCCCAGCTCCTTCATCAGCCGGGTGGGCGCGTTGCGCAGGTGGACCGGGACCTCCTCCGAGCCGCGCTCGCGGACGTCGGCCAGGGCGGCGTGCCAGGCCAGCTCGATGGCGTTGCTCTTGGGCGCGCAGGCCAGGTAGGTGATGGCCTGGGCGATGGCCAGCTCCCCCTCGGGGCTGCCCAGCCGCTCCTGGGCCTCCCAGGCGGAGAGCGCC
This sequence comes from Thiohalospira sp., assembly GCA_046546335.1. Taxonomy (GTDB): domain Bacteria; phylum Pseudomonadota; class Gammaproteobacteria; order Thiohalospirales; family Thiohalospiraceae; genus Thiohalospira. The sequence continues at coordinate 464 of JBKGYA010000188.1, read as the reverse complement.
ACCTGTAGCCCCCGCGGGTCCGCGTTGCCGATGTCCTCGGAGGCCATGCGCACCACCCGCCGGGCGACGTAGAGGGGGTCGGCGCCACCGTCGAGCATGCGCGCGAACCAGTAGAGGGCGGCGTCGGCGTCGGAGCCGCGCACCGACTTGTGCAGGGCGGAGATCTGGTCGTAGAAGGCGTCACCCCCCTTGTCGAAGCGGCGCAGGGCGCTGCCGGCGGCCTCCCCCAGGCGGTCGGCGTCGATGGTCGCCTCCCCGGCCGCCGCGGCGAGGCTCGCCGCCACCTCCAGGATGTTCAGCGCCCGGCGGGCGTCGCCGTCGGCGGCCGCGGCCAGCTCGTCCCGCAGCTCCGGGGCCATCTCCAGCCCCTGCTCCCCCACCCCGCGCTCGGGGTCGCTGAGCGCGGTATCGATGAGCTCCCGGATGACGGTGGCGTCCAGCGCCTCCAGGACGTAGACCCGGGC
>JBKGYA010000187.1:0-3791 GCA_046546335.1 Thiohalospira sp. | reverse complement strand
AACCACTCCAGCGTCGGCCGCGAGAAGAAGGCGACATGGGTCGGGTCGTCCTTGTAGCGCCAGGAGGCAAAGCGCTCGGCGCTGATGACCAGCTGGGTCATCAGCCCCAGCCACCCCCCGGGCCGCAGCCGCTGGAGGAGGCACTCCAGGGTCCGGCCCGGGTCGTGGAGGTGTTCCACGACCTCGGTGGCGGTGATGAAGTCGTATTCGCCGCTCAGGGCGACGGCCTCATCGGCGTAGAGGGGGTCGTAGACGGCCATGTCGTAGCCGCGCTCCCGCCCCATGGCCGCCAGGGCGGGGCCGGGCCCGCAGCCGAAGTCGAGCCCCCGGGCCGGCGGCGGACAGCGCTCGGCCAGGGGTTCGAAGAGTCGCCCCAGGAAACGACGATACCCCGGGTCGTCGGGGTGGTTCTCGTGGCGGTCGTACTCCGCCCGCTCCGCCGCCGGCCCGGGCCGCTGGTCCGGGGGAACGCTGACCAGGGCGCAGGTATCACAGCGCCAGTAGCTGCGCCGGCGATCCCGGCTGAACAGGTTCAGGCGCCCCCCGCCGCAGAGGGGGCAGATCATGCCCGGCTGCCCGCCGACTCGCCCCCCTCCCCGGCGTCCTCCCCCTCGTCGAGGGCCTCCTCTTCGACCTCGGCGTCATAGGCCAGCTCCGCCTCGTCGGCGCGCGGGTCCAGCTCCGCGGCGGCCTGGGAGGTCCGGACCATGGGCACGTAATCGCCCTGGTCCTCCAGCGGGATGGTGGGGCTGACGTGCATGCGGCGGAAGGCGTAGGCCGCCAGCAGCGCCAGGATGGCGGCGAAGAAGAAGAGCAGCGCCTGGGAGCCGAACCGCTCCATCATGAACCCGGCCACCAGTGGTCCGGCCACGGCCCCGCCCCCGTGGACCAGCAGCAGGGCCTGGGTCGCCTCCAGCACGCCCCCCTCGTGGAGGTGGTCGTTCATGTGGGCGACGGCAAGGCCGTAGGCGGTGAACATGACGCCACCGTACAGGAAGGCGGCGACCACGATGGCCCCGCGGCCGAAGAAGGTCGCGGCGAACAGGCCCAGCGCCAGGAGGCTGCCGACCACCCCCACCCAGGCGATGACCGTGCGGCGATCCAGCTGGTCCGAGAGGTGGCCGATGGGGACCTGCAGCAGGGCCCCGCCCAGGATGGTGGCGGCCATGAAGGTGGCCACCCCCATCTTGTCCAGCCCGATCCCGCTGGCAAAGACCGGCCCCATGCCCCAGAAGGCGGCGTAGGCGAGCCCGGAGAAGAAGGCGCCGGCCACGCCCAGGGGCGAGATACCGATCAGATGGCGCAGCCCCAGGATGGGCGCCTCCAGCGGGATGGGCTCGCGCAGTCGGGTTAGCGCCACCGGCACCAGGGCCAGGGAGACCAGGATGGTGACCACCCCGAAGGGGACGAAGGTCCCCACATCCCCCACCAGGATGAGGAACTGGCCCCCGGCCAGGGCCAGGAGGGTGATGGTCATGTAGAGGGCAAAGACCCGGCCCCGGGTGGTACTGGTGGACTGCTCCCCCAGCCAGCTCTCGATGACCATGTAGATCCCGACGAAGCTCGCCCCGGTGAGCAGGCGCAGGGCCATCCAGGCGAGGGGATCGGTGAACATGGCGTGGAGGATCCCGGTGGTGGACCCCACGGCGGCGAAGGCAGCGAAGGCGCGCACGTGGCCCACCCGGCGGACGATCCCCGGGGCGCCGTAGGTGCCGACGATGAAGCCGGCGAAGTAGGAGGCCATGATGAAGCCGATGGTGGTCTGGGAGACCCCGTCCATGGAGGCGCGCACGCCCAGGGCCGTACCCAGCAGGCCGCCGCCGACCAGCAGCAGCCCGATCCCCAGCAGGAGGGAGTAGATGGAATAGGCCAGCCTGAACAATTCGCTCCTTTTCTACCGCGCCCGTGGCGTCCTCCGCGTTGCCATCCGCCGTGCCCGACGGCCCGCACTCCCCCCTGTTTGCTTCACCATGGCAATTGTCAAGGGGCGGCGCAATATGCCCTCGTGGAGGGCTGATGTCCAGAGGCCCGGAGCACTTTATCCGCCGCCTTGATCGCCGGCTCGACGCGGGCGATCCTCCGCCCTCCCGGAAACGACCCGAACCGCCCCGGGAGGGCGCCATGACCCCCTACTTCGCCTACGGCTCCAACATGCTCACCGCCCGCCTCCGCGCCCGGGTCCCGTCGACCATGCCGGTGGGCCCGGCCCGGCTGGCGGACCATCGGCTGGCCTGGCGAATGGCCGGCCCCGACGGCTCCGCCAAGTGCGATATCACCCCGGCGCCCGGCGAGGTGGTCCACGGGGTGCTCTTCCGGCTGGCGGAGGCGGAGCTCCCGCTCCTGGACGCTGCCGAGGGGCTGGGCGAGGGCTACGACCGCGAAACGGTGACCGTGACCACCACCGACGGCGAGGCGGTCCCGGCGCTGGTCTACCGCGCCCTGGTCCACGACCCCGACCGCCACCCCTACGACTGGTACAAGGGCTTCGTCGTCGCCGGTGCCCGGGAGCACGGCCTGCCGGCGGACTACATCGCCGACCTCGAGGCGGTCACCAGCGCGGCCGACCCGGATCGCAAGCGAGCCGCCGCGAACTTCACCCTTCAGGGCGGGTCCGACGGTGCAGACGCAATATAGGGCTCGGCCGGCCCGCTGCCCCCGTGCCATACTGAAACCCTGGCGCGGCCGCCGGGGAGCGCCGCCCGGCAACGGGCCGCCGGGAAACAGGGGAGAGACATGTCCGTACGCGAGGCCATCCACACCGTCCGCGACCACCTCAAGCAGGAGGTCATCGGCCAGGAGGAGCTGGTGGGCCGGCTGCTCATCGCGCTGCTCGCCGACGGCCACCTCCTGGTGGAGGGGGCCCCGGGGCTGGCCAAGACCCGGGCGGTAAAGGCGCTGGGGGACCTGGTGGAGGGAGACTTCCACCGGATCCAGTTCACCCCCGACCTGCTGCCCGCCGACCTCACCGGTACCGAGGTCTTCCACCCCGACAGCGGCACCTTCGCCTTCCAGTACGGCCCCATCTTCCACAACCTGCTGCTGGCCGACGAGGTCAACCGCGCCCCGGCCAAGGTCCAGTCGGCGCTGCTGGAGGCCATGGCGGAGCACCAGGTCACCATCGGCCACCAGACCTATCCCCTGCCCGACCTCTTCCTGGTCATGGCCACCCAGAACCCGGTGGAGACCGAGGGGACCTACGCCCTGCCCGAGGCGCAGCTGGACCGCTTCCTCATGCACGTACGCATCGACTTCCCCGGCAAGGGGGCGGAGCAGCGGATCCTGGAGCTGGCCCGCCAGGAGGCGCGCCGCAACGCCGAGCATACGGCGGCCACGCCGCCGCCCACCATCAGCCAGGAGACGGTCTTCGCCGCCCGGGCGGAAGTCCTCTCCCTCTACATGAGCCCCGAGGCAGAGGACTACCTCCTGCGGCTGGTACTGGCCACCCGCCAGGCCGGGGAGCTGGGCGAGGAGCTGGGCCACTGGGTCCGCTTCGGCGCCAGCCCCCGCGGCACCATCGCCCTGGACCGCTGCGCCCGGGCCCACGCCTGGCTGGCCGGGCGGGAGCACGTCACGCCCACGGACATCCAGCGCGTAGCCCACGACGTCCTGCGCCACCGCCTGGTCCTCTCCTTCGAGGCGGAGGCATCGGGCATCGACAGCGACCGGGTCATCGACGAGCTCCTTCGCCGCGTCCGCGCCACCTGAGGTCCCATGTCCTGGCTGGCCGCCCTGCGCCGCAGACTCCCCCGAAGGCCGGCACCGCCGCCGGCGGAGGGCCCCTCGCCGGTGGC
>JBKGYA010000186.1:0-3795 GCA_046546335.1 Thiohalospira sp. | reverse complement strand
GGGCCTTCGTGGACGTGAATCTGCGGCCGCCCTGGTGGGAGCGCGAACGGCTGGCCGCCCTGCTGGACGGGGCCCACTGGATCAAGCTCAATGGTGACGAACTGGCCGAGCTCGTCGGGGATGACGATGCCGCCTCCGCCGAGACCCTGCGCCAGCGCCACGGCGCCCGCGGCGTCCTGGTGACCCGGGGTGACGAGGGGGCCGAGCTGCATACCGAAGCGGGGGTGGAGCGGGCGATGCCGGCGCCGGTGGCCCGCTTCCAGGATCCCGTGGGGGCGGGGGATGCCCTGGCGGCGGTCTTCCTGCTCGGCGAGCTGGCCGGCTGGGAGGCCTCCACCCGGCTGCAGCGCGGGGTGGAGCTGGCCTCGGCGGTCTGCGGGCTGCGCGGGGCGGTCAGCGATGACCCCGCCTTCTATCAACCCTTTCGCGAGCAATGGCTGGCATGAGTAGCGACGACAACGATGCCCCGGTCGAGGGCCAGGGCCTCTACATCCAGCTCATCAGCGTCCACGGCCTGATCCGGGGCCAGAACCTGGAGCTCGGCCGCGACGCCGATACCGGCGGCCAGATCCTCTATGTGGTGGAGCTGGCCCGGGCGCTGGCCGAACACCCCCGCGTGGATCGGGTGGACCTGCTCACGCGCCAGGTCATCGATCCCAAGGTGGACGACGACTACGCCCGGCCGGAGGAGCCGCTCTCCGAGGGGGCCCGGATCGTCCGCCTGCCCTGCGGGCCGCGGCGCTACCTGCGCAAGGAGGTCCTCTGGCCCTATCTGGGCCAGTTCGCCGACCGCGCCCTCCACCACACCCGGCAGGTGGGGCGGATCCCCGACATCGTCCACAGCCACTACGCCGACGCCGGCTTCGTCGGCGGTCGGCTCGCCGACCTGCTGGGCGTCCCGCTGGTCCACACCGGCCACTCCCTGGGGCGGGACAAGCGCGCCCGCCTGCTCCAGCGCGGGGTCAAGGAGTCGCGCCTGGAAGAGGTCTACAACATGGGGCAGCGCATCGAGGCGGAGGAGGCGACGCTGGACCGCGCCTCCCTGGTCATCGCCTCCACCCGCCAGGAGGTGGAGGAGCAGTACGCCGCCTACGACCACTACCAGCCCCGGCGGATGGAGGTGATACCGCCCGGCGTGGACCTCTCGCGCTTCCGGCCGCCGACGCCGGACGATCCGGAGCCCACCATCCGGCGCACCCTCAATCGCTTCCTGCGGGAGCCGGGGAAGCCGATGATCCTGGCCATGTCCCGGGCGGACGAGCGCAAGAACATGATCTCCCTGGTCCGCGCCTACGGGGAGAACCCCGACCTGCAGGAGATGGCCAACCTGGTCCTCATCGCCGGCACCCGGGACGACATCGAGGGGCTGGACAAGGGCCCGCGCAGGGTTCTCACCGATCTGCTGCTCGCCATCGACCGCTACGACCTCTACGGCCGGGTGGCCTACCCCAAGCAGCACCGCGCCTCCGACGTGCCCCACATCTACCGCACGGCGGCGCGCAGTCGCGGCGTCTTCGTCAATCCGGCGCTCACCGAGCCCTTCGGGCTCACCCTCATCGAGGCGGCGGCCAGCGGGCTGCCGGTGGTGGCGACCCGCGACGGCGGCCCCCGGGACATCATCGCCAACTGTCGCAACGGGGCGCTCATCGACCCCTACGACATCGACTCCATCGCCGACGGCCTGCGCCAGGCCCTGGGCAACCGCCGGCGCTGGCGCCGCTGGTCGCACAACGGCGTCAGGGGGGCCCACGACCACTACTCCTGGCCGGGCCACGCCGAGAAGTACCTCCGCGCCGTGGACCGGGTGCTCCAGCGCTTCGCCGGGCCCCAGGCGAGCCTGGCGCCGGCCAATCGCAGCCGCCTGCCCACCATCCAGCGCCTGGCCGTCACCGAGCTGGACAATACCCTGCTGGGCGACGACGAGGCCGCCGACGAGCTGGTGGCCGCCCTGCGGGAGCAGGGGGAGCGGACCGGTCTGGGGGTGGTCACCGGCCGGACGCTGAAGGCGACCCGGGAGGTCCTGGCGGAGCACGGCATCCCCCTGCCGGATGTCCTCATTACCGCCGCCGGGGCCGAGATCCACTACGCCCACCGGGGCGGGCGCGTGGTCCCCGACCGCAGCTGGCGCAGCCACATCGACTACCGCTGGAACCCGAAGGCGGTCCAGGAGGCGCTGGGGGAGCTGCCCGGGCTCAAGCTCCAGCCGCGGCGGGAGCAGCACCCCTTCAAGGTGAGCTACTACCTGGATGCCGAGCGCGCCCCGGCCATCAAGACCATCCGCAAGCACCTGCGCCAGAACGGGCTCCCGGCGACGGTGAACGCCGCCTACGGCAGCTACGTGGACATCCTCCCCATCCGCGCCTCCAAGGCGCAGGCGGTGCGCTGGGTCGCCTTCAAGTGGGGGCTGGACATGGACCACGTGCTGGTGGCCGGCGGGGCGGAGGATGACGAGGAGATGCTGCTGGGCGATACCCTGGCCATCGTCGTCGGCAGCCACGCCCCCGGCCTGGAGCGCCTGCCCGACCGGCGCGAGGGGATCTATCTGGCCGCCGGCCACCACGCCCGCGGCATCCTGGAGGGGCTGCGCCACTACGGCGTCCTGCCGCCGGCCGACGAGGGGAGCACTGCATGAATCTGGAAAAGGTCACCTTCGCCTTCTTCATCGTCCTGGCGCTGACCGTCAATTTCGGTTTCGTCTGGGGCGAGGTGGATGTCCCCGCCCACCACAGCGTCTACGAGCTCTACGCCGCCCTGGTGGTCAGTCTCATCGCCACCATCCTCAAGTTCGGCGACCGCACGCACATCGGCGCCGTGATGCTGGCCACCAGCCTGGTTGCCGACCTCCAGCTCATCGCCGCGGCGGTGCTCTGGGCGGTGGCCGAGCACGTTACCGGCACGGGGACCACGCCCACGGTCATGGCCCACGTCGTCTCCATCGCCGGCGGGGCGCTACTGGCCAACCTGATGTCGGTGATCCTGCTGGTCATCGAGACCGTCACCGTCCGCCGCTGAGGGGCGAGCGTGGTCCGCCGGATCCTGCCCATCCTGCTGCTGCGGCTGCGCACGCCGCTGGTGGCCCTGGTGGCGGTCTACGCCGTCGCCATCCTCGGCTTCGTCCTCATCCCGGGGGAGGGGCCGGACGGCGAGCCCTGGCGCATGGACTTCCTCCACGCCTTCTACTTCGTCAGCTACATGGGCTCGACCATCGGCTTCGGCGAGATCCCGCACCCCTTCACGCCGGCGCAGCGGCTGTGGGCGACGCTCGCCATCTACGCCACGGTCTTCACCTGGCTCTATACCATCGGCTCGCTACTGGCCCATCTCCAGGATCCGGCCCTGCGGCGCATGGTCCAGGAGGCCTCTCTGCGGCGGGACGTCCGCCGCCTGGGCGAGCCCTTCTACATCGTCTGCGGCTATGGCGATACCGGCTCCGCCCTGGTGCGCGGACTGGACGAACGGGGCCTGCAGAGCGTGGTGGTGGATATCGACGGCGAACGGCGCGACGACCTCGCCACCGATCCCCTGACCCGCCACGTTCCCGGGCTCGCGGGCGACGCCGCCGATCCGCGCGCCCTGGAGCTGGCCGGCCTCTCCGCGCCCTACTGCCAGGGCGTGCTGGCGGTGACCAATGACGACCGGGCGAACCTGGCGGTCTGTGTCAGCGCCCGGGTGCTGCGCTCCGGGCTGATGACGGTCGGCCGGGCGGAGCGCAGGGAGACGGAGGAGAACATGCGCTCCTTCGGCACCGATCACGTGGTCAATCCCTTCGAGACCTTCGCCGACCGCTTCACCACC
>JBKGYA010000185.1:0-3849 GCA_046546335.1 Thiohalospira sp. | reverse complement strand
GCTGCTCTGCCAACTGAGCTAACGGCCCGTTATTCGCGCATTAGACCAGAGCTTCGAGCCTTTCGCAAGAGGCGGGTCCGGCGGGGCCTTGCCCGTCTCGACCGTGCGGGTATCATGGGGGCAGTTGGTTCCGGAGGAGCGGTCATGGACGTCTTCGAGCAGGCCCTGCCCACCCAGTCCCCCAATCTGCAGACGGTGCTGCGCTCGGCGTCGCTGGTGGCGGCATCCGATGTCACCGTCCTGCTGCTGGGGGAGAGCGGGACCGGCAAGGGCCGCCTGGCGGAGGCCATCCACGCCGCCAGTCCCCGGGCCTCCGGGCCGCTGGTGGCGGTGAACTGCGGCGCCATCCCGGACTCTCTGGCCGAGTCGGAGCTCTTCGGCCATCGTCGCGGCGCCTTCACCGGCGCCGTGGACGAGGCACCGGGCCGGATCCGCGCCGCCACCGGCGGCACCCTCTTCCTGGACGAGGTCGCGGAGCTGCCGCCCTCTGCCCAGGCCAAGCTCCTGCGCTTCCTGGAGACCGGCGAGGTACAGACGGTGGGGGAGGCGACGCCGCGCCGGGTGGACGCCCGGGTGGTGGCGGCGACCCACCGGGATCTGGAGGCGGAGGTGGCCGCCGGTCGTTTCCGGGCCGACCTTTATTACCGCCTGAATATCGTCCCCCTGGAGATCCCGGCCCTGCGTGAGCGGCGCTGCGACATCCCGGGGCTGGCCCGGCGGCTGCTGGTGGAGCTGGCCGACAGCCACGGCGTGGAACGGCCCTCCTTCACCCGAGCCGCCCTGCAGCGCCTGCGCGACCACCACTGGCCGGGCAATGTCCGGGAGCTGCGCAACCTCTGCGAGCGTACCGCCATCCTCCTGCCTGGCCGGGAGGTGGACGGGTCCAATCTACCCGCCGGCCTCGGGTCGGAGCCGGCCGCCGACCCGGATTCCGCGGTGGCCCTGCCGGCCGAGGGGGTGCGGCTGGAGGATGTCGAGGCCGACCTCATCCGCCAGGCCCTGGAACGCACCGAGGGCAATCGCAGCCGCGCCGCCCGCCTGCTGGGGATCAGCCGGCACACCCTGCTCTATCGTCTGCGCAAGCACGCCATCACGTAAAGACTAGTAGGGGTATCAGGAACCTGGACCGGCACCCCCGGAGTAGCCGGATACCGTGTCATGAGGAGGGGCCTGGCGCGAAGCGCCGGTTTTCGGGGTTGCCGATCACCGTTACGGTTGAACTGGCAAGACCTGACCCCTATGGATGGACGCTCGGGGTTCGAAGGGGAGGGCCCGCCCCGAGGGGCGGGCGGGTTGGTTCAGACCGTGAAGTCGAGGTTGTTGCCCAGGGAGGCCGTCTCGCCGGAGGTGCTGCTCGAGGCGCCTTCGCCGCCCTTGGTGGAGTCACCTCCGGACGAGGACTGGCTGGCAGTGCCCTGCGGCATGCCCTGAGGCAAGCCGCCGCCACTGGCCTGGGCCAGGGCCATGCCGGCAGCCTCGCTGCCACCGACCATGCCCTCGGCGCCGCCACCACCGTTGGCCGCACCCATGGCCTGGCTCATTTGGGCGGCAAACTCGCCTTCACCGCCACCCTCACCGCCACCCTCGCTCAGGGCGGCCATGAGGGCCTCGGCATTACCACCCTTCTCCGAGCCTTTCGCCTCGGAGTCTCCCTTTTCCGCAGCCTGGCTGCCCTGGGTCGCACCCTGGGCATTGGCCTGTTGCATGGCCATCCCTTCCCGGGAGAGGGAAGCCTGGTCCCCCCCACTCGGGGCGCTGGATGGGTTCATGCCACCGGCCTGCCCTCCCGGGGCGCCGCCGGGGCCGCTCTGCATGCCCCCCGCCCCGAAGGCGGACATGCCGCCGCTTCCCATGGTTCCGACATTCATGATTCGGCTCCTGTGTTGCCTTCAATGGCCGGCCCACAGGCCGGCAACCCCGCGGTAGCAACCGCCGTGCCGGGTGTGGATTTCTGGCACATGGGTTGCTTGGAAACGGTCGGGTCGGGTCAGAGCGGCGCACTCGACAGGCTGGAGGCAGTGAATCATCCGGTGCGATCGGGGTGGGTGAGCGGTTCCGGCACGGGCCCGGGCCCGTCCGCACACGGTCCCACGGACGCCGCAGGCAATGGGTGGCCGCCGGCGGAACGGTATTGCCGCCCCGGCGGCAATCGACTAGAGGGGGCGGCCGGCCTCGGTGGCGGCGGGGACCTCGGTAAGCCGGCCGTTGCTGCAGTCGTAGAGGTAGCCGTGGAGGGGGATGGTGCCCGGGACCAGGGGGTGTTCCCGGATCCGGCGGACATCCTCGATGACCGCCCCTTCGCGGTCGGGGATGGTCAGCCAGTCGATGTAGTGGCCCTCCACGGAGCCGGGGCCGGTGCCCACATCCTTCCATGCGCCCCCGGCCAGGGTGGCGGTGTCCAGGCTCTTCTCCAGCAGCCCGGCCATGGTGGCGTCGTCGAAGGTCTCCATGCCGCAGTCGGTGTGGTGGATGACGAACCACTCCTGGGTCCCGAGCAGCTTGTGCGAGATCACCAGCGACCGGATGGCGTCGTCGCTGGCTCGCCCCCCGGCGTTGCGGATGACGTGGGCATCCCCCTCGGCCAGTCCCGCGTACCGGGCCGGGTCCAGGCGGGCATCCATGCAGGTGAGGATGGCGAAGCCGCGCGCCGGGGGCATGGGCAGGGCCCCCTTGTCGCCGAAGCGGGCGGCGTAGTCGGCGTTGGCGGTGAGGATGGCGTCGCGGTTGTCGGTCATCTCGGTCTCCTGGCAGGGGTGGGCTCCACCCCTGAGCGTAGCGGAAGACCGGGCGAAAAGATGGGGGCGGGGTGTCTGCCCCTATGCCGGAGGGTTCGCCAGCCGCTCCCGCAGTCCCGATGTGCGCTGGACGCGTTCGCCAACGGCGGCGGCGAGGATCCCCGGGGCGCCCTCCAGCAGGGTGAAGCGCCGGGCGGCGCGGGTGATGGCGGTGTAGACGAGCTCCCGGGTGAGCACCGGTACCCGCCGGTCCGGCAGGACCAGGGCGGCGTGGCGGAACTCCGAGCCCTGGGCCTTGTGCACGGTCATGGCGAAGACCGTTTCCACCGCCTCCAGGCGGGCGGGGCTGATCCAGCGCACACCGCCCTCGGGCGCCGGGAAGGCGACCCGCAGGGAGCCGGACTCGTCCCTCGGCAGGGTGATCCCGACATCGCCGTTGGCCAGTCCCAGTCCCGGCTCGGGGGCGTCCGGCTCGCGCGCCAGGGCCAGGCGCAGCCACTGGGCGATGCCGTTGGACTGGACCAGCAGGGTCTCGTTCTCCAGCGGGCCCAGCGGATAGCGGCGCATCCACTCCACGGCCAGGTCCCGCAGGCGCTCCATGCGGTTGCCGTGGACGACCATGAGGCCCGGTCGCAGGTGGGGAGGCTGTTCCATGTCGCCGTTCTCGCTCTTCCCTGGTGCCGTGGGAGCGGCGGTCTACTCGCCGGCCGGGCCGCCGTGATCGTGATCGGCCGGATCGGCCGCCTCCAGGGCGGCCAGCCAGTCGGCGGCGTAGTCGCCGGCCAGCAGCACCATGGCGGCGGCGATGGAGCCGTCGTCGTCCTCGGCGGAGAGGGTGTAGCGCCCCTCGTCCAGGGTCGCCATCTCGCGCAGGAGCTCGCCCACGGTGACGTCGTCGGGGTCGAGCTCGCCGGTGAGGATGGCCTCCATGCGGCTGGGTTCGGTCATGGTCGCGATCCGGTTGGAGAGTGCTACGTACCCTGCCGGCGGGCGGGGGAGAGCGCAAGGGGGGCGCCGAATGTTGTCCTGCCAGCCCTGAACAGGCCTGGCGGGTGGTGGGAGTCCCGGCTGCCAGGTCGTCGGCAGCAGGGATGCTGCCGTCGAGCCGACAGGG
>JBKGYA010000184.1:0-3958 GCA_046546335.1 Thiohalospira sp. | reverse complement strand
GCGGTCATCCAGGCGCAGGCGGGCCACGGGCGCGCCCTCTTCGGCAGGATACTCCACCCCGGCGGCGAAGCGGCGGCGGTCCCCCGGATCGTGGCGGGTAAAGTCCTGCAGGACCGCGTGGTCCCGGGCGTCCAGGTTGATCTCGAAGCCGCCGCAGCACGGCATCTCGCAATCGGGGCCGATGCAGCGAAAGTCGTGGATGTAACGGGGGACCCGACAGGGCGTCGTGGCGGAGTTGTCGGCCATGGCTCAGCGGCCGGAGCCGTCGTCGGATTCGTCGCCTTGGCGGGCCTGGCGCAGCGGGCGCGGCCGGTCCGGCTCGTCGCCCCCGAAGCGGACCAGCGCCATGCCGGCGAAGGCGTCATCGCGGTAGACCTCTACCCGGAAGGTGCGACCGCTGCGGTCCAGGGAGTAGCGCGGGAGGATGTCGCCCCGCCGGATCCGCTCGCCGGCCTGGTCCTCTTCATCGCTGATATAACCGATGACGTTGACCCGGTAGCCCTCCCGCGGTTCCACGCGAAAGTCCTCGTCCACCGAGATGACGGACCCGAACTCCGCCTCCATCGGCCGACCATCGACCTCCACCCCGAGGCGATCGAGCCCCTCGTGGTATTCGAAGTACTGGGGGTAGAGCCGGGTGAGCTCCTGGTTGCCGTGGCGGACGATGTAGCTGCCGTCCTCCTGAAGGACCGCCACCAGAGGGCTATCGGCGGCGAACTCCAGCTCACTGCCCTCCTTGAGAGGGATGTAACCCTGCCGACTCCGGGCATTGGCCAGTTCCAGCCGGATCCGGCGGTCGTAGAGGGCCAGTTCCATATCATTCTGGATGGCCGCCTCCACCCCCTCCAGGGTCCCGGGAAAATCGCGCTCGTATCCGATCCCCATCCGTTCCATGAATCCCTCGAGGACCTTGAGATGGAAGTCGGTCCGACGCACCGTCCCGAAGGACTTGCTCGCCTCCACACCGAAGGCCGGCTTGCCCTGATTCACGGCAAACCAGGTCAGCGTCTTCTCCATCTCCGGATCGCCCTCGTCGGTCCGGGTGTTCTTGACGCTGTAGAAGTGTTCATGGTCCGCGATGCGCATGTTCGCCCGAGCGGCAACCTCCCGGGCCACCGACTCCAGGTTGCCGAACCGGTGCCCCTCCATCTCCGCCTTATCCACGATCACGGACTGGCCCCAGCGCCACGGCGACTGGTCACTATCGATGTGATGCTCACGGTAGAATCCGGAGCCATCGTGGAGGTTGAGGACGGCATCCACCTCTCCGTCCCGGATGAGCGCCTTCACTCGCTCGACCTTCTCGCGCTGGGGATCATCGGCGGGGAGATCGGCGAACTTGCGGTTCATGTCGCCATGGACGCCCCGGGAACGCCGGAGGATGCTCTCGAAATTGAGATTGGGCACCACCCAGACGGAGCCGCGAGTGATGTTGTAACGCGTCACCATCAGGGCGGCCGCGTTGAAGCCGCCGGGCTCGTTCCCCTGAATCCCGCCGATGACCAGCAGCGTGGGCCCGGGCACGCCGGAATCCAGGCGGTGGACGGTGAAGTCCCGCGCCCCGGCGTGGTTGACCAGAGGCACCAGCACCAGGAGCATCAGCCCCCGGATCACCCGGTTAGACCACCTTGATGTGCCAGGGCTCGAAGCGCACCCCATACGGATTCCGGTCGGTATAGCGGATATCCACCAGACCGAGGTCGGCCAGGCGATGGAAGAGTTCGGTCTCGGCAAACTCGTCGGTGAAGTTGCGCTCGCCGAAGCCCGCCTTGCCCACGTCGAAATCGCCGATGCCGTGGTAGGAGTAGCCCGGCGGCGCCAGGGAGCGGGAGGCGCGCGAGAGGTTGCCCCTCGTCTCCACCACCTTGGCCAGGAAGAGGTGCATCTGCTTGACCACCGAGCGGATACCGGAAGTCAGCACCAGTTCGTCCCCCACCTTCCGGCGCAGGTCACGGAACAGCCCCTCCGCCTCCCCGCGCAGGATGTAATGGCCGGAGCCGGCCACCTTCCAGGCCCGGTCCTCGGGGAAGCGGGCGGTGAGTTCGGTCACCACCTTCTCGCCGAAGAAACCGTAGCGGCGGGCATCGGCTGCGAACATCTCCTCCATGAAGGCCAGCTCGTCCTCGGTAAAGGCACCGATGGTCTCGTGCTCCCGGGCGAAGTGCAGCAGACGGTCGAAGGAGAGGAGGTTGAAGTGACCATAGCCGACGAACCCGATGACGCGCTCCAGGCGGGCCACGACCTTCGCCAGGCGCTCCCGGCCGGCGGCATCCAGGTGGACATCCTCGCGATGATCCTCGTCGAAGGCACGGATCCGCTCCAGATAGCGGTCACGATCAACGACCTGCTGCGGCGGTGCGTTGGGTTCGATCAGGATGCGGCTCTCCAGCGTGTCGGCATCTCCGGCCTCTACCGCCGGGCCTTCGCTCTTCTGCGCGGCGCCAGCCTCCCTGTCGGCTGAATCATCGACCGGGCCGTTCCCCGTTTCCCGGAACTGGCAGGCCGTGGCCGCGGCTCCGGCGGCGATGGGTAAGGTCTTGAGCAGGGTTCTGCGTTGCACGCCCATTTCTCCCCGATGGTTGGCCAGACTTTACCGACCCGCGCGGCACCATGACAAGGGAATGGCGCACACCCTGCGCCATCGAGAACGGCTGCATCCGGCTCGGTATCGAGCGCGCCAGGACACTGGCTCGCGCCCTGCACTGCCAGCCGGCGGTTCTCGTCTTCCCCGGCGGGGTCGACAGAGACCCCGCCGCCCGAGGGGCCGGATCCCCGGCGTGCCCGCAAGGTCACCCGTCCAGGGGCACGCTCGGGCATGAAGTTCCACCAGTAACAAGGCCGAAGCCAGACCGGGCGAACCGGCAAGCGAGGAGCTACGGGCCAGCAACGCCGAAGGGTACGGGAAGCAGCGCGAGACGCGGAGGGTACTACCAGTAACTTACTGATTGAAAATGAAATTGGCGGAGAGGGAGGGATTCGAACCCTCGGTACCTTTCGGTACACACACTTTCCAGGCGTGCGCCTTCGACCACTCGGCCACCTCTCCGGATTGTCCTGCTGCGCGGGTCGACCGCACCGCAAGAAGCCGCTAGGATAAACGACCGTTTTCAGGCGTGCAATGAAGCCCGGGGAGCCCGCCGGCATGACCGACACGACGGCCGAGACCTCGGCCCTGGCCGACCAGCTGAGCCGCAACTCGACGCCCTATGCCGATCCCCTCGCCCGGGTGGACTGGGAACGGCTGTCGCTGGATACCTTCTGGCTGCCGGAGCGGGCGCTGTCGCTCTACGGCCTGCCCGGGTACGAGCGCCTCTCCGAGGGGCAGCGCCGCTCGCTGTCGCACTTCGAGTTCCTCAATGCGGTGGAGGCCGGCCTCTGGCTGGAGGGGATCTTCATGCGCCGGATCGCCGCCTCGGTCCACCGCGACGACGGGGATACCGGCGACCTCCTCTACCACCTCCACGAGCTGCGCGAGGAGGCCGGCCACAGCCTGATGTTCGTGGAGCTCTACCAGCGCAGTGGCCTGCCGCGACCACCCACGGCCTTCCCCCGCCTGCGCCTGGGCAACCTCGTGGGCCGGGTGGCGCCCTTCGATTCCGCCGCCTTCTGGGTGGCGGTGCTCATCGGCGAGGAGGTCCCCGACCGGCTCAACCGCTTCGTCCACAAGCACCGCAGCGAGGTAGACCCGGTCGCCCACACCATCGCCCGCCTGCACACCCTGGACGAGGCGCGCCACATCGCCCACGCCAAGGACCGCCTGGAACAGCGGCTCACCCGCCTGCCCGCCTGGCGCCGGCGCGTGCTCAACCTACCGGTGCAGCGCGTCTTCCGCCAGTTCGTGCGTGCCCTCTACCTCCCCGAGCCGGGCCTCTACGAGCTGGCCGGTCTGGACAAGGGCAGCGACTGGGCGCGGGCGGCGGCCCCCACCACCTGGGATCACTGCTGTTGGTGCGTGCGC
>JBKGYA010000183.1:0-3975 GCA_046546335.1 Thiohalospira sp. | reverse complement strand
CGGGTTCCGCCTCCATGAGTTCGGCGATCTCTTCCAGCGCTGCGTCGTACTCGGTGTGGTTGCCGACGAAGCGGATGAAGACGATCCGCTCAAGCGGCCCCCAGACTCACCAGCGCCAGGTGCATCCCCTGCACCAGGGCGATGACGAGGATGAGCGAAACCGGGTAGACGGAGGAGTAGGCGACCACCGGCCGGTCGGAGCTGTCCACCTGGCGGATGATGTCCAGGCCGGGGGTGAAGGTCATGCCGCCGCAGATCACGCCGAAGCACTCGCTTACCGGGATCTTCATCAGCCAGTGGCCCACCAGGAAGCTGGCGGCCATGGGGACGAGGGCGAAGATCACGGCGTAGAGGGCGTAGTAGAGGGCGTCCCAGTCCAGGGACTCGACGAAGCTCTGACCGGTCTCCAGCCCCACCTGGACGAAGAACAGCGCCAGCCCCAGCTCCTTGAGGACGGCGGTGGCGTTGCGCGGGAAGCGGCCGATGAAGTTCCCGATCCGCCCGAAGTGGCCGAAGAGGAGCCCGGCCACCAGGGCGCCGCCGGCGATGCCCAGGGAGAAGGGGCCGAGGCCGGGAATGGGGACGACGATCCCGCCGATGGCGAAGGCGAGGAAGAGGATGGCGGCCAGGGAGCCGATGTCCACCCGGCGCTGGACGGTGTGGTGTTCGTGGCCCAGGAAGAGTTCCAGCTGGTCGAGCTGGTAGGGGGTGCCCACGGCCACCACCACGTCGCCGTAGTTCAGGGCGTCGTCCTCGGCGGGGACGAACTCGACGTTGGCGCGGATCACGCGGGTGACGGTGGCGTTGAAGCGCAGCCGCACCCCCAGGTCGCGCAGGGTGCGGTTCACCACCGAGGTGTTCTCCACCACGATGGAGCGACTGTCCAGCTCCGACTGCTCGTCGAAGGCCTCCTGGATCTCCTCGCCCAGCTCCTCGCCCACCGCGGCCACCGCCTCCGGCTCCCCCTCCAGGCGCAGGATGTCGCCCTGCTGGAGGACCGTGCTGCCGCTGGCGGTGCGCACGGAGAGGTCGCGCAGGAGGCCGGAGACCACCACGTCGTGCTCCTGGAAGAGGTCCACGTCCCGGATCTGGCGGCCGTGGAGCGCTTCATTCTCCAGCTTGAAGACCGCGGAGTGGAGCTGGCTGTGGCCGGCGATCTCGGCGGCCATGCGATTGCGCAGGAGGCGGACGGAGATACTGATGAAGAGGATGACCCCGATGAGGCCGAAGGGGTAGCCGACGCCGTAGCCGAAGATCACCTCCTCCTCGGGGCTGAACTGCATGGCGCTGATTAGCGCCGGGCTGGAGGTGAAGGAGCCGGCGAAGAGCCCCAGGCCGATGCCGGTGGCGATGCCGCTGGCGGCGATGATCGCCACCACGGTGACCCCGGAAACGGCCAGGAGGACCAGGACGTTGGTGATGTAGCGCCGCCCGTGCTGCTTGAAGGCGCGGAAGAAGCTCGGCCCCGCCTCCAGGCCCACGCAGAGGAGGAAGAGGACGATGCCCAGGTCCGCGAGGATGGGCACCGGCTCGAAGTCGTAGAGGTAGCCGCCGACCATGGCGGCGATGAGCACGCCGCTGGAACCGAAGCCCACCCCCTTGATGGTGAGGTTGCCGAAGGCGATCCCCAGCAGGACCAGCAGGAAGGTCACCACCAGATCGGAGGTCTGGAAGTAGATCTCGAGCGGGACCA
Source organism: Thiohalospira sp. (assembly GCA_046546335.1). Lineage (GTDB taxonomy): Bacteria > Pseudomonadota > Gammaproteobacteria > Thiohalospirales > Thiohalospiraceae > Thiohalospira. The sequence continues at coordinate 2,282 of JBKGYA010000183.1, read as the reverse complement.
GTCCGGATTCGGGCATGGGGCTCTTCACGCTGGCAGGATTCTCGTCAGCCTAGCAGGTCGGGTTGAGGCCGCCACACCCTTGCTTTTACCCGATCTGGATACTAGGTCATAAGGGGAGAGAACGACCGTACACAACGAGGAGGAGTCATCATGGCGACAGAGACCCTGACCGGACCGGCCGGCTCCCACCTTGCCCTGCGGCGGGTGGGGGTCGGCGCCATCGCCACCTGGCTGGCGCGCGGCATGGAGGACATGCGGGCCGCCCCCCTGCCCGCCTTCCTCTGGGGCCTGCTCTTCGTGGTGGTGGGCCACCTGCTCGCCGGCGGGCTGGCGGACCGCGCCCTGACCACCGTCGCCCTCATCGGCGGCTTCCTGCTGGTGGGGCCCCTGCTGGCGGCTGCCTTCTACGACATCTCCCGTCGGCTGGAGGCCGGCGAACGCGCCGGTCTCGGCGTGGAGTTGCGGGCCTGGAGCGGCAACCTCGCCAACATCGTCGCCTTCTCCGGCCTGGTGCTCATCATGATGGCCGCCTGGGTGATGGTCTCGGGGATCCTGACGAGCCTCTTCCTGGAGACCAGCCGGTCGCTGATGGTCGGGGAGGCGACGACCCTGGGCGAGCTCTTTGGCAGTATCGTCGACAGCCCCGGCGGGGTCGGCTTCGCCGTCGCCTATCTCGCCGCCGGGGCGGCGGTGGCCGCGCTGCTCTTCGCCATCGCGGTGGTCTCCCTGCCGCTGATGGTCCACCGCCACGTCGATATCGCCACCGCCGTCGTCACCAGTCTGCGCGCCGTGCGCGCCAACCCCGGCGTGATGGCGCTCTGGGCGGTGGCCATCGTGGCCATCACCCTGGTGGGCATGGCGCCCTGGTTCCTCCTGCTCATCGTCACCATGCCGCTGCTGGGCCACGCCACCTGGCACGCCTACCGCGACCTGGTGGCCGAGGAGTAGACGGTCTCGCTGGACGGTCGGCCTTACTGGTGCAAGGATCATCCGGATTGGCCCCGTCCTGATGCGAGGGATGACTCATGAACGCGACCCTGAAAGAGCTGCCCATCGATGAGCGCATGCGCCTCGTCGAGGAACTGTGGGACAGCATCGCCGTGGACCAGTCGGCCCTTCCCCTGACCGAGGAGCAGCGTCGGGAACTGGACCGCCGGCTGGATGCCTTCGAGGTCGATCGTTCCTCGGGGCGGCCGGCCAGTGAGGCCCTGGCCGATATCCGCCGCAGGCTTTGAGCCTCCCTGTCCGCGTTCGGCGCGAGGCCGAGGTTGACCTCAGGGAGGCTGGCGCCTGGTACGAGGCGCAGCGACCGTCCCTTGGCCAGGCCTTTCTCGACGAGGTGCAGACCGCCTTCGAACAGATCGGGGAGGAGCCGTTTCGCTATCCCGTCCTCCACCGTGATACCCGCCGAGCCCTGATACACCGTTTCCCTTTCGGGATCTTTTTCCGGGTCACGGAAGAAGCGATCGTGATCATCGCCGTCCTCCATGCCTCGCGGGACCCTCGTCACTGGCAGGCGCGCGGCTGAAGGGTCAGCGGCCGTCGGCGGTGGCGCGCAGGGTGTCGACCACGGCGGCGACGGCGCCGGCGTGGGGGGCAGCGACGGCCCTGGCGGCCTCGCCCATGGTATGGCGGCGCTCCTTGTCGGCCAGCAGGGTGGTGGCCCCCTCCTCCAGGTAGTCGCGACCGCCGACCACCAGTAGCGCCCCCGCGTCGTGGAGGGCGGCGGCGGCCGGCATGATGGCGTCGAGGCTGCGCCCGGAGAGCAGCGCCCGGCCGGCGGCGGCCGCGGGGGCGGGGTTGTTGCCGCCGTGGTGGAGGGTGCCGCCGATGAAGACCAGGTCCGCCGTGTGGCAGGCCAGGGGCCAGTCGTGGGGGCGGTCCTCCAGGTAGACATCGGTGTCGATGCGCGGCTCGCCGCCCCGGCTGCGGTGGTAGACGCGGTAGCCGGCGTCCAGCGCCGGGGCGATGGCCTCCCCGGCGCGTCCCGGGTCGCGCGGGGCCAGGGCCAGCAGGAGGTTGTGCCAGCGCCCGCGCAGGCCCTGGAAGACCTCGAAGACCGCTTGTTCCTCCCCCGGCTCGGTGGCCAGTGCCAGCCAGACCGGCCGGGCCGGCCCCCAGGTCTCCCGCAGCTCCTCCGCCTTCTGGATCTGCTGGGCGGTAGGGGGCGGGGCGTCCAGGCGCAGGTCGCCGATGACCCGCGCCTCGCCCTCGGGGGCGAGTTCGGCGAAGGCCTCGGCGGTCTCGGCATCGGCGACCCAGACGCCGCCGCCCGCGCCGAG
>JBKGYA010000182.1:0-4047 GCA_046546335.1 Thiohalospira sp. | reverse complement strand
GCCGTCTCCGGGATGGGGAGCTCGTCGGGCTCGCCGTAGACGGTGGCCGAGGAGGAGAAGACCAGGGTGTCCACGCCGAACTCCGCCATGACCTCGGCGAGTACCAGGGTGGAGCCGACGTTGGCGTCGAAATAGGCCAGCGGCATCGCCACCGACTCTCCCACCGCCTTGAGGCCGGCGAAGTGGATGACGGCGTCGATGTGGTGGGCGGAGAAGATGGCGGCGAGCCCCTGGCGGTTGCGCAGGTCCAGTTCGAAGACCGGGAGGGGGCGGCCGGTGATGTGCTCCACCCGCTCCGCCACCTCCCGGCGGGAGTTGCTGAAGTTGTCCACCACCACGACGTCATGGCCCGCCTCCAGGAGTTCCACGCAGGTGTGGGAGCCGATGTAGCCGGTACCGCCGGTGACGAGGATGGTCACGGTTGCCTCCTGGCGCTTGGGGGAATGGGCGGAGTATCGGGGAGCGCGGTCGGGGCGGGGAGGGGGTGCGAGCGCGTTCGCCCACTCGGCGGCCAGGGATGGTTGGCTACCCATCGAGAATGATCGGATCTGGTCAGATTCGGCGCAGGGGAGGGGCTTCGCACGGAGAGTTGCACCACCCGAGTTCGAACAATCGCGGATGTCCTGCAGGGGGAGGGCCCCGGCGTGGGAGAATGGGTTCTCGTCCATTCGAGGGGAGGGGCCATGGCCCAGTTCGTTGCATCCTTCCTGCTGCCGGTCTCCCTGGTGGCGCTGCTGGCGCTGGCCGGCGCCTTCCTTGCCTGGCGCGGTCGGGGCCGTGCCGGCGCCCTGGTCGTGCTGGCGGCGGTGGTTCTGCTGCTGGGATTCGGGTTTCGCCCGGTGGCCGGCTGGCTGATCGCGCCGCTGGAGCGCGCCTACCCGCCGGTGACCGAGCCGGAGCGGCTGGCGGGGATCGAGTACGTCATGGTCCTGGGGGCCGGCCACGATCCGGAGCCGGGGTTGCCGGTGACCGGCCGTCTCCCGGCGACGGCCACCGCGCGCCTGGTGGAGGGGATCCGGCTGCAGCGGGCGCTGCCCGGGAGCCGCCTGGTCCTCTCCGGCGGCGGGGAGCCGGTGCCCAGCGCCCGGACCAGCGCCGCGGTGGCCCGGGCCCTGGGCGTCGAGGAGGCGGAGATGATCCGGCTGCCCGGGACCGCGAACACCCGGGACGAGGCGCGGCGGGCCGCGGCCGAGCTGGAGGACCGGCGCCTGGTGCTGGTGACGTCGGCCTCGCACATGCCGCGGGCCATGGCGCTCTTCCGCGGCGCGGGGCTGGACCCGGTGGCCGCCCCCACCCGCTACCATGCCCCGGCGCAGGTCGATCCATGGCAGCCGCAGTACCTCCGGCCCCAGGCGCGCGGGCTCTACGCCAGTGAGCGCGCCCTCTACGAATACCTCGGCCTGGCCTGGGCCTGGCTCCGGGGGCAGCTCGACTGAGTCCGGTTCCCGGGCGCCTTTCCCGGTGGTCAGGGTTGTTTCTCGTCCGCACCGGCGGTCTGCCGTATCATGGTCGGTACGCTCGAGCGATCGATGGAACCGCCGGCCCGGTTCGGGCGTGTCCCCTTGTGGGGATGCGCGATTCGGGGCGGTGCAGGGCAATGGAAGGACTCGTGGACGCATTCATCATCCCGCCGCTGATCAGTCTGGCCCTGGCCGTGGCGCTCATCCTCGCCCTGGACGAGCCCGCGCGGGAGCTGGGCCTGGTGGATCGGCCCGGGGGGCGCAAGAAGCATGCGGAGCCGGTGCCGCTCATCGGCGGTCTGGCGGTGGTCATCGCCTTTGCCGGCGGCGTGCTCCTGGTGGACGGGCCGCTGCGGGACCACGCCGCCCTCTTCGCCGGCCTGGGGCTGCTGCTGATCACCGGGCTGGTGGATGATGCCCAGGATATGCGCAGCACCACCAAGCTGATGCTGCAGTTCGTCGCGGCCGCCCTGGTGGTGGGGTGGGGCGGCCTGGTCATCACCGACCTCGGCGTCTTTGTCCCCGGGGAGCGCCTGGAGCTCTCCGCCTGGGCCATCCCCCTGACCCTCTTCGCCCTGGTCGGCTTCATCAACGCCCTGAACATGATGGACGGTGCCGACGGCCTGGCCGGCGGGGTCTCCCTGGCCATGCTGGGCTGGCTGGTGGTGGCGGCGACCCTCTCCGGCCTGCCGGTGACCACCGCCGTGGCGGCCACCCTGGCGGCGGCGGTGGCCGGCTTCCTCCTGTTCAACATGCGCCATCCCGGGCGGCCGCGGGCGGCGGTCTTCCTGGGGGATGCCGGGAGCATGGCCCTGGGGCTGGGTATCGCCTGGCTCGCCCTGGAGGTCCTCACGGCGCCCGGGCGGGTGGTCTCGCCGGCGGGAATAGCCTGGGTGCTGGCGCTCCCGGCGGTGGATACCCTGAGCCTGATGATCCGGCGGATGCTCAAGGGCCAGAGCCCCTTTCGCGCGGATCGCGAGCACCTCCACCACATCTTCCTGCGTGCCGGCTATACCGTGGGCGAGACCAGTGCGCTGCTCCTCTTCCTGACCGTGCTCCTGGGCGGGATCGGGGTCATGGGATCGGTCATCGGGGTGCCCGATCCGATCCTCTACGCCGGTCTGCTGGCGCTGGTCGCCGGCCACGTGGTCTTCATCCGCCGCGCCTGGCGTACGGCCCGTGCCCTGCGCCGGCTCCACCAGTGGTCGGGGTCGGCCCCCATGACCTGGCCGGTACGCTGTGCCGACGGCGTGGAGACCCGCTGCGCGGTGCCCCCGGTGACGGGGTGGCGCCGCTGGCTGGCCCTGGGCGGGCTCTACCTCCTGGTCTTCTCCCTCCCCTTCCACGAGACCGGCCTGGAGGTGGGCTTCGCCGCCCTGGTGGTGGCCACCCTGGCCAGTCTGCCGACCTTCCTCGCCGATCTGCGCCGGCTGCCGGTGGCCTGGCTCGCCCTGGGGCTCTCGGTCTACATCACCCTGCGGGGAGAGGTCTTCGGCGAGACGGGACAGCTGGTCTGGAGCGAGTACCTCTGGGTCAGCGGCCTGGCCGCCCTGCCGGTGGGCTGGTGGCTCGCCGGTGCGCGGTGGCACTGGCTGCCGCTCTTCCTGGTCCTGGTGGCCGGATGGTCGGCGGCCTTCGCCCTCCAGGCGGACTGGGCGGCGCTCATGGCGGGACGGCTGGCGGATCCCCTGGAGTGGGGGTCCCCCGCGGTGATCGGCTCCCTGGCCGCGCTGCTCGCGGTGGCCCTGCTGGGGGCGATGCTCTCCGCCTTTCAGCGGCTGGGGTGCGGCTGGCGACCGGCGGCGATGCTGGCGGTCTTCGGCGGCGTGGCCGTGACCGCCCTGGTGGTGCTGGCCGGGACCGGCTATACCATCGCCTGGCTGGCGGCCCTGGCGGGGGTACTGACCATGGCGGCGGCCGCGGTGGTCTACGGCCTCAACCGTCGCCACTGGGTGGGGCTGGTCGGCGGGAGCCTCCTCGCCGTGGGCGTGGTTACCGCTACCTGGTCCGTGGTGGATGGGGCAGGCGCCGGCGCGGCCGGCGAGGGGGTAGACCCCGTGGCCGCGGCGGAGCTCCACTTCGACGGGGAGCAGGCCGCGGCCGCCGAGCTCTATCCGGCCGTGGCGCAGCGGCTGGCCATCTGGGAGAAGACCGTCGAGGCGGTGGCCCGGGCGCCGTGGCTGGGGCCCGAGGAGGCGGGGGCGTTCACCGAGCCTGCCGAGTATGCCCATCTCCAGTCCGCCTTCGGGAGCATCGCCCTGGATTTCGGCCTGGTGGGGCTGGCGCTCTTCGGACTGCTGGTGGGGCTGCTCGTCCGCGACGCCATCCTCCTGGCCCGCCACCGCCTGTGGGCGGCGGTGTGGGTGGTGGCCATCCTGGGGGTGAGTGCCAGTCTGGGGGCGCTGCTGCTGCTCTCTGTCCAGGTGCATGCCACGCCGGGTCGGGCGCTGGTGGCGCTGGTGGCGGCGGTCTACTTCGCCGGTGCCTTCCAGCGGCGCTGGTTCGAGGGCGGAAGGGGTCGGCGGGCGGGGCCCGGGGGCGAGGAGCTGCCCGCCGGGGTCGCCCGCATCACCACCTGGCGCGACGC
>JBKGYA010000181.1:0-4074 GCA_046546335.1 Thiohalospira sp. | reverse complement strand
AGCTCGCGGAAGTGGCGGCGCACCGACTCCCAGGCGCCGCGGGCGGTGATCCCCAGCGCCTTGTGGTCGTAGCCGGCGGAGCCGCCGGAGGCGAAGGCGTCCCCCAGCCAGAAGCCGGCCTCGGTGGCGATGGCGTTGGCGGTGTCGGAGAAGGTGGCGGTGCCCTTGTCGGCGGCCACCACGAAGTAGGGGTCGTCGCCGTCGTGGCGGACCACGCCGGCCGGCGGGACGGTGCGGCCCTCGCCGTCCAGGTTGTCGGTCACCGAGAGCAGGGCGCGGATGTAGTCGGCGTAGGCGGCCTCGCCGGCCACCGGCTCCGCCTCGCCGGGGCGCGGGCCCTTGACCACGAAGCCGCCCTTGGCCCCCACCGGGACGATGACGGCGTTCTTCACCATCTGGGTCTTCATCAGCCCCAGGACCTCGGTGCGGTAGTCGGCGTGGCGATCCGACCAGCGGATCCCGCCCCGGGCGACGTCGCCGCCGCGCAGGTGGACCCCCTCCACATGGGGGGCGTGGACGAAGATCTCGTGGGCCGGCCGCGGCTCCGGGAGTTCGGCCAGCCGCCGGGAGTCGATCTTCAGCGCCAGGGCCGGGACATCGTCGCGGAAGCGGTTGGTGCGCACCGTCGCCTGGATGACCCCCAGCAGCCGGCGCAGGACGCGATCGGTATCGGCCCCGGGGACCGCCTCCAGGGAGCGCTCGATGGCCTCGCCGAGGTGCCCGGCGCGCTCGCCCCGGGTCGCCTCGTCCAGGGCCGGGTCGAAGCGGGCGTTGAAGAGATCCACCAGCAATCGGGCGAGCTGGCCCTGCTCCGCCAGGGCGCGCGCGGTGAAGCCCGGGCCGAAGGGCAGGCCGGTCTGGTGGAGCCAGCGGTGGGCGGCGCGCAGCAGATCGGCCTCGCGCCAGTCCAGGCCGGCGTGGAGGATCAGGCGGTTGAAGTCGTCGTCCTCGGCCTCCCCGTCCCAGACCCGCTGGAAGGCCTCGCGGAAGGCATCCGCCCGCTCGCCGCTGGCATCCTCCGCCGGCCCGCCCTCCAGGCCCAGGTCCTGGAGCCAGATCACGCCGCCCCCCGCCGGGCGCAGGGCGTGGGACTGCTGATCGGCCACCCGCACCCCCAGGTGCTCCAGCACCGGCAGCAGGTCGGAGAGGCCGAAGGGCCGCTCGGTCCGCAGCAGGCGCAGCCGCAGGCCGCCGGGCCCGCCCAGCTCCAGGGCGGTGGCCATGCCGCCGGATCCCGCCAGCCGCTCCATGCGATCGATGTCGGCGGCGGCGGTCTCCACGCGGTGGAGGTCGCGGTAGGAGGCGGGGAAGGCGTCGCGGTAGCGCTCCTCCAGGGCCAGGCCGCGCGCCTCGCCGTGGAGGGCGATGAGCTCCGCGCGCAGCCGCTTGCCCCAGCCCCGGGCGAGATCGGCCAGGCGGCGCTCCAGCGCCCGGGCATCCGGCTCCGGGAAGGCGGCCGGGTCGGTATGCAGCAGGAGGTAGACCCGCGCCAGCTCCGAGTCGTCCAGCCAGACGCTGACATCGACGCCGTGGGCGCCCAGCTCGGCGGTGAGCAGGGACTGGATGGCCAGGCGCAGGCGGGTATCGAAGTCTTCCCGGGGGACGTGGACCAGCGCCGCCAGGAAACGGCCGAAGCGGTCCGGGCGCAGCACCAGCCGGACCCGCTGGCGCTCCTGGAGCTGGACAATGGCGCGCGCCGCCGCCAGGAGCTGGTCGCTGTCGGCCTGGAAGAGCTCGTCCCGCGGCAGGGTCTCCAGGATATTGTAGAGCGCCTTGCCGGCGTGGCTGCGCGGCTCCAGGCCGGAGCGCTCCATCACCGCCGCGACCTTCTCCCGCAGCAGCGGGATGCGGTGGGGCCGCTCGTGGTGGGCGTTGGAGGTGAACAGGCCCAGGAAGCGCCACTCGCCGATGACCCGGCCCTGCTCGTCGAAGCGGCGGACGCCGATCATGTCCAGATAGCCCTGGCGGTGGATGGTGGAGCGTCGCCGGCTCTTGGCGATGAGCAGCGGCTCGGGGCGCGCCGCCTCCTCGCGGTAGGCCCGCGGCAGGGCATCGAAGGTCGAGGAGCGGCGGTCGACCTCCGGCCCGCGCAGCATGCCGAGTCCCGAGCGCGCCTCCACGCACAGGTGGGGGCCGTCGGCATCGCTCTCCAGGGTGTGGCTGCGATAACCCAGGAGGGTGAAGTGGTCGCCGGCCAGCCAGCGCAGGAATTCGGCGGCCTCCTCCGCACCGGCCACCGGCGCCCCCGCCACGGCCGCGGCCGCCTCCTCCAGTCGCGCCACCATGGGCCGCCAGTCGTCCACCACCGCGTCCAGGGTCGCCAGGACCGCCTCCAGCTCCGCGGCCAGGGCGGCGTGATCGGTCCCGGCGCGGCGGTCCACCTCCAGGCGCACCACCGCCTCCGGCTCGCCGCGACCGGTGGCGACCACCGCCCCGTCGGCATCCCGCTCCACCGTGACCACGGGGTGGACCGTCCAGTGGATGGCGAGGCCGTGGCGGTTGAGCACCAGCCGCAGGGAGTCCACCAGGAAGGGGCGATCCATCTGGACCAGCTCCACCACGGTGTGGGGGCTCCACCAGCCGTCGGCCTCCGGATCCGGGTCGTGGACGCGCAGGTGGCGCTCCCCGGGTCGCCGGGGGCGATGGAGCAACCCCCAGTGGGCGCGGGCGGCGCCCACCAGGTCGGCGACGCTGCGCTCGGCCAGGTCCTCCGCCGCCATCCCGGCGTAGCAGGCCTCCACGAAGGCGGCAAAGCCCGGTCCAGCCGTCGCCTCCTCGGCCTCGGCCCGACGCCGGACCGCCGCCAGCGGCTGTTCGGGTTCACGTTCCATGGCCCCTCCTCCCGTCGCCGGATCCGACCCTACCCCCGCCAACCGGGGGCGGCAAGCGACCCCCGCGATCGACCGGTTATTGCCCATCGCCGATCCGGTGTTGGCAAATAACGCTCGTCTAACGGTCGGCTGCTAGCTTTTCCCCCGTCACCAGCGGTCAAGTCCTTCCAGGAGGAACCAAACGATGTACAACCATACCCACCACGGATTGCATACCGACCAGCCAACCCCGACCACCGATATGGGGACCCAGCGCCCCCCGCGTCTGGATGTCTGTCTGGAGAAGGCGCTGTCCCGCTACTTTGCGGAGCTCGACGGCCACGCCCCCAATGAACTCTACCGCCGCGTGCTGGACCAGGTGGAGCCGCCCCTGCTGGAGACGGTGATGATCTACACCCGCGGCAATCAGAGCCGCGCCTCGGAGATCCTCGGGATCAGCCGCGGCACCCTGCGAACCAAGCTCAAGCGCTACAACATGGCCTGAGACCGCTCCGGGGAGTAGCATGGCGGCCGGTTTCCCCAACGGCAGGCCGCGACTTGCACACGACACGGATCCCCGGCAAGGACGCCGCCCCGGAACAGACCGTCGCCCGCGTGGGCCAGAGCCTGCGCGGGCTTCGTATTGGCGTGCGTACCACCGGCTGGCAGCGCCCGGTCCCCGGCGTCTGGTCCCTGCACCTGCGCGCCCGGGAGTGCGGGCGGCTGTTCAGCAACGGCAAGGGGACCGGCCGGCGCGCCTGCCTCGCCAGCGCCCTGGGCGAGTTCGTGGAGCGGCTGGCCACCGGCTACTTCTTCACCGACTACTACCTCGCCCCGGCGGCCGGGGACTTCCTCCTCCACCCCCACGAGCGCTCGGTGGACCCGGCGCGCTGGCGCGAGCAGTGCCTGGATGCCGAGCTGCTGGCCTGGTACGACCCCGAGGGCGAGCTGGGGCCCGAGGCGCTGCACGAGCGCAACAGCGACGGCGACCGCATCACCGCGCTGCCCTTCACCCGCCACCGCGACGGCACCACGCGCTACTTCCCCGCCAATATCCTGGCGAGCCTCTACGCCAGTAACGGCATGGCCGCCGGCAATACCGCGGCGGAGGCGCGGGTCCAGGCGCTCTCCGAGGTGATGGAGCGGGCGGCACGGGCCACCCTGCTGGCCGAGGCGGCCCCCATGCCGCCGCTGCCAGAGGCGGTGGTCGCCCGTTATCCCGCCGTTACCCGGGCGCTGGCGGCGCTGCGCCGGCGCGGCCTGC
>JBKGYA010000180.1:0-4152 GCA_046546335.1 Thiohalospira sp. | reverse complement strand
CCGGCCTGCGCCAATTCCTGCTGGAGGAGTATCAGCCTACTCCCTTATTGGCACCGTGGGGGGCCCGATCCGGATTTTATCCGGGGTCGGCTGAATCAGGTGCACGTAAGGTCCTAGAAAGTATTCTCGAAACCGAAAGTGAACGTCTCGGCCCTTATCGAAAGGCTATCGACTCGATCAAGGAACTCCTTGAGGAGCACGGTTTCGAGGAAAAGCCCAGTGATGATGAACGGAAACTCCAATTGATGCGTCTGTGTCGAGCCGAACTCGACGAAGAGTTAGTGCAATGGCTGGATGCCTGTTTCACGCTAACGGCGGAATGGCGTCGTTTCCCGCCCCTTCTGGGGACAGGAGGAAACGAGGGCAGCGGGAGTTATCTATCCGGGTTCGGACAGCTCGTCGTTGAATGCCTACACCAGCGCAAGTGTGATTCGGCGCTGGAGGCGTCCCTTTTTGAGGCCAGTGTTCCGGGTGCAGATACTTCCCAAGTGCCTGGCCAGTTTGCGCCGAGCATGGCTGGCGGGGCCAATCAGGGAACCGGATATAGCGGCGTTGTGACGACCAATCCCTGGGATTATCTGCTTGCTCTGGAAGGGACCCTGCTGTTTGCTTCGGCCAGTACGCGGCGGTTGGGAAGCCAGGACGCGGGCAGCGCCAGCTTTCCCTTCACTACGCAAGTGACCGGAGCGGGATCGGGTTCCACTGCTACAGCGGACGAGGAGGGTTCCCGGGCGGAGATGTGGCTTCCCCTGTGGCACGGACCTGCCAGCATGGATGAGCTCCTGGGATTGTTGAGTGAAGGTCGTGTCACTCTGGGACGTAAACCGGTTCGGGATGGGCTCGATTTCGCGCGAGCTATCGCTCATTTGGGAGCGGATCGAGGAATAAACGCCTTCCAGCGTTATACCTTTATCCAGCGCTACGGCCGTAATGTATTCGCCGTCCCCCTCAATCGCATCATTGTCCAGCGGAACCCGGCGTCGGAACTCATTAGCGACCTCGACGCCGGCAACTGGCTCAACCGTTTCCGCCGCTACGCCCGAGCCGAGGGGGCCAACCGTGTCCTCTCCCTGAACCGGCGCCTGGAGGATGCCCTCTTCGAGCTGACCACCACGCGGGATGATCAGGCCCCCGTCCTGCGCCGTCTCCTCGTCGTCCTCGGGGAGATCCAGCTCTACCTGGCCCGCAGCCCGAAGGCCCGGGAGAGCTGTCCGCCGGTGCCCTCCCTCTCCGGGAAGTGGTTCGCCCGCGCCGATGACGGCAGCGCCGAGATGGCCCTGGCCGCTGCCCTGGCCGGCCTCCATGCCAGGGGCCGGGAGGGGCAGTGGCTGCTCCCCATGCGCGCCCACCTGGCGCCGGAGCAGTCCGGCCGGCGGCCTGCCTGGGACGAGCAGGCCCATCACGATGTCACCTGGCACGCCGGCGCAGACGTGGCCGACAACCTGGCAGGCAGCCTGCGGCGCCGTCTCCTGCAGGCGGAAATGGGCGAACTCCCGGACAAGCCCCTGCAGCCGGCCCGGACGGCCCCGCTGGCGGATGTGGCTGCCTGGGTCGCCGGGGAGGTCGACGAGCAGCGCCTCGCGGAGCTACTCCCCGGCCTGATGCTGGTCCGCATTCCCGGGGGTGGCGGGCGGGCGGTGGAGCGCAGCGCGCCGCTGCCGGCGGCCTACCGCCTGCTCAAGCCGCTGTTCTGCACCGATGAACAGCTCCACCGCAGCCACCTTTTGCCGCCGGAGGCGAGTCTGCCCCTGGAGGTCGGGATCCTCCGGCGCCTGGAGTCCGGCGATGTGGCCGGTGCCCTGGAGCAGGGCATGCGCCGATTGCGGGTCGCCGGCCTGCGCACGGGGCTCCATGCCCCGGCCCCCGGAACCCGCCAGGGCCGGCGCCTGCTGGCGGCCCTGATGGTGCCCGTCTCCGATGCGGCGCTCCAGTCCCTGCTGCGGCTGGAGACCGAAGAAGACCCATCCGAAACCACCCTGAACCACTGACAGGAGTCCCGACCATGCCCCTCAATCTCGACAACCTGGCCCAGTCCCCCCGCCTGCTCATGGAGGCGGATCTGCAACCCATCCAGGGCACCCGCTTCCAGCCCACCGGCTTCCCCGATCTGGGGGCCGCGGAATATCCCGCCCCTGAGGGGGATGGCCGGATGCTGCTGGTGGAATCGGCCCAGAGCATGGCCAACCGGCTGGAAGGCGTCTGCTGGGACGAGGCCGCCGGCGACTGGATCGACCCCCTCCAGGGTCTGCCCTACGTCCGGGTGAAGAACGACCAGGGCGAGGTGCTGACCAGCTCGGTGCTGGAGGCCCACCGCCTCAACTCCCCCTATATCCTGGAGAGCAAGGACACCACGGTCCTGGACATGCTCAAGGATGAGCTGGCCCACATGGAGCAGGGCCGGGTGGACATCCGCAAGCTCGCCGAGACCCTGGTCCGCGTGGATACCAATGCGGCCCTGCACGGCGTCTTCCTGGCAAAGAGCAATCTGGCCGGTGGGCGCCTGCGCCTCCCGCGGGCGCTCTCCGCCTTCATCGAGGCCGAGGATGTGAAGGTCGCCCCCAGCGGTGGCGTCAAGGTCGACTCGGTGGACCCCAGCGGCGACACCAGCAAGGGCTTCGGCAATGTCCCCTACGCCCGGGATGAGTACGTCGCCCCCAGGATCACCGCCTACTTCAATCTCGATCTCGCCCAGATCCGCGCCTTCGGCCTCGACAAGGCCGGGGAGCGGCTGCTCCTGGCCCTGGCCCTGTTCAAGGTCCGCCGCTTCCTGGAGAGCGGCCTGCGCCTGCGCACCGCCTGCGACCTGGAGTGCCAGGGCCTGCGCGTTACCCGGCCGGACGGCTTCGAGGTGCCGACGCTGGCGGAGCTGGAGGCGGAGCTGCCGGGGCTCATCGAGGCCGCCGCCGGCGCCGGCCTCTTCAACGACCCCCGCGTTACCGAAATCACCTACAGGAAGTAGCCCATGGTCGCCATCGCCTTTCGCTTCCCCGCGGGGCGCTACCACGCCACCCCCTGGGGACGACACGTCAACGAGGCCGAGGTGGAGTGGCCGCCGTCTCCGTGGCGCATCCTGCGTGCCCTGGTGGCCACCTTCCACCGCAAGGGGTGGGCGGATCGATACGATCCGGCCATTCTCCACGGCCTGACCGAGGCCCTGGCCGCGGAGCTGCCGGGCTATGCGCTGCCGCCCGCCATTCGCGCCCACAGCCGCCACTACATGCCCCAGGGCGGCTTCAAGAACGGCCAGCCGGAGACCTCGCTGGTCTTCGATGCCTTCGCCCGACTCGAGCCGACGGCCGAGCTGGTTGCCTACTGGCCGGTATCGCTGACCGAGGAGCAGCGGGAACTGCTGGACGGACTGCTCGGCGATCTCGGATTTCTGGGGCGGGCCGAGAGCTGGGTGGAGGCCCGCCTGCTGGACGGCTGGGCCGGGGAGCCGGACTGCGTGCCCTCCGAGATCGCCGTGGACCTGCAGACCGGGGAGGCGCGGGAGCCGGTGCGACTCCTGGCACCCGTCCCGCCGGCCGAATACGGGCCCTGGCGGGCGCGGATCGTCGACGGGCACGGGCTGGATGCCAAAAGGCCCAAGAAGCCCCAGCGCCAGATCCTGGCGACTCTGCCCGAGGACTGGTCGGGCACCCTCTACAACGAGACCGGTGACCTCCAGGCGGCCGGCTGGAGCAGCCCGCCAGGGGCACGCTTTGTGACCTACCAGCGCCCGGCGAGTGCCTTCACGGCGCGGCCGGGTCGGCGGCGTTCCCGCGGCACGCCCGCGGCCACCACCGTCCGCCTGGCCCTGGCCGGAAAGCCATTGCCCCGGCTCGAGGATGCCCTGCGCATCGGCGAGGTCGCCCGCAAGGCCGCCATCAGCCGTTCGGAGCGGGTCAACGGCGGCCACGTCCCGGCGGCGCTCTCCGGCCACGACCTCCCGCAGGACAACCGCCACGGACACGCCTTCTATCTGCCTGAGGATGCCGACGACGACGGCCACATCGACCATATCCTGGTCCACGCGCCCGACGGCCTCTCCCCGGCGGCGGTCCACGCCCTGGATCGCCTTACCCGTCTCTGGCAGGGGGACAAGGGCGAATGGCAGGTCTACCTAGAGGGGTATGGCGACCCGGCGGACCTGACGGAATCGCGGTATACGGC
>JBKGYA010000179.1:0-4234 GCA_046546335.1 Thiohalospira sp. | reverse complement strand
CCGTCGAACAGGCCCGCGGTGAGCAGCCCGGGCCCCAGGAGCAGGGCCCGGAGGCCCTCGGTGAGGAGCACCGATGCGGCGATCCCCGGCACGCTCCCCAGCGCCGTCCCCGCGTAGTAGGCGGGCCGGCTGATCCCGCCGGCTCCGGCCGCCGGATTGACCAGGGCGAAGGGGGCCGTGGGGACCAGGCGCAGGGCGGCCACCGTGGCGCTACCGTGGCGGCCGAGGCGCCGGGCGATGGCCGTGACCCGGTGGCCGAGGAGGCGGTGGACACCGCGCCGCCCCAGTCGGCGTCCCCCCTCGAAGCCCAGCGCCGCTACCGCCTGCGTCAGCAGCCAGGCGAGGGCGCTGCCGGCGAGGGGGCCGGTGGCCACCACCAGGGCGGCGGTGACCGCCCAGACGGGCAGGCCGACGAGGCCCGCTGTCCCTAGCCCCAGCACGAGGTACCCCAGCTCGGCGGGGTCCGGGGAGGGCGTCAGGGCGGCCGTGAGCCAGGGGCGGTCGCCGCTCAGGAGGTACGCGGCCAGTGCCACCAGGAGCGATCCCAGGGCGACCTGCAGCCGCCGATCCAGGCGGCGCAGCATCCGGCTCGGCGCCATGGGCGCGACCTCGCTGGCCAGCCGCGCCGGATCCAGGGGACCGTCAGGGTCGATGAGCTCGGCATCGGGGTCGAGGGTATCCCGGGCGCCGGGGAAGGGGAGGGGGCGCAGGCAGCGCTCGCCGGTGTTCAGGGCCTCCAGCGCCGCGAGCGTCCCGCCGCGTTCGGTCTCGGCGGCGGCAACGGCCTCCGGGGTGGTTCCCAGGTGCTCGGCCAGCAGCCGGTGACGCAGGCCGGCCACGGCGGCGCTGGTCTCGGCATCCCGGCCGGGCAGGGCCAGGTCGCACTCCGAGTCGAGCCCCATGGAGCGGTTGGAGGTGTTGGCCGAGCCGATGCGCGCCAGCCGGTCGTCGATGATGGCGATCTTGGCGTGGACGCTGATGGGGTTGCCCTGCAGGCCCGGCGCGTCGGGGTAGAAGATCCGCAGCCGGCCGTGGTGGTCGGCGGCGGCCAGCGCCTCCAGCTGGCGGTCCCGGAGGACGTCCATGGTGTGCTGCTCCAGCCACCCCCCGGTGCGCAGGGGCAGGACCAGGATCACGGCGGGGCCGTCGGGCTCGGCGAGCCGTCGGGCCAGGGCGCGGGTGATGGCGGTGGAGGTGAAGTACTGGTTCTCGAGGTAGATGGTCTGCCGGGCGGCGGCGATGGAGTCGCGGTATAGGGCCTCCACCTCGCGCACCGCGGGCCGTCTGCCCCAGGCGGGGAGGGTGCGGGCGATGGCGACGCGGGCGGCCCCGATGGCCGGGGCAAGCGATTCCGGCCAGGGTGCCACCGAGGGCGCGCGCTGCGGCGTGCGGGGGAGATCGCCGGTGGCGTCCAGCCAGCGTTGACGGGCCAGGGTGTCCAGATGGGTCGCGGCCTCGCCCTCCACCGCCATGGCGGCGTCGTGGAAGGGGGGATAGGGGTGGCCGCGGGGATCCCGTCGCCGGGGGTCGTGGGCGCGGTGCTCCGGGGTGTCCCAGCGCCAGTGGGAGAGGTCGAAGCCGCCGACCAGGGCCACCCGGTCATCGGCGACCACGACCTTCTGGTGCTGGGAGCCGCCCAGGGGGTGGGCGTCGTCCAGGTGGAAGTGCAGCCGCGGGCGGCGGCGCCAGCGCCAGCGATAGTAGGGGAGCCACTCCCGCTCGAAGGCGTAGATGAGGGCGAAGTCCCAGCTCAAAAGGTAGATGTGCAGCCCCGGTCGCCGGCGGAGCACGGCATCCAGGAAGGGCCCCAGGGCGGTGGGTAGCCCGTCCGCCGGCGGACCGCCGCGGATCAGCTCCAGCCGGCTGTCCACATCCCAGCCCAGGATATAGAGGGTCTGCTCCGCCGCCAGCGCGGTCTCGCGAAAGGCGCGGTAGTAGGCGGCGCCGTCGATGGCCCAGGCGCAGCGGTCCACGTCGGCCTCCAGCCAGACGTTCTCCCCGGGGCGGATGAGGGGCGCGGCGGCTTCCATGGAGTCGGCTCCTGGCGGTAGTCGGGATTGATCTCGCGCCCCGGAGGTTCACCATGGGGCCGGATACCGACATCCTAACAAGGGGCAGCGTGACAGAGATCCTGCAGACCGCAGCCGGGCTGCTGGTGCTGGTGGCCACCCTGGCCGCGGCCCGCCACGCCCTCTTCTTCAAGCGCCAGCCGCGGTCGGCCCAGGCGTGGCTGCTCTTCATCCTGCTACTGCCGCCCATCGGTGCCCTCTTCTACTACCTCCTGGGGGTCAATCGGGTCCGCACCCGGGCCCGGAAGCTCAAGGGGGTGGACCCGGTAGAGGCGGTCTCCAGGCCCTCGCCGGTCGATCTGCGCTACGGTCAGCTGGAGTGTCTGGGGCGGGCCCTCTCCGGACGCCCCCTGGCCCCCGGCAATCGGGTGACGGTGCTCCAGGACGGGGAGGCTGCCTACCCGGCCATGATCGCCGCCATCGAGGCAGCGGAGGAGAGCATCTGGCTGTCCACCTATATCTTCGACCCCGACCGGGTGGGGGAGGCCTTCATCGCCGCCCTTGCCCGGGCCGTGGAGCGGGGCGTCCGGGTGCGCGTGCTGGTGGACGGTGTGGGCGAACTCTACGCCCTGCCGCACCGTGTCACGCCCCGGCTCCGGGCGGTCGGGGTGCCCAACGCACGCTTCCTGCCGCCCCGCTTCCTGCCACCGGTCTCCTGGATGAACCTGCGCAACCATCGCAAGGTCCTCACCGTGGACGACCGGGTCGCGTTCACCGGCGGCATGAATCTGTCGGTCCGCCACTGCACTGGCGACGGGCAGCGCCATCGGGCCACCGATGTCCATTTCCGGCTGGAGGGGCCGGTGGCCGCCCAGCTGGCCGAGGTGGTGGCGGAGGACTGGCACTTCGTCACCGGCGAGGAGTCGCCGCCGCCGAAGGTCGCCGAGCCGGTGGGCGAGGCGGACTGCCGGGTGGTGGTGGACGGGCCCAACGAGGACCTGGACCGGCTCAAGCTCCTGCTGGTGGGGGCGGTGGCCACCGCCAAGCGTCGGGTGGCCATCATGACGCCCTATTTCCTCCCGCCCCGCGAACTCATCGCCGCCCTCCAGGCAGCGGCCCTGCGCGGCCTGGAGGTGGACCTGCTGCTGCCGGCGCGGAACAACCTTCCCTACGTCCACTGGGCGACCCGCAACATGCTCTGGGAGGTCCTGCAGTGGGATGTCCGCGTCCACTACCAGCCGCCGCCCTTTGCCCACGGCAAGCTCTTCCTGGTGGACGGGGAGTACGCCGTGGTCGGCTCCGCCAATCTGGACCCGCGCAGCCTGCGGCTGAACTTCGAGCTGGTGGTGGAGACCTGGGATCCGGAGACCGTCACCGGCCTGCAGCGGCACTTCGATACCCTGCTGGCGCGCAGCCGGCCGGTGACGCTGGCGGAGGTGGACGGCCGCCCCTGGTACGAGCGGCTGCGCGACGCCTCCGCCTGGGTCTTCTCGCCCTACCTGTGAGGGGTGCCGTGGGCAGCGAAGGACTCCTCCCCCTCTTCCATGCCGCCCTGGCCGCCGTGGGCGGGCGCGGTGCCACCGCGGCGGAGCTGGCCACCGGTTCCCTGCCGTTGCGACCGCCCCGGCTCATCGCCATCGGCAAGGCGGCGCCGGCGATGCTGACCGGCGCCCTGGATCACCTCGAACGGGTGGGGACCCCGCCGGTGGACTGCCTCACCATCACGGCCCGTGGCCACGCGCCGGCCGGTCTCCCGGGCCGGGTCATCGAGGCCGGCCATCCGCTGCCCGACGAGGGCAGCCTGGCGGCCGGCCGGGCCGTCCTGGAGGTCCTGGCGGCCGACGAGGCCGAGCCCTGGTTCTTCCTCAGCGGCGGCGGCTCGGCGCTGTTCGAGGTACCGGCGCCGGGGCTCACCCTGGCCGACCTGCGCCGGGCCAACGACTGGCTGCTGGGCTCGGGGCTGGACATCGTCGCCATGAATCGCATCCGTCGGGGGCTGTCCGCGGTGAAGGGGGGCCGGCTGGCGCGCCACCTCCGGGGTCGGCCGGCGCGGCAGCTCCTCATCAGCGACGTCCCCGAGGCGGCGCCGGCGGCCATCGCCTCCGGCCCGCTCTTCCCGCAGACAGAGGGCGGCCCCTGGCCCGCCGAGCTGCCGGAGTGGCTCCGGCGGGCCCTGGAGCGGGCCCCGGCGGGGCCAGGCCCGGACGACCCCGCCTTCGCCGGGA
>JBKGYA010000178.1:0-4246 GCA_046546335.1 Thiohalospira sp. | reverse complement strand
AGGGCGTCCGCGTACTTGCCCCGAAAAGGCCTCGCGGACGCCCTGCGGGAACCACGGAGTGTGATCGGGCGCACATACCGGGAAGAAGACAAACCCCCGTGCGGGGGCGTAGAATCCGGCCAATGTCGGTTCATCGACCAAGTACAGAGCCCATGCAGAACTCCACACGCTTTCTCAAGAAGTTCCTCGACTCCCCGGCCACCGTGGGGAGCATCATCCCCAGCTCGCGGATGCTGGTCTCGGCGATGCTCGCGCCGGTGGACTGGGTGCGGGCGGAGACCATCGTGGAGCTCGGCGCCGGGACGGGGGTCATCACCCGCGCCATCGAGGGGCGGCGCCGGACGGACTCCACCTTCCTCGCCTTCGAGAGCGACTCCCAGATGCGGCGGGACCTGAACCGCCAGTATCCGGACATCCTCACCGAGGCGGACGCCTTCCACCTCCACGAGGCGCTGGAGCGCCGCGGCCTGCCGGACGCCGACTGCGTCATCTCCGGCCTGCCCTTCGCCAACTTCCCGCGCAATCAGCAGGCGGGGCTCATCACGGCCATTCACGACGCCCTGCGCCCCGGCGGCCTCTTCGTCGCCTTCCAGTACACCCGCCAGCTCCAGCCCTACCTCGACTCGGTCTACGGCGACATCGCCCGGCGCCTGGTCCTGTTCAACATCCCCCCGGCGCTGGTCTACATCTGCCGAAAGGAGGCCTGACGGCGCGGCCCGGGTTGACGGGGTGCCCCCGGTGGCCTTTGCTTGATGCAGGGTGCAGACGCAGAGGAAGGCAGGGTGCCGAAGGGCAGCAGCACATCCCGATGGTTACTGGCGGGGCTCCTGGCGCTGCTGACCGGTTGCGCCTCCACCACCCCGGAGCCCATCCGCCAGGCGCCCCCCGACGCCCCGACCCTGGAGGAGGCGCGCACGGCCCCGGAGGAACACCGGGGGGAGACCGTCCGCTGGGGCGGCACCCTGCTGGCGGTGGACAACCGCGCCGAGGGCGCTCGACTGGAGATCCTGGCCCGGCCGCTGGAGAGCGGTGGTCGCCCCGAAGAGGAAGGCGCCAGCCCCGGCCGCTTCCTGGCCGATCTGGAGGGGGTGGCCGACCCGGCCGTCTTCGTGGTCGGCGGCGCCATCACCGTGGTCGGCCGCCTGGACGGCCTCGTCCAGGGCCGGATCGGCGAGTACACCTACGACTATCCGCGGGTGGTAGTCGACCACCACCACCTCTGGCAGCCCCGCGTCCAGCGGCCCGACCCCGTATGGTGCGACCCTTGGTACGATCCCTGGTACGACCCCTATTATCCCCGTCCCTGGCCCCATCGCCGCTACCCCTGCTGGTAGCCCTCCTGGCCGGCCTCCTCGCCGGCTGCGCCACGCCGCCCTTCGAGACCGGCGAGGCGCAGCGCGATCCCGCTCCGTCCGACGTCACGGAGGAGGAGGTGGGGGAGTCCTTCCTGTGGGGCGGCCTGATCCTGGGGAACGACAACCGCGAGGACGGCTCCACGGTGCTGGAGGTCCTGGCCCTGCCCCTGGACGGTGCCGGGCGCCCCCGGAAGGACGAGGGTGAGCCGCGGGGACGCTTCCTGGCGGTAAGCGGCGAGTTCCGGGACCCGGCGGAATACCGGACCGGCCGCCAGCTCCTGGTCCTGGGCCGGCTGACCGGCTTCGAGGAGGGGCGCATCGGCGAGGCCACCTACCATTACCCGCAACTGGACGCGGAGGCCCTCCACCTCTGGGGCAACGACGGCCGCTCCCCCGGCAGCAGCTGGCACTTCGGCATCGGCCTCGGGATCGGCCTCTAGGCGGCCCTACAGCTCCGCCTCGGAATCCGCCCCCGTCCAGGGCTCGGCGGAGAGCCGCTGCTTGCGGCCGGGCCGCGGTGCCACCCGCTCCTCCCGCAGCCCCTGCACCATCCCCCAGGTCATCACGATGAGCACGAAGGAGAAGGGCAGGGCCGCGGCGATGACGGCATCCTGCAGCGTCCCCACCCCGCCGGCCACCACCAGCACGGCGGTGAGGAAGCCGATCCCCAGCCCCCAGATCACCCGGTGGACCATGGGCGGATGGGGATTGCCGCTGGACATGATGGTATTGATGACCAGCGTCCCGGAGTCCGCCGAGGTGATGAAGTAGACGGCGATGAGCAGGGTCGCCACCGCCGAGGCCACCACGCCCATCCACTCCAGCGGTGCGAGGACTTCCAGGGTCCGGTAGAGGGCGACGGTCACGTCCTGCTCTACCGCCCCGGCGATCCCGTCCCGGCCGGCCAGCTCCATCTCGATGGCGGTACCGCCCAGGGCGGCGATATAGACGAAGTTGAACAGCGTCGGCATGAGCAGGACGCCGAAGACGAACTCCCGCAGCGTCCGGCCCCGGGAGATCCGGGCGATGAACATCCCCACGAAGGGCGACCAGGCCAGCCACCAGCCCCAGTAGAAGACGGTCCACTGGGCGTGCCACTCGTCGTGGCCGTCCACCCCGGTCCAGAAAGAGTGGGCCAGGAAGTTCTGCAGATACTCGCCGGTGGACTGGAAGAGGTAGCCGAACAGCGTCCAGGTCGGCCCCAGCACCAGGAAGAAGGCCAGCAGCACCAGGGAGAGCCAGATATTGAGCTCCGAGAGTCGCCGGACCCCGCGGCGCACGCCGGAGGCCACCGAGGCGGTGGCGGCGATGGTCACCAGGGCGATGACGATGAGCTGGGACCGCTGGCTCTGCTCCCAGCCGAAGAGCTCCGACAGCCCGGTGCCCATCTGCTGCGCCCCCAGGCCCAGGGTGGTGGCCACGCCCACCACCGTCGCCACCACGGCGAAGATGTCCACGGCGTGGCCGGAGATGCCGTGGATCCGGTGACCGATGAGCGGATAGAAGACCGAACGCAGGGTCAGCGGCAGCCCGCGGCGGTAGGCGAAGTAGGCCAGGGCGATGGCCACCGAGGCGAAGATCCCCCAGGCGGTGAGCCCCCAGTGGAAATAGGTCAGCCGCATGGCCGTGATGGCCGCCTGCGGTGTGGCCCCCTCTTCCACGAAGGGGTTGTCGGAGAAGTGGAGGATGGGCTCGGCGATGGACCAGAAGAGCAGCCCCACCCCCGTGCCGGCGGCGAAGAGCATGGCCAGCCACGGCAGGGTGGTGAACTCCGGGCGCTCGTCGTCGCCGCCCAGGCGGACATTCTTGTAGCGCCCCATGCCCAGCCAGACCACGAAGGCGAGGAGGAAGGCCACCAGCGCCACGTAGTACCAGGCCAGGAAGGGGGTCACCGCCGCCCGCATCTCGCGCAGGGTGGAGGCCAGGGTCTCCGTGGCCAGCGTCCCCGCCAGCAGGGTGAAGACCATCACCACCGCCGCCCCCAGGGTCACCACCGGGTTCATCCCCTTGAGCGGCCCGCGTTTCACGACGTCCACCTCGAACATGATTCCCCCGCTCCCCGTCCGGCCATGGCGAAGGCCGGCACTCTACGTGATGGCGCTTTCCGCCACAAATCGGGCGGTTGACGCCCCCTGCGCCCCCCCGCATGCTGTCTCCCCCATGGAGACCCCGAGCGGCGAGTCGGCACCCGGCCTCCCCGGCTTCGTGGAGGCCTTCCGGCACAGTGCCCCCTATATCAACGCCTTCCGCGGGCGGACCTTCGTGGTCTGCTTCGGCGGCGAGGCCGTGGCCGATGCCGGCTTCCCCGCCCTGGTCCACGACCTCGCCCTCCTCCACAGCCTCGGGGTCCGCCTGGTCCTGGTCCACGGCGCCCGCCCGCAGATCGAGGCCCAGCTGGCCGAGCGCGGCGTCGAGCCCGCCTACCACGGCGGCCTGCGGATCACCGACAGCGAGGCCCTGACCTGCACCATCGAGGCCGCCGGCCGGGTACGTACCGAGATCGAGGCGCGGCTCTCCACCGGCCTCGCCCACTCCCCCATGGCCGGGATGGCCATCCGGGTGGTCTCCGGCAACTTCGTCACCGCCCGCCCCGCCGGGATCCGGGACGGCGTAGACCTGCGCCACACCGGCGAGGTCCGCCGCATCGCCGACGACGCCCTCACCGCCAGCCTGGACGCCGGCGCCATGGCCCTGCTCGGCCCCCTGGGCTACTCGCCCACCGGCGAGGTCTTCAACCTCTTCGCCGAGGAGGTGGCCGCCCGCACCGCCGTCGCCCTGGCGGCGGACAAGCTCATCTTCCTGGGCGAGGGCGAGGCCGGCACCGGGGCGCGCGAGCTCACGGTGGAGGAGGCCGCCGCCGCGGCCGACGGGGCCGCCGACGAGGCGCGGCG
>JBKGYA010000177.1:0-4258 GCA_046546335.1 Thiohalospira sp. | reverse complement strand
CGCCGCGCCGCCGGCCTTGCGGCCGGCAGCCCTGGAGCCGGTGCCCCCCTTGCCGCCGGCGCCCTGCCCGGAGCGCCCCTTGCCGCCCCGGGCAGACCGCGCGCCGCCGGATTTGGAGCCACCGGATTTCGAGCTTGCGGCCTTCGAACCGCCGGATCTCGAATCGCTGGAACCGCCCTTGCGACTCCCGGCGGCATCGGGCTGGCCCTCGCCTGCGGCCACCGGCGCCTCCTTCGTACCGTCGGCGCCTTCCCCGGGGGTCGCGCCGGTCCCGGCGGGATTCTCCGCCGCCGGTTCGGCGGCGGTGGACGGGTCCGATCCGGCTTCCGGTCTGCCCGGGCCACCGGCCCGGTCGCCGCGCTCCCGGGATTCCTCTTCGCTCATGTCCGTACCTCCCCCGCGCCCTGCCGCCAGCGGATCAGGGCGTCCACAATGGCCTCGTCGGCGGCGGCCTCCGCCACTACGGGCTCCCCCTTGAAGCCTAGCTCACGGGCCAGTTCGCGCTGGTTCTCGCTGACAACCACCAGCGGCGTCTTCTTCAGCCACTGCTGGCCGAGCTTGCCCACCATGTCGAAGAGGTTGCGCAGCCCCTCGCCGCTGGTGATGGTGATCACGTCGATCTCGCCCCGGGCCCAGGCGCGCTGGAGCGCCCCCACGTCGGCCGGCGGGCGGCCCCGGCGGTAGGCCTCGGCGTAGGTCACCTCGGCGCCGCGCTCGGCGAGGGTGTTGCCCAGGACCTCGCGACCGCCGTCGCCGCGGAAGATGACGATGCGCTTGCCGGCCACCTCCTGCATCCCGGGCAGGGCCAGCAGCGCCTCGCTGTCGAACTTCTGTTTGGGGAAGATATCGGGGTCGCGGCCGATGAAGTGGCGCAGCTCCACCGCGGAGCGCCGGCCCACGGTGGCCAGCTGCAGGCCCTCCGGCAGGCTCCGCCGCGCCTGGATGAGGTTCATGGCCTTGTTCACCGCGTTGGGGCTGATGAACACGGCCATGTCGAAGTCGTCCAGCCGGTCGATGAGGTCGACCAGCGGGCCGCTGTCCTCGGGGTCGAGGATCTCCAGCACGGGGAAGCGCCAGGGCCGGCCGCCGGCCTCTTCGATCCGCTGGCACAGCCCCTCCGCCTGGTGGGCGGGGCGGGTCACCATGATGCCCAGCCCCTCGAGTTCGTCAGCCATCGCCGTAGACCTCCTTGAGGATCGCGCCGGCGCCCCGGGCCAGGAGGTCGTCGGCGACCCGCACGCCGATGGCCTCCGCCTCGGCCACCGGACCGCGCGCCTCGCTGCGGATGACCTCGCCCCCCTCGGGGCGGCCCACCAGGGCGCGCAGATGGATCTCGTCGCCGGCGACCTCGGAGTAGCCGCCGATGGGGACCTGGCACCCCCCCTCCAGGCGGGCGTTCAGCGCCCGCTCGGCGGTAATGCGCGGCCGGGTGTCGGCGTCGTCCACCGCCGCCAGCAGCTGGTTGACCCGGTCGTCGTCCTCGCGGCACTCCACGCCCACCACGCCCTGGCCGATGGCCGGCAGGATGACCTCCGGCTCCAGCGGGGTGCGGATGCGCTCGGCGAAGCCCAGGCGGCGCAGCCCGGCGCAGGCGAGGATGATGGCGTCGTAGTCGCCGGCATCCAGCTTGGCCAGGCGGGTGTTCACGTTGCCCCGCAGGTCGCGGATCTCGAGATCCGGCCGCCGGGCGCGCACCTGGGCCTGGCGGCGCAGGCTGGAGGTCCCCACCACGGCCCCCTGCGGCAGCTCGTCCAGGTGGCCGTAGTGGTTGCTCACGAAGGCGTCCCGCGGGTCCTCCCGCGGGCAGATCACCGCCAGGTGCAGCCCCTCGGGGAACTCGATGGGGACGTCCTTCATGGAGTGGACCGCGATATCGGCCCGCCCCTCCAGCATCCCGTTCTCCAGCTCCTTCACGAACAGCCCCTTGCCGCCGATCTTGGCCAGCGGCGAGTCCAGGACCCGGTCCCCCTGGGTGGTCATGCGGACCAGCTCCACCTCCAGCCCCGGGTGGAGGGACTGGAGGCGGTCGCGGACATACTCCGCCTGCCACAGGGCAAGCGGGCTCTTGCGGGTGGCGATGCGCAGGGGCTCGGGCATGGACGGGGCTCGACTGGGCGTGGAGGCACCTATGCTACGTCGGCGCCCGTGCCCCGGGCAATCGCCCGGCACCGGGGAATCTACCCGCGGGAACCGGTCATGGTCGCTTGTTGTCCATTTTCCAGCCCCGAAGCATACAATGCCGACCCATTGCCGGGAGGAGTCCAAGACCATGCCCCTGATTCGCGCCAGGACCCTGATCCTGCTGACCGCCCTGCTCCTGCTGGCCGCCGCCGGCGAGCACACCAACGCCGCGGATCTCACCGGTGCTCGCGACCTGAGCGACCTGGATACCGACAAGCCGGTGATCCTCGCCTTCACGGCGGATAACTGCGAGTACTGCGATTACGTCAAGAAGAACCACCTCGACCCCATGGAGAGCGAGGGGGAGGATGTCACCATCCGCGAGGTGGATGTGGGGAGCAAACGCGACCTCACCAGCTTCTCCGGGGAGACCATGGAACATCGCGAGCTGGGTAAGGAATACGACGTCGAGGTAACGCCCACCCTGGTCTTCCTGACCCCGAAGGGGGAGAGCGTGGCCGAGAATCTGGTCGGTGTCTCCTCGGAGGACTACTACGGTCACTATCTCGAAGAGCGCATCGAATCGGCCCGCGATGCCATGGCGGACGAATAGCTAGCTCTTGCCGGCGGTAAAGCCGCCGTCCACCAGCAGCTGCGCGCCGGTGATGAAGGAGGCCTCGTCGGAGAGCAGGAAGGTCACCGCGCGCGCCACCTCCTCCGGCCGGCCCATGCGGCCCATGGCGTGGAGCCCCGCCAGGTAGTCCCTGGTCTCCTGATCCAGGACATCCAGTATCGGCGTGATGATGTAGCCCGGGGAGACGGTGTTCACCCGGATCCCCTTCTGAGCATACTCCAGCGCCAGGGTCCGGGTCAGATTGACCACGCCCCCCTTGGCCGCGGAGTAGGCCGCCGTCTGGGACTGCCCGAAGTTCCCCAGGATGGAGGCGCAGTTGACGATGGCGCCGCCCTCGGCGGCCTCCATCCGGGCGATGGCGTGCTTGGCCACCAGGAATACACCGGTGAGGTTGATGTCGATGACCCGCTGCCAGTCGGTGAGCGGGTGCTGGGCGGAGGGGCCGATGTGGCCGATCCCGGCGTTGTTGAAGAGGCCGTCCACACCGCCCAGGGTCGACTCCGCGGCATCGAAGAGGGCGGTGACGGAGTCCTCGTCGGCGACGTCCGTGCGCTGATAGGTCACCGCCTCGCCCAGCTCCTCCGCCAGTTTCGCGCCCCGCTCGTCATCCCGGTCGGCGATGACCACCCGCGCCCCCTGGATGACCAGGTCGCGAACCGTCGCCTCGCCGATGCCGCTGGCCCCGCCGGTGACGATGACCCTCCGCTCTGCCATGCGCATGTGGCTCTCCCTCTTTCTTGTGAATAGGCATTCTTTCTGTCGGGATGGATTCCCGGTGGAAGTGTAGCCGTATCCGGCGGCGCTGACAGGGGGGCGCGGCTGCGGTACCGTCTCCCCGGAGCCGAACCCTGCGCCATTCAGGGAGCCGAGAGGGAGTCACCCATGCACGAGACCGCCCCGCCCGTCTGGAAGGACCGCCTCATGCTCCTGGGGCTGCTGGTGCTCTGCCTGGCCACCGGGGCCGTGGGCGGTGCCATCACGCGCCCGGCCCTGGACCCCTGGTACCGGGAGCTGGCGAGGCCCTTCTTCACGCCCCCGGACATCGCCTTCCCCATCGTCTGGAACCTGCTGTTCGTGATGATGGCCATCGCCGCCTGGCGGGTCTGGCGGGTGGCGGGCCTCGCCTGGGATCGGGAGACGCCGCACCCCCTGGCGCTCTTCTTCGTCCAGCTGGGGCTGAACCTGGGGTGGAGTGTGGTCTTCTTCGGCCTGCAGTCGCCGGGGTGGGCGCTGGTGGAGATCGTCTTCCTCCTGGCGGCCATCCTGGCCACCTGGCAGGCCTTCGCCGCGTTCGACCGGGTGGCGGGGTGGCTCTTCGTCCCCTACATCGTCTGGGTGGGCTACGCCACCCTGCTCAACGCCAGCATCGTCTACCTCAACTGAGGCCCGCCCCGAGGGCGCGGCGCAGGGCGGCCACCGCCTCCCGGCGGCCGGAGAGGCCGGCGACCGCGGCCACCTCGGGCCACGGGCGCTGCTGCAGCACCCGGGCCACCAGGACCCGCG
>JBKGYA010000176.1:0-4281 GCA_046546335.1 Thiohalospira sp. | reverse complement strand
CCAGGCGGAGACCCAGACCAGCAGGGCGAAACTGGCCGCGTGGGACTCCGGGAATCCGTACTCGCCGAAGCCGCGGATCTGCTCGAAGATCCGCTCCCCCCACTCGGCGGCGTAGCCGTTGGCCGCCATGCCGGCCAGGAGCCGCTCGCGAAAGGGCTCCAGCCCGCCGCCGCGCTTCCAGGCCGCCATGGAGCGGCGCAGGTGGTCGGCCTCGGCGGCGGAGAAGCCGGCGGCCACCATGGTCAGCTCGATGACCTGCTCCTGGAAGATGGGGACGCCCAGGGTCCGTTCCAGCACCCCGCGCACCGCCTCGCCGGGGTACTCCACCGGCTCCAGCCCCTGCCGGCGACGCAGGTAGGGGTGGACCATGTCGCCCTGAATGGGTCCGGGGCGGACGATGGAGACCTGGATGACCAGGTCGTAGAAGGTCGCCGGCCGCAGCCGCGGCAGCATGGCCATCTGCGCCCGGGACTCCACCTGGAAGACGCCCAGGGAGTCGCCCCGGGCGAGCATGGCGAAGACGGCCGGGTCCTCGGCGGGGATGGCGGCCAGGGAGAGCTGCCGACCGCGGTAGCCGGCGACCAGGTCGAAGGCGCGGCGGATGGCGGAGAGCATGCCGAGGCTGAGCAGGTCCACCTTGAGCAGGCCCATGGCGGCGAGGTCGTCCTTGTCCCACTGGATCACCGTGCGCCCCTCCATGGCGGCGTTCTCCACCGGCACCAGGCGGTGCAGCGGCTCCCGGGCGATGACCATGCCGCCCACGTGCTGGGAGAGGTGGCGCGGGGTGCCCACCAGCTCGCCGGCCAGGGTCAGCAGCCGTTGTACACCGGGGGCTTCGGGGTCGAAGCCGGCCTCGCGCAGGGCCTCCGGGGGTGGCAGGCCGTGGTCCCAGCGGGCCAGAGCGCCGGCCAGCCGGTCCACCGCCGCCGGCTCGAAGCCCAGGGCGCGGGCGGTATCGCGCAGGGCGCCCCGGGGGCGGTAGGTGATGACCGTGGCCGCCAGGGCGGCGCGCTCCCGGCCGTACTTGGCGAAGGCGTACTGGATCACCTCCTCCCGGCGCTGGTGCTCGAAGTCGACGTCGATATCCGGTGGCTCCCCCCGCTCGGGGGAGAGGAAGCGTTCGAAGAGCAGGGCGGAGCGCGCCGGGTCCACGGCGGTGATGCCCAGGCAGTAGCAGATCGCCGAGTTGGCCGCCGAGCCGCGGCCCTGGCAGAGGATCCCGCGGTTGCGGGCGAAGGTGACCAGGTCGGCCACGGTGAGGAAGTAGGCCTCGTAGCCCAGCTCGGCGATGACGGCCAGCTCGTGCTCCACCTGGCGCGCCACCCGCTCCGGGGCGCCGTCGGGCCAGTGCTCGGCCATGCCGGCCTCCACGGCCCGCCGCAGGGTGGCCGCCGGTGGCTCGTCGGCGGGGAGGTCGTCGTCGGGGTAGGCGTATTCCAGCTCGTCCAGGGAGAAGGTGCAGCGCCCGGCGATGGTCACGCCCTCCGCCAGCCACTCGGCCGGGTAGAGGCGGGCCAGGTCATCCCGGGGGCGCAGGTGGCGCTCGCCGTTGGGGAAGAGATGGGGGCGGGCCCCCTCCAGGGTGGTGTTGTGGCGGATGGCGGTGACCAGGTCCTGGAGGGCGCGGCGGCCGCGGCGATGCATGTGGACATCGCCGGCGGCGGTGATCGGCAGGCCGGTGGCCCCCTGCAGGGCGGCGAGGCCGGCGCGTCGCTGGTCGTCGCGACCGTCCCGGTGGAGCTCCGCGGCCAGCCAGGCGCGGTCGGGGAAGGTGGCGGCGAGCCAGTGGCCGGGGGCCGGATCGGGATCGGCGGTCGCGGGCGGCACCCAGAGGGCGAGGCAGCCCTCGGCACGGGCGGCGACGTCCGCCGGGGTCAGGTGGTAGGCGCCCTTGTCGGCTCGTCGGCGGCCGGTGGTAATGAGGCCGGCGAGGTTGGCGTAGCCCCCGGCATCCGCGGCGAGCAGGACCAGGTGCAGGGGCGGCAGGCCATCCCCGGCCGCCAGGTGGAGTTCGCTGCCGTGGATCAGGGGCAGGCCGTGTTCCCGGGCCGCCTCGTGGGCGCGTACGGCCCCGGCCAGGGAGCACTCGTCGGTAAGCGCCAGGGCGGTATAGCCGCGCTCCGCCGCCGTGGCCACCAGCTCGGCCGGGTCCGAGGCCCCGCGCAGGAAGGAGAAGCGCGACAGGCAGTGGAGCTCGGCACAGGCGGGGGCATCGGACATAAGGTGATCCTATTTACACTTATCGGGGTGGGCAAGGGCAGGATGTCCGCCTGCTCGGGGGCGCCGGTGGGCAGGCGCTGGCCCGTTTCCCCGCCGCCCCGTCCGTGGCATGGTTGCCGCCTCGCGGATAAGGGGGACGGAGATGGATATCGGCGCGGTGCTCGCCTTCCTGGGCGGGGTGGGGCTCTTCCTGCTGGGCATGCGGCTGATGACCGACGGCCTGCAGGTCGCCGCCGGCCGCACCCTGCGCGCCATCCTTGCCGCCTCCACCCGGAGCCGTCTTCGCGGGCTCCTCTCCGGGGTCGCCATCACGGCGGCGGTGCAGTCCTCCAGCGCGGTCCTCTTCGCCGTGGTCGGCTTCGTCAATGCCGGCCTGCTCAACCTCGCCCAGTCGGTGGGGGTGGTCTATGGCGCCAACCTGGGGACCACGCTCACCTCCTGGATCGTCGCCCTGCTGGGCTTCAACGTGGACCTGCGCGCCCTGGCGCTGCCGGCCATCGCCCTGGGGATGTTCCTGCGGGTCCTGTCGAGCCGGCCGCGCCGGCGCGCCCTGGGGGAGGCGGTGGCCGGCTTCGGGATCTTCTTCCTGGGGCTGGATGTCCTCCACGAGACCATGACCGCCGGCGATGTCGCCCTGGAGTGGATGGCCGGCGCCGGCGAGGGGGTGGTGGCGCTGCTGCTGCTCGCCCTCCTGGGCATCGCCATGACCGTGGTGATGCAGTCCTCCAGCGCCGCCCTGGCGGTGACCCTCACCGCTGCCGGTAGCGGGCTCATCCCCCTGACCGCGGCGGCGGCCATGGTCATCGGCGCCAATGTCGGTACCACCTCCACTGCCGTCTTCGCCGCCATCGGGGCCACCGCCCCGGCGCACCGGGTGGCGGCCGCCCATGTCGTCTTCAACACGGTGGTGGCGGTGGCGGCCTTCGCCCTGCTGGCGCCACTGCTGGAGCTCTCCCGGCTGGCCGCCGGCGGCCTGGGGCTGGCCCTGCAGCCGGCCACGGTGCTCGCGCTCTTCCATACCCAGACCAAGCTGCTGGGGATCGCCCTGCTGTGGCCGGCCACGCCGGCGCTGGTGCGCTGGCTGGAGCGTCGCTATCGCGGCCGGGAGGCCGTGGCCGGCCAGCCCCGCCACCTGGACCACACGCTGCTGGAGGCGCCCGGCCTGGCGCTGGAGGCGGCGACCCTGGAGCTGGCGCGCATGGGCGAGCAGGCCCATACCGCCGTGCGCCAGGCGGTGAACGACGAGGGCGGGGACGAGGAGCCGCAGCTGCGGGAGCAGCGCCAGGCGGTCACCGACCTGGGGCTGGCCATCGACGACTTCGTCAACCGGATCCGGCGGGACGAGGCCCCCTCCGAGGTGGCCGAGGCGCTGCCCGAGGTGGTCCGGGTCACCCACTACTACCAGGACATGGCCGAGCGCGCCGTGGATATGGCCGCCCACCGCGCCGCCGGCGGCGAGCCCGAGGATCCGGAGCTGGCCGCCGCCATCGCCCGGCTGGAGGCGCAGGCGGTGGGCGAGCTGGACGCCGCCCGGGCGGACCCGTCGGCGTGGCCGCGCAAGGCGGTCAAGCGCGCCTTCAAGGCCTTCGATGCCGACTACCAGGCGGTCAAGGCGGCCATCCTCCGGGCCGGCAGCGAGGACCGCGAGCCGGTGCGGCGGGTGGTGGCCGCCCTGGACCGGATCAGCGCCCTGCGCCGGGCCGTGGACCAGGGGCTCAAGGCGGCGCGCTACACCCGCCGTCTCCATCGCCGCCGCGACCGGGTCCTCACCCCCGATCCCGAGGATGTCGACGGCGAGGGGGAGGAGGAGCCGGTGCGCTGAGCCGCCCGCTACCGACGGCTCAGCCGAACAGCCCCGCCAGGTACCAGGCCCCGTCGCGGCGGTCGCGGTAGACCCAGACCCGGCGGCCGTCCGCCTCCCGGGCGGGGTAGTAGTCCCGGGCGCAGTCGGCGCCGTCCCACCAGCCCGCCTCGATGCGCTCCGGCTCCCCGGCCACCTCCGGCGGCCGTTCCAGGGGGCGGGGTACCTCCAGCAGCCACAGGGGGCGCGGGCCGCCGGGG
>JBKGYA010000175.1:0-4299 GCA_046546335.1 Thiohalospira sp. | reverse complement strand
CAGGCGGTGGGTGGCGCTGTGGAAGGAGAGCTCGTCGATCTCCGCCACCAGGCCGCCGGCAAGCCGGTGGCGCGCCTGGAATCGGGCAAGTGGGCCGGCGGCATCCCGGCCCCCTTCGACGGCACCATCGAGGCGATCAACGAGGCCGTGGGCCATCAGCCGGACATCGTCAACGTCGACCCCTACGGCGAGGCGTGGCTGGTGGTCTTCCGGCCGGACGACCCCGACCAGGCCTGGCAGCGGCTGACGCCGGGGAGCGAGGCGGTGGAGGCCCTGCAGGGCTGGATCGACCGCTACGACGTCCAGTGCATGCGCTGCGCCGACTGAAGGAGGGGAACGTGAGCGAACACCGAGTGGAACTGCTGGTCTCCGAGTGGTGCCCCACCTGCCACCAGGCGGAGCAGGTCTGGCAGCGGGTGGCCGGCGAGCGCGCCATCGACTTCGCCGTGGTGGACATGGGCCAGCCCGAGGGCCGGGAGCTGGCGCGCCGACTGCGCATCCGCTCGGTCCCCGCCACGGTCATCGACGGCGAACTGGCCGGCGTGGGGATGCAGAGCCGGGAACAGGCCCTGGCGCTGGTCCCCGACGCCCCGGAGCGGGCCGCCTCGGCCACCCGCCACGTGGGGCTGGGACTGGCGACCACCAGCCGGGCGGCCATCGCCGCCGCGGTGGTCTACCTGGTCCTGGCGGGAGCCGCCCTCCCCGCCGAGGGCTGGTTCGCCGGCGGCCCGGCCCATCCCGCGGCGCTGCACCTCTTCACCCTGGGCTTTCTGACCTTCTTCCTCTACGGCCTGGGCGAGCACATGCTGCCCCGCTTTACCGGCCACCCCCTGCCCATGGGGGTCTGGAGCTGGACCCAGCAGGGCCTGGCCCACGCCGGGGTGCTGGCCTTCGCCGCCGGCCACCTCGGGGGCTGGTGGTGGCTGGCGGTGGCCGGTTCGGCCCTGGCCTGGGCCGCGCTGGCGCTCTTCACCGGCCGGCTGGGCCGCCTCCTGGTCCGGGAGCCGATCACCAATCCTTGATGGCCTCCGGGAACGGGGGTCCGCGTACCTGCTCGGGAAAGGACTCGCGGCCGGTCCAGGTCCCGGATACCCGATCGTCGGCAGCAGGGATGCTGCCGTCGAGCCGACAGGGACGTCTTCACGGCGTATCGGGTATCCGGGACCTGGACCGGCCGCCCCGAGAAGCCAACACCCTGCATCCGGCGCGACGCCCTTGCCCGACCCCGGCAGGAGCGCGAGAATCTTACCGGATCCGCAGCGCAGGGAGGCGCCATGCATTCCCGGACCCCGACTCCCCCGGGACCCGCCCGGGGTTTCACCCTGGTCGAGCTCATCATCGCCATGGCGGTGGTCGCCATCCTCGCCGCCCTCTCCGGCTACGCCTACGAGCAGCACCAGGACCAGCAGCGCCGAATGGAGGCCGTGGAACGGCTCCAGGCCCTGCAGCGCCAGCTCAACGAATGCATGGCCGACGGCGCGTCACTGGACGACTGCACCGACGACCTGAATACCGGCGACGGCGACCACTACGGCTTCCGGGTGACCACCGACGACGGCCGCTGGACCATCACGGCCTCCCCCCTCTCCGGCGGCGCTCAGGAGGGCGACGGGACCCTGAGCCTCGACTCCCTGGGCCGGCGCACCGGCCCCTGGCCCGGCTAGGCGTCCCCGGGGATCCGCAGGGTGTCCGCGTCCTTGGTCCGAACAGGACGCGCGGTCGGTCCAGGTCCCGGATACCCGATCGTCGGCAGCAGGGAGGCTGCCGTCGAGCCGACAGGGACGTCTTCACGGCGTATCGGGTATCCGGGACCTGGACCGCCCGCCTCCGAGTATGCGAACGCCCTGCGGGGATCCGCCCCCGCCTTGACCCCTGCCGACGTTGTGGGAAGAATTGGCGACCTTCCGCGGCCCTCGAGCCGCCCGGCCAACGGGAAGCGCCATGACCAAGCGAACCATTGCCATCCTCGGCGGCACCGGCTTCGTCGGCCGCCACCTGGCCCAGGAACTCGCCGCCCGCAAGGATACCCGGGTCCGGGTCTTCACCCGGCACCGCGAGCGCAACAAGGAGCTCATCGTCATCCCCGGCGTCAGCGTCGAGGAGGTGAACATCCAGGACGAGTTCGCCCTCACCGAGGCCCTGGGGGGCGTCGACGCCGTGGTGAACCTGGTCGGGATCCTCAACGAGCGCGGCCACTCCGGCCGGGGCTTCCGCCACGCCCACGTGGACCTGACCCGGCGGCTGCTCACCGCCTGCCGCGAGAACGGGATCCACCGGCTGCTCCACATGAGCGCCCTGGGCGCCGACGCCGAGAACGGCCGCAGCCACTACCAGCGCACCAAGGGCGAGGCGGAGAACCTGGTCATGAACGCCGACGGCATGGAGGTCACCGCCTTCCGGCCGTCGGTGATCTTCGGCCGCGGGGACAGCTTCCTCAACCGCTTCGCCGGCCTGCTGCGGGTCAGCCCCGTCCTCCCGCTGGCGGGGGCGTGGGCGCGTTTCCAGCCGGTCTACGTCAACGACGTGGTGGCCGCCTTCGTCCACGCCCTGGACGACCGCCACACCATCGGCCAGCGCTACGACCTCTGCGGCCCGCGCACCTACACCCTGGAGGAACTGGTGCGCTACGTGGGCGAGCAGACCGGCCACCAGCGCCCCATCATCCCGCTTGGCAAGGGGCTCTCCTGGCTGCAGGCGGCGGTGCTGGAATGGGTCCCGGGCAAGCCCTTCTCCCTGGACAACTACCGCTCCCTGCTCACCGACAACGTCTGCGACGGGGACTTCCCGGCCATCTTCGGGATCGAGCCGACGCCGCTGGAGTCGGTGGCGCCCATCTACCTCGCCGGGCGCACCGCCCGCTGGCGCTACCCCGACTACCGCAGCCGCGCGGGGCGCTGAGGCCGCCTTGCAGGCCTACCGCGTGGGCGGCGCCGTCCGCGACCACCTGCTGGGTCGGCCGGCGGGCGATACGGACTGGGTGGTCGTGGGCGCCACGCCGGAGGAGATGGAGGCGCGGGGCTTCACCCCCGTGGGGAAGGACTTCCCCGTCTTCCTCCACCCCGAGACCGGCGAGGAGTACGCCCTGGCGCGCACCGAGCGCAAGACCGCTCCCGGCTACCACGGCTTCGCCTTCCACGCCGCCCCGGACGTCTCCCTGGAAGAGGATCTGGCACGGCGGGATCTCACCATCAACGCCATGGCCGAGGATCCCGACGGCCGGCTCATCGACCCCTACAACGGTCGTGCGGATCTGGAGGCGCGGCTCCTGCGCCACGTCACCCCCGCCTTCGCCGAGGATCCGGTGCGGATCCTGCGGGTCGCCCGCTTCGCCGCCCGCTTCGAGCCCCTGGGCTTCACCGTCGCCGACGAGACCCGCGCCCTCATGCGCTCCATGGTGGAGGCCGGCGAGGTGGCCGCCCTGGTCCCCGAGCGGGTCTGGGCGGAGACCGAGCGCGCCCTGGGCGAGGCGGCCCCGGCCGCCTTCGTCCGCGTGCTCCGCGACTGCGGCGCCCTGGCCGAGGTCTTCCCGGAGATCGATGCGCTGTTCGGCGTCCCCCAGCCGCCGGAGCACCACCCGGAGGTGGACACCGGCGACCACACCCTGCGCGTGGTGGAGCAGGCCGCCCGCCTCTCCGGGGAGCCCGTCGTCCGCTTCGCCGCCCTGGTCCACGACCTGGGCAAGGGCACCACGCCGCAGTCGGAGTGGCCCCGCCACATCGGCCACGAGGGCCGCGGCGTCCCGCTGGTGGAGGGGCTGTGCCAGCGACTGCGTGCCCCGAAGGCCTTCCGCGAGCTGGGGGTCCTCGTCGCCCGGGAGCACCTCCACTTCCACCGCGCCGGGGAGCTCAAACCGAAGACCCTCGTGGACCTCCTGGAACGGGTGGACGCCTTCCGCCGGCCGGAGCGCTTCGAGCAGTTCTGCCTCGCCTGCGAGGCCGACGCCCGCGGCCGCCCCGGCTACGAGGACCGCGACCTGCCCCAGCCCGGGATCCTGCGCACCGCCCGGGAGGCCGCCGCCGCGGTGGAGGCCCGCCCCTTCGCCGAACAGGGCCTGAAGGGCCCCGAGATCGGCGAGGCCGTGCGCCGCGCCCGCATCCAGGCGGTGGCCACCGCCCTCGGTCGCTGAACCGGCCCCCTGGAGGATGACAGCACCGCCCGCCCGGGTCAGAATCGGTGCAGGCGCCAGCCATCCGGAGGCAACACCATGGCATTCGAATCCATCGACCCGGCCACCGGCCAGACCTTCTTCCACATGGAGCCGTGGGGCGAGGCCGAGCGCGAGGCCGCCCTGGCCGCCGT
>JBKGYA010000174.1:0-4336 GCA_046546335.1 Thiohalospira sp. | reverse complement strand
GAGCTGGCCACGCTGATCACCCGGGAGGTGGGCAAGCTCCACCGCGAGGCGCGCGGCGAGATCGAGAAGTGCGCCTGGGTCTGCGAGTACTACGCCGACCAGGGCCCCGGCTTCCTCGCCGACGAGCCCATCGAGACCGATGCCGGGAAGAGCCTGGTGGCCTACCAGCCGCTGGGCACGGTGCTCGCCGTCATGCCCTGGAACTTCCCCTTCTGGCAGGTCTTCCGCTTCGCCGCCCCGGCCCTGGTGGCCGGCAACACCGGCGTGCTCAAGCACGCCTCCAACGTGCCCCAGTCCGCCCTGGCCATCGAGGAGGTCATCCGCGATGCCGGCCTGCCGGCGGACACCTTCCGCACCCTCATGATCCGGGCGGCGGACGTGGACGCCGTCATCGACGACCCGCGCATCGCCGCGGTCACCCTCACCGGCAGCGAGCCCGCCGGCCGCGCCGTGGCCAGCCGGGCGGCGGCCAACATCAAGAAGGCGGTGCTGGAGCTGGGCGGCTCCGACCCCTTCATCGTGCTGGACGATGCCGACCTGGAGCAGGCGGTGGAGGCGGCGGCCACCTCCCGCTTCCTCAACAACGGCCAGTCCTGCATCGCGGCCAAGCGCTTCATCCTCGCCCCCGGGATCGCCGACGACTTCGTGGAGCGCTTCCGCCGGCGGGTGGAGGCCATGGCCATGGGAGACCCCGCCGAGGAGGCCACCCAGCTCGGCCCCATGGCGCGCACCGACCTGCGCGACGAGCTCCATGCCCAGGTGGTGGACAGCGTCCGCGCCGGCGCCCGCCTGGTCACCGGCGGCACCCTCCCCGACGGGCCCGGCGCCTTCTATCCGCCCTCCATCCTCGACCACGTGGCCGAGGGCCAGCGCGCCTTCGAGGAGGAGCTCTTCGGCCCGGTAGCCATCTGCCTGCGCGCCGACGACGCCGACCACGCCGTGGCCCTGGCCAACGGCTCCCGCTTCGGCCTGGGGGGCTCGGTCTGGACCGCCGACAGCGAGCGCGGCGAGGCCATCGCCCGCCGGCTGGAGTGCGGGGCCGCCTTCGTCAACGGCATCGTCAAATCCGACCCGCGCCTGCCCTTCGGCGGGGTGAAGGCCTCCGGCTTCGGCCGGGAGCTCTCCCGCCACGGGATCCGCGAATTCGTCAACGCCAAGACCGTCTGGGTGAAGTGATATGGGCCTACTGGTAGAGGGACAGCTGCGCGAGGACTGGCTGGAGCAGGAGCAGGAGGGCGGCGAGTTCGTTCGCAAGGCGCAGCCCTTCCGCAACTGGATCACCCCGGACGGCAGCCCCGGCCCCACCGGCGAGGGCGGCTTCCCCGCCGAGGCCGGCCGCTACCACCTCTACGTCTCCTACGCCTGCCCCTGGGCCCACCGCGTCCTGGCGGTCCGCGCCCTCAAGGGGCTGGAGTCGATGATCAGCGTGGACGTGGTCAACCCCGTCATGGGCTCCAAGAGCTGGGACTTCGCCACCGACTTCCCCGGCACCACGGGGGACACCGTCAACGGCGCCGAGTACCTCTACGAGAACTACCTGCGCGCCGACCCGAAGGTCACCGGCATCGTCACCGTACCCTGCCTCTGGGACCGCGAGCGCGGGACCATCGTCAACAACGAGTCCGCCGACCTGGTGCGCATGCTCGGCAGCGCCTTCGACGAGCTCGGCGCCCGCCCCCTGGACCTCTACCCCGAGGACCTGCAGGAGGCCATCGAGGCCCTCAACGAGTTCATCTACGAGGATGTGAACAACGGCGTCTACCGCGCCGGCTTCGCCACCGCCCAGTCGGCCTACGAGGCGGCCTGGGAGCGGCTGTTCGAGGCCCTGGACCGGCTGGAGGAGCACCTGGGGGAGCAGACCTGGCTCACCGGCGGCCGGGCCACCGAGGCGGACTGGCGGCTCTTCACCACACTGGTGCGCTTCGACGCCGTCTACTACAGCCACTTCAAGTGCAACGCCCGGCGCCTCATGGACTACCCGGAGCTGTGGGACTACACCCGCGCCCTCTACCAGGTGCCCGGCATCGCCGAGACGGTGCGCATGGATCACATCAAGCACCACTACTACCGCAGCCACCCCAGCCTCAATCCCTCCGGCATCGTCCCCGCCGGGCCCATCCTCGACTTCGAGGCCCCCACGCGGCGCACACCTCCGACCGCCGAAACGTGAACGCGTCGACATTCCCCCGGCGGGGACGCCGGTTTATCCTGTATCGGGTTCACCCATCCGCTGCGGAAGCAAAGAGGAAGGCTTGATGCGATATCTCCTGCTGGCGCTCATCCTCCTGCTGGGCGCCCAGCCCGCCCTGGCAGAGACCACCCACTGGGTCCGCGACGTCCTCTACGTCACGCTGCGTGATGGCCCGGGCAGCGACAAATCGGTGGTCACCGTCCTGGAGAGCGGCGACGGCATCGAGAAGATCGAGGAGGGCGAGGACGGCGATTACGTCCGTGTGCGTACAGACGATGGTGAGGAAGGCTGGATCCAGGAGAAGTACCTCTCCGAGGAGCGCACGGCGGCCCAGCAGCTTACCCAGGTCCGGGCCGAGCTGGACCGCGTCACCCGGCGCCGGGACGAGCTCTCCGACGAGCTGGAGGAGGTGACCGCCGAACGCGACGAGCTGACCGACCAGGTGGAGGAACTGGAGGAGACCCTCGAGTCCCGCCGCGACGAACTGGAAGAGGTACGCTCCGCCGCCGAGCGGCCCATGGAGATCTCCGACGAGAACGAGGAACTGCGCTCGGAGAACAAGGAGATGGAGACCGAACTCAAGCGCCTCCAGGCCGAGGTCGCCGATCTCGAGGGGTCCGAGAACCGGGACTGGTTCCTCGTGGGAGCCGGTGTCCTGCTGGCGGGCCTCATCCTCGGCGTCATCCTGCCCCACCTGCGCAGCCGCCGCAGCGGCGCCTGGGATTTCTGAACCGCCCTCAGGTTGTCCCCCCGGTGCCGTTCCGGCACAATATGTAGCCCTTCAGGTGCCCCGCCGGCCCACGGCCGCGGGGTGAAACGGGAAGACCGGTGCGCCGCGCAGTCTCACCGCGTGGCAAGTCCGGCGCTGCCCCCGCAACGGTAGGCGAGCCAAGCCTGCGCCCCTACGCCACTGTGCCGCCCGGCACGGGAAGGCGCGCAGGCCCGGGAACCCACCCCCGCTCGCGAGCCCGGAGACCGGCCTGGAGTCATGCCGCGGGTGCGGAGGGCGCCCGGGCGGCAGGGGCGTCTGCGTCCCTCCCGCCGTGTCCTCCTCCCCCCGCGACGATCCCCCCAGCGGGTGCGCTGACCGAGTTCGCACAAGGAGGACCCATGCCATTCCAGCGACGCCTCATCGCCACTGCCGCGGCGGCCATTGCCTCAACCCCGGTCGCCGCCGAGACCCCGGACCCCATGCAGGACCCCGTGGTGGTCACCGCCACCCGGACCGCCGAGACCGCCGACTCCACCCTCGCCCCGGTCACCGTCCTCACCCGGGAGGACATCGAGCAATCCCAGGCCGCCGACCTGCCCGAACTGCTCTCCAACCGCACGGGCATCCAGATCAGTAACACCGGCGGCCGCGGCAAGAGCAGCAGCCTCTTCCTGCGCGGGACCAACAGCGACCACACCCTCTTCCTCATCGACGGCCAGCGAGTGGGCTCGGCGACCCTCGGCGGCGCCGCCTTCCAGGACATCCCGCCGGAGGTCATCGAGCGCGTGGAGGTCGTGCGCGGCCCCCGCGCCAGCCTCTACGGCGCCGACGCCATCGGCGGGGTGGTCAACATCATCACCCGCCAGGGCGAGACTGCCCACTTGCGCGTGGGCGGGGGGCGCTACAACACCCGTGAAGGTTCGATGGGCATGGGCATCCAGGAAGGAGACTCCCATCTGCGTATGGATGCCAGCTTCACCAATACTGACGGCTTCGATGCCACCGAGGACCAGGCCGACGGCAACGACGATGCCGACGGCTACGAGAACCGCTCCCTCAACCTCCGCGCCGGCCACGACTTCGGCCCCCTGGAGCTGGGCCTGGACTACTACCGCACCGATGCCGAGAACGAGTACGACGACCGCGGCGACAGCTACCAGGAGTCGATCCGCGACGCCGGCCATCTCAATGCCGCCTTCAGTCCCGCCTCCGTCTGGCAGAGCGAGCTGCGGGTCGGCCTCAACCGCGACGACGAAGATACCTACAGCGAAGGTAGTTTCAGTAGCACCCACGCCACCGAGCGGACCACGGCCCACTGGCAGAACGACTTCACCCTCTCGGCGCGACAGATGCTCACCGCCGGCCTCGACTACTACGAGGACTCGGTGGAGGAAAGCACGAGGGAGTACACCGAAACCCGCCGCTATAATCGC
>JBKGYA010000173.1:0-4353 GCA_046546335.1 Thiohalospira sp. | reverse complement strand
GCGGGCGAGATCGCCACCGCCGGCGGCATTGCCCTGACTCGGATGACGGTCGAGGCCGCCACGCCGCCGGCGCTGCGGGTGGCGTGGGAGGCGCTCTCCGGTAGCGGCGCGGCGGCGGGTTTCCTGGTCATCGAGGGCGGGGCGGGGGTCCCCGAGGCGCTGGAGCGCGCACGCACGGTGGCGGAACTCATGGGGTTGTGACCGGTCTTCCGGTACCATGTCGGGCAACGGGGCGGCACGGCATCGCCGCAAGCCCCGGGGGAATCCTGAGGAAGGGCCTGTGGCGGACGAGGCGGTAGCGATCCGGGATCTCACCTTCGGCTATGGTGGTGAGCCCATCTTCGATGGTGTGGACCTGACGGTGGCACCCGGCTCGGTGACCGCCATCATGGGCCCCAGCGGTACCGGCAAGACCACCCTGCTGCGCCTCATCGGCGGCCAGGTGCGACCGCAGTCCGGTTCCGTCCGCGTGGAGGGGGAGGAAGTGACCACCCTGGGGCGGCGCCGGCTGTTCCAGCTGCGCAAGCGGATGGGCATGCTCTTCCAGAGCGGGGCGTTGTTCACCGATCTCTCGGTCTACGACAATGTCGCATTCCCGTTGCGCGAACACACCCGGTTGTCGGAGCGGATCATCCGCCGGCTGGTCCTGCTCAAGCTGGAGGCGGTGGGTCTGCGCGGGGCGCGGGACCTCATGCCGGCGGAGCTATCCGGCGGCATGGCACGCCGGGTGGCGCTGGCCCGGGCGGTGGCGCTCGATCCGGCCATCATGCTCTACGACGAGCCCTTTACCGGCCAGGACCCCATCTCCATGGGGATTCTGGTGACCCTCATCCACGAACTCAACGATGCCCTGGGCATGACCAGCATCATCGTCTCGCACGA
Organism: Thiohalospira sp.; assembly: GCA_046546335.1. Lineage (GTDB taxonomy): Bacteria > Pseudomonadota > Gammaproteobacteria > Thiohalospirales > Thiohalospiraceae > Thiohalospira. The sequence goes on along the minus strand of JBKGYA010000173.1, from coordinate 3,471 downwards.
CGTGCAGGAGACGGCCAGCATCGCCGATTTCGCCTATCTGGTCGCCGATGGCCGGGTCACGGAATCGGGCAGCCCGGACCAGTTGCGGGCCAGCGAATCGGAGTGGACGCGCCAGTTCCTGGGCGGACTCCCGGATGGTCCGGTGCCCTTCCACTACCCCGCGCCCCCCCTCGAGGCAGAGCTCCTGGCCGGTGGAGAGGACTCATGAGGCGAACGATGGGCCCCGTGGCCGCCCTGCAACAGCTGGGACGCAGCACCATCGACGGGGTGCGTCGGCTTGGCCGGGCGGCACAGCTCTTCGTCGCCCTGGTGGCGAGCCTGCCGTTCGCCCTCGCGCGGCCCGGGCTGGTGGTGGCCCAGGTCTTCAGCGTCGGGGTGCTGTCGCTGGTCATCATCCTGGTCTCGGGGCTCTTTGTCGGCATGGTCCTGGGGCTGCAGCTCTTCCATACCCTGGTCAACTTCGGGGCGGAGCAGTCCCTGGGGCCGGTGGTGGCGCTGTCCCTGCTGCGCGAGCTGGGGCCGGTAGTGGCCGCCCTGCTCTTCGCCGGCCGGGCCGGTTCGGCGCTCACCGCCGAGATCGGCCTGATGAAGGCCACCGAGCAGCTGGCGAGCATGGAGATGATGGCCGTGGATCCCATACGGCGGATCCTGGCACCGCGCTTCTTCGCCGCCATCATCGCCATGCCGCTGCTGGCCGCGATGTTCAGCGCCGTGGGGCTGCTGGGCGCCTACGTGGTGGCGGTGGAGCTGCTGGGTCTGGAGGGAAGCACCTTCTGGAGCCAGATCCAGACCACGGTGGCCTTCCGCGAGGATCTGCTCAACGGCGTCATCAAGAGTATCGCCTTCGGGGTGGCGGCCGGCTGGATCGCCGTCTACCAGGGCCATGACGCCCGGCCCACCTCCGAGGGGGTGGGTCGGGCGACGACGCGAACCGTGGTCCATACCTCGCTGGCGGTGCTGGGGCTGGACTTCGTACTCACGGCACTGATGTTTGGAGAGACGGCATGAATGCTTCCCGGGCGGTGGAACTGGCAGTCGGGCTGTTCGTGGTCCTGGGGGTGGTGGCGATCTTCTTCCTCGCCCTGCGGGCCACCGACATGACCGGCTTCCAGGGTGGCGAGAGCTACCAGGTGGAGGCCTACTTCGACAATATCGGTGGGCTGACCACCGGCGCCCCGGTCCGTGTCGCCGGTGTCCGGGTGGGGTCGGTGGAGGCCATCGATTACGACCCCGACGCCTACCAGGCACGGGTGACCCTGCAGCTCGCGCAGGAGTACGAGTTCCCCATGGATACCACGGCGAGCATCTATACCGAGGGGCTGCTCGGGGAGAACTACGTGGCCCTGGATCCCGGCGGCGTGCCGCAGAGCCTGGGCGAGGGGGACCGCATCACCATCACCCAGTCGGCCATGGTGCTGGAGGAGCTGGTGGGCGAGTTCCTCTTCGATGGCGGCTCGGGGGATGGCGAGTCGGGCAAGAAGGACTCCGGAGATTCGCAGTGAGCGGTGAGGAGAAGCCGAGGCTGGAGGCCACGGAGCAGGGATACCGGTTGTCGGGGCCGCTGACCTTTGCCACCGTCCCCGAGCTGGCCCGGATGGAGGCGCCCGGCGGGGAGGTGGACCTGGGAGGCGTGACGCGAGCGGACTCCGCCGGCCTCGCCCTGCTGCTGGACTGGCTGGCCGGTGCGCGCCGCAGCGCGATCCCCCTGGAATTCCACCACCTTCCCGCGCAGCTGGATGCCATCGCCAGGGTGAGCGGGATCGTGGAGGTACTCGACCATGACCACGGCTGATACGCCGGCGGTGGAGGTCGCCGACGTCCGCAAGCACTACGGCCTGCTGGACGCCCTGAAGGGGGTGGACCTGCGCATCGAGCAGGGGGAGTTCTTCGGCCTCCTGGGCCCCAACGGCGCCGGCAAGTCGACCCTCATCGGGATCATCGCCGGCCTGGCGCGGGCCAGCAGCGGTCGCGTCCGGGTCATGGGCCACGACACCGTCTCCGACTTCCGCCGCGCCCGCGCCGCCCTTGGGGTGGTTCCCCAGGAGCTGGTCTACGACCCCTTCTTCTCCGTGCGCGAGCTCCTGGAGCTGCAGTCGGGCTACTTCGGCCTGCTGCGCAACGGGCCCTGGATCGACGAACTCCTCCACCTCCTGGACCTCACCGACAAGGGGGACGAGAACATGCAGTCCCTCTCCGGCGGCATGAAGCGTCGGGTCCTCATTGCCCAGGCGCTGGTCCACCGGCCGCCGGTGGTGGTGCTGGACGAGCCCACCGCCGGGGTGGACGTGGAGCTGCGCCAGGCGCTGTGGCGGCTTACCCGCAAGCTCCACGGCGAGGGCCACACCATCGTGCTGACCACCCACTACCTGGAGGAGGCCGAGGCGCTCTGCGATCGCATCGCCATCCTCGACCACGGCGCCGTCACCGCCCTGGATACCAAGGACGGCCTGCTCAACCGCTATCCCTGGCGGCTGCTGCGCCTGACCCTGGCGGACGAGCATGCGGCGCTGCCGGAGGCGGTGGCCGACCGCATCGTGGATCGCAGCGGTTGCGGCGTGACCCTGCGCCTGCGCAAGGACACCGACAGTGCCGGCGAGGTGCTGGCGGCGCTCTTCCGCGCCGAGGTGGCCATCACCGATATCCACACCGAGGAGCCGAGCCTGGAGGATGTCTTCCTGGAGATCACCGCGGACCAGGAGGTGGCGTGATGAACATCCGCGGGATGTACGCGCTGACCCGCAAGGAGGTCCTGCGCTTCGGCAAGGTGAGCATCCAGACGGTGCTCACCCCGGCGATCACCTCGCTGCTCTACCTGCTGGTCTTCAGCCAGGCGCTCTCCGATCGGGTGGATATCTGGGACGGCATCCCCTTCCTGACCTTCCTGGTGCCGGGGCTGGCCATGATGACCGTCCTGCAGAACGCCTTCGCCAACAGCTCCTCGAGCCTCATCCAGTCGAAGATGAACGGCAACATCGTCTTCGTCCTGCTCTCGCCGCTGTCGCCGGCGGAGTTCTTCACCGCCTTCACCCTGGCGGCGATCCTCCGCGGCGTCCTGGTGGGGGCGGTGGTGTGGCTGGTGGCCGGGCTGTTCATCCCGGTGCCGCTGGCGGAGCCGCTGGTGGCCCTGGTCTTCGCCGTCCTCGCCTCCGGGATCCTGGGGGCGCTGGGGATCATCGCCGGGGTCTGGGCGGAGAAGTTCGACCAGCTGGCCGCCTTCCAGAACTTCATCATCGTGCCGCTCTCCTTCCTGGCCGGGGTCTTCTACTCCATCGACAGCCTCCCCGACGGCTGGCGGGAGCTCTCCCTGCTCAACCCCTTCTTCTACATGATCGACGGCTTCCGCTGGGCCTTCATCCAGGAGTCGGACGTCTCGCCCTGGCTGAGCCTGGGCATGGGGGCCTTCTTCTTCCTCCTGGCGGGCGGCCTGGCCCTGGCCCTGCTCCAGCGGGGCTACAAGCTCCGCAGCTGAGG
>JBKGYA010000172.1:0-4444 GCA_046546335.1 Thiohalospira sp. | reverse complement strand
CGGCCACCGCGCCGTGGCCGTAGGCGTCGGCCTTGACCACCGCCCAGGCCGGCTCGCCGGGGGCGGCGGCGCGGGCGACGGCGAGGTTGTTCGCCAGCGCCCCGGTATCGATGGCGGCGCGGACCGGCCGAGTCATCCCCAGCCGTCGCCGCCGTCGCGGACGTAGTTGCGAAAGCGCGTGAACTCGCCCTGGAAGACCAGCATGTCGTGGCCGGTGGGGCCGTTACGCTGCTTGCCGGTGATGATCTCGGCCAATCCCTTGTACTCGCTGTCCTCGTTGTAGACCTCGTCGCGGTAGATGAAGAGGATGACGTCGGCGTCCTGCTCGATGGCGCCGGACTCGCGCAGATCGGACATCACCGGCCGCTTGTTGGGCCGCTGCTCCAGGGAGCGGTTGAGCTGGGAGAGCGCCATCACCGGGACATCCAGCTCCCGCGCCAGGGCCTTGAGGCCGCGGCTGATCTCGGAGATCTCGTTGGTCCGGTTCTCCCGGGCGCCGTTGGGGGACTGCATGAGCTGCAGGTAGTCCACCACGATGAGGCCCAGGTCGCCCTTCTCCCGCTTGAGCCGGCGGCAGCGGGCGCGCAGGTCGGTGGGGGTGAGTGCGGGGGTGTCGTCCACGAAGATGGGCGCCCCCTGGAGGATGCTCACCGCGGAGCTCAGCCGGGACCAGTCGGTATCGTCCAGCCGGCCGTTGCGCAGCCGTCCCTGCTCGATCTGGCCCAGGGAGGAGAGCAGACGCATGGTGAGCTGGTCGGCGGACATCTCCATGGAGAAGACCGCCACCGGCCGCTGGTGCTTGATGGCGGCGGTCTCGGCGATGTTCATGGCGAAGGTCGTCTTCCCCATGGAGGGGCGGGCGGCGACGATGATGAGGTCCGAGGCCTGGAGACCGCCGGTCTTGTTGTCCAGATCGGTGAAGCCGCTGGGCAGGCCGGTGAACTCGTCGTCCTGGTCGATGAGCCGCTCGATCCGGTCCACCGTCTCCGAGAGCAGCTCCGGCATGCCCCGGAAGCCCTGCCGCCCCCGGGCACCGCGCTCGGCGATCTCGAAGACGTAGCTCTCCGCCTCGTCCAGCAGGATCTCGGTGGTACGGCCGTCGGGATTGTAGGCGCTGTCGGCCACCCGCGTGCCCACGTGGACCAGCTCCCGGAGGATGGAGCGATCCCGGACGATCCGGGCGTAGGTCTGGATATTGGCGGCGCTGGGGGTGTTGCGCGCCAGGGTACTCAGGTAGGCGAGGCCGCCCACCTCCTCGAGCTGGGCACGGCGATCCAGGGACTCGGAGACCGTGACCACGTCGAAGGGCGAACTCAGTTCCGCCAGGTCCCGCACCGCCGAGAAGATCAGCTGGTGGTTGCGGCGGTAGAAGTCCTCCTCCGAGACCCGGTCGGCGACCTGGTCCCAGGCATCGTTGTCCAGCATGAGGCCGCCGAGGACGGCCTGCTCCGCCTCGTCGGAATGGGGCGGGATGCGCAGGTCCCCGGCTTCGCGATCGGCAGCGACCAGCTCGGCCATATCGCCGGCCCCGGGGCGCTACTCGGCCTCCACCACCAGGGTGACGGGCTGGACCACGTCGAAGTGGAGGTGGATCTCCACCTGGTACTCGCCGGTCTGGCGGATGGCGCCCTCGGGGAAGACCACCTCCTTGCGCTCCACGTCGGCGCCGGCCTCGGAGAGCGCCTCGGCCACGTCGGTGGCCGCGATGGAGCCGAAGAGCTTGCCCTCGTCGGCGGACTTGCGCCGCAGGGTGATGGTGCCGACGCCGGCGATGCTGTCGGCGCGCTTCTGGGCGGCCTGGCGCGCCTCGGCGGCCTGCCGCTCCAGCTCGGCCCGGCGCTCCTCGAACGCCTTGATGTTCTCCGGCGTGGCGCGGACCGCCTTGCCCTGCGGCACCAGGTAGTTGCGGCCGTAGCCGGGCTTGACCTTCACCTGGTCGCCCAGGGTCCCCAGATTGCGGACATTATCGAGCAGGATCACTTCCATCGTTGCAACCTCCGATTCGGCGCGGACTCCGCGCTCAACCATCTTGAGGGCCGTTGTCCGGCGGCGCCAGTCGCCGCCGGACATCCAGCCACGTATCCAGAAAACCCAGCGCCGCCACCACCGGTATGGTATACGGCACCAGCAGGAGCAGGGCGTAGACCAGGGCCAGCCACTGCCAGCCCAGCCCGCGTGCGCCCGCCGATCCGTGGATCACGGCCATGCCCTGGAGCAGGTAGACGACCACCAGTACCAGGGTGAGATGGCCGGCCACCACCCCCGTCCCGCCGGGGGCCACGGCACCGCCGACGGCGATGGCCAGGGCCAGCCAGGCCAGGCGGTCGTCGAAGCGCAGGGCGTGGAATTCCGCCCGGAAGCCGCCCGGCTTCTGCAGTATCGCCTGCCACCAGCGCCCCAGAAAGAGCGTCAGGCTCAGGCTCACGGCGATGCCGGCCCCCAGTGCCCCGGTCATCATCTCGGCCAGGGCCTCCATCGCCTCCTCGGCACTGGGATCGAGGCCGCCGCCCTGCTGTTCCAGGGTGGCAAAGATCTGTTCCAACTGCCCCTCCCAGAAGGCCGCCGGATCGGCAACGGCCCCGTGGATACCGAGGATGAGCAAGATCCCCAGGCCGGCCGCCGTGGTCACCGCCAGCGGAAGCGAGACCGTCCGCCGCAGGACGGTAGCCACCAGCCAGGCCGGCGCCCAGACCACGGCAGCGAACCCCAGCCCGATGGCAACGTCCCCGGCCGCCAGCAGCCCCACCAGCATGGTGACCACCGCGGCGATGGCGACCACCACCAGGCCGCTCGCCGGCCCCGCCACCAGGGTCATCAGGGCGACCGCGCCGCCGCTGACATACCCCAGCGGGGCGAGAAAGAGCGCCCCGGCGGCGGCCGCCACCGCCACCAGGGCGGCGGAGAGGTGGCCGCGCGTGATATAGGCGGCGAGGGCCTTCACGAGCGCTCAGCCCTCGTGGTGGTCCGAGTAGGGCAGTAGCGCCAGGAAGCGGGCCCGCTTGATGGCGCGGGCGAGCTGGCGCTGGTACTTCGCGCTGGTCCCGGTGATCCGGCTGGGCACGATCTTGCCCGTCTCGGTGATGTAATTCTTCAGGGTGTTCACGTCCTTGTAGTCGATCTCCTTCACCCCCTCGGCGGTGAAGCGGCAATACTTGCGACGACGGAAGAACTGGGCCATGTCGAGTCTCCTCGTTTCAGTTTTCCGGCGGCCCGCCGGTGTCTCCGGGGGCGGCCTGAATATCGATGGTGCGAGCATGGAGGACCAGGCGGTAATCGCCCTGACGGTATCCGGCACGACTGATGAAGCCGGAGACCCGGGCCTCGCTCCCCTCCTCCAGCCGGTCCACGTCCGCCTGGATGGCCTCGCCGGCGGCGATGACCTGGATGCGGAAGCGGACCTCGCGAGGCCGGTCGCCCTCTTCCTGTACGGAGTAATGCTCCAGGCGGAAGCGGGCGATGGGGATGCCAGCGGGATTGAACCGCCGCTCGGGGGCCTGAATGACCCGCCCCCCCACGCTCAGGTAGTTATCGGGTGGCGGCGCGGCCGCGACCACGTCCTAGACGTTCTCTTCCTCGCTGCTGCGCTCACCGCGCTCCTTTTCCTTCTCCTTTTCCTTCTCCTTGGCCATGGGCGAGGCCTCGGTAACGGCCTCGTCGCGCGAGAGGACCATGTGCCGGATCACGGCATCATTGAAGCGGAAGGCGCCGTAGAGTTCGTCGAGGGCATCCTTGCTGCACTCGACGTTGAGGAGGACGTAGTGGGCCTTGTGGATCTTGTTGATGGGATAGGCGAGCTGGCGCCGGCCCCAGTCCTCGTGGCGGTGGATGGCACCGCCGTCGGACTCGATGATGGACCGGTACCGGTCCACCATGGCAGGAACCTGCTCGCTCTGGTCCGGGTGGACCAGGAAGACGATCTCGTAATGACGCATGGGACCTCCTTACGGTTTGCGACAGCCGCGCCCGCAGGCGGCGGCAAGGGGTCTGGATAAGCGCACCATTCTATGGGCTCGGCAGGGCGTTGCCAAGGGATGGCAAAGGTAGGCCGGGCAGTGCGGTTGTGCCCCGGATACATGGGGTATCATCCAGCGCCGTCAGCGGCGCTGGCGCACCGCCTCGAACAGCGCCACACCGGTGGCCACGGAGACGTTGAGGCTCTCGGCCGCCCCGGCCATGGGGAGATGGGCGACGGTGTCGCAGGCGCGCCGGGTCAGGCGGCGCAGCCCCTTCTCCTCGGCGCCCATGACGACGACCCGGGGCCCGCGCAGGTCGACCTCCCAGAGCAGCGCCTCCCCCTCCCCCGCCAGGCCGACGCTGAACAGGCCCAGCTCGCCCAGGGCCTCGAGGCTCCGGGCAAGGTTGGTAACGGTATACAGGGGGAGGCGCTCGGCGGCGCCCACGGCGACCTTGCGGACCGTGGGCGTTAGGCGGGCGGCGCGGTCTG
>JBKGYA010000171.1:0-4454 GCA_046546335.1 Thiohalospira sp. | reverse complement strand
ACAACTGTAACTTCATTACCAACAACGACCAAAAACGAGTTACGACGTTCGGCGAGCTCTTGGTCGGGGAAGGGGAGACTGGCGAGTTCATCGAGACTGGTATAACCGAGGAAACGATCTACCTGACGCTGAAAGGTAACGATGGTGATGAAGCCGGCACTGCGGTCTACAAGTGGGCAAGCAACAACGACAAGACGTATGAGGTCGATTGGGAACGGCGGACGCTCGGTAATAGCACGGAAGTCATTCTGGTCGAGAAGCCAAGGAGCCTCCGGAACGTGCTGAGCACGTCCGATACGGAGTACAAGCTGTTCGCGATCCGGGATGGCTACGTACGGGACGGCGACCACATTCCCGAGGGATCGGCGGATTTCGAATCGGACGTCTGGCTTTTCAATGATGCGGCAATGAAGGATCTGCTATCCAGCCTCGGGACAGGACTCAGTCCGTTCTACTCCCAGTAGGAGTCGCCCTGGTTCGTGGTAAGCACCGCAGGAGGAATGCAACGTTCATTCTGCGGTGCGCGACCCGGTGTCGTCTTGATCGCAACAACCCCTTCGCAGCACCGAAGCCGTCAACGCCGGCAGGAAGGTAACCGTCACCGTCGCCGCCCCCAGCAGGCCGAACAGGACGATGGCGCCCACCCCGCGGTAGAGTTCGGTGCCCTCGCCGGGGATGAAGACCAGGGGCGAGAGGCCGAAGATGGTGGTCAGGGTGGTCATGGCGATGGGGCGCAGGCGCGTGGCCACCGCCTCGGTCACCGCCTCCACCGCCGAGGTGGCCCCCGCGACCATGTTCCGCCGCGCCTGGTCCACCACCAGGATGGGGTTGTTCACCACGGTGCCCATGAGGATGAGGAAGCCGAGCATGGTGATCATGTCGAAGGGCTGGTGGATGGGCTTGAGCCCCACCAGGGGCAGCAGCGCGCCCACCCCGTTCATCAGCGCCAGGCCGACGACCCCCGCGGCCGCCCCCAGGGGGATGGCGGTCATGATGAGCAGCGGATACCCCCAGTGGATGAAGATGGCCACCATGAGCAGGTAGACGATGGCCAGGGCGATGATGAAGTTGCCCGAGAGCGCCTCCCGGGTGGCATCGAGTTCGTCGCTGGCCCCGGAGATGTCGACCCCGACCTGGTTCGGCAGCTCCCCGGCCTCGCGCAGGGCGGGGATGAGCTCCTCGCGGATCCGCTCCACCCCGGCCTCCAGGGGGACGTCCTCCGGCGGGATGACGTGGAGGGTCACGGTGCGCTTGCCGTCCACGCGGCGGACGGTGCTGGTGTCCACCGTCTCCTCGATGGTGGCCAGGGTGGATAGCGGCAGCGCCCCGTCCCGCGGGGTGTGGACCAGGGTATCCGGGAGCCGGTCCAGGGGCAGATCGCGGCCCTGGCTGCCGTAGAGGTAGAGGTCGAGCTTGTCGTCGCCCAGGAAGAAGTCGTCCACGTAGGCCCCCTCGGTGAGGGAGGCGACGGTGAAGCCGATGCCCTCGGCGCTCAGGCCCAGCTCGGCGGCCCGGTCCCAGTCCGGGCGGACCTCCACCAGCGGCTGGGCCAGGGAGAGGGAGGCCGGCCGGGTCTGGATCCGGGGCCCGTCGAAGGTCTCCTCCTCCGCGCGCCGGTAGACGGCATCGGCCGCACGGTAGACCGCCGCCAGATCGGGGCCGGAGATGTCCAGGGTGATGCTGCGGGTGCCGCCGTCGTTGCCGGAGATGATGGAGCCCTTGGTGGCGAAGGCGCGCATCCCCGGGTACTGCTCGTAGACCCGGGTGAGCTCGTCCATGAGGGCGTCGATGTGGTCGGGGTTCCGGGTCTCGGTGATGATCCGGATCCCGCCCGGGTCCACCTGCATGTTGAGCCAGGCCAGCGGCGGCACGCGGGTCTCGCCGTCGGAGTACGCGTCGCCGTCGGCCTTCACGTGGGGGAGGAAGTGGGCCTCCACCTCCTCGGCGATGGCGCGCATCTCGTCCAGGTTGTAGCCCGGCGGGGCGTTCATGGAGGCGAAGGTCTTGGCCTCCTCCCCCTCGGGCAGGTACTCCGCCGGCGGCGTCAGCACCAGGATGACCGCCAGGCTCGCCGCCACCGTCACCGCCACGGTAGCCCCCCGGCGGAACCGGGTGGCCACCAGGGTGCGCACCAGACCCAGGACTGCGCCCGTCCAGCGCGCCCCCGCCTCGACGTGGCGGGCGGCGCGGTCGCCGAAGTCCAGCCGGGCGGCGAGGGTGGGGACCAGGGTGACCGCCACCAGCAGCGAGGCGAGGATGGCCGAGGAGATGGCGATGGCCACGTCGGAGTAGAGCTGGCCGGCCTCCTCCTCGATGAAGAGGATGGGCAGGAAGACCAGCACCGTGGTCAGGGTGGAGGCGAGCACCGCCGGCCAGACCTCGCGTACCCCCTCCACCGCCGATTCGAAGCGCCCCAGCCCTAGCCGGCGGTGGCGCTCGGTGTTCTCCAGCACGACGATGGTGTTGTCGATGGTCATGCCGATGGCGAAGGCGACCCCGGCCAGGGAGATGACGTTGATGGTCCGGCCGGTGAGCATCAGCCCCAGGAAGGCGGCGATGGTCCCCAGGGGGATGCCGATGACCCCCACCAGGGTCGCCCGGGAGGAGCGCAGGAAGAGGTAGAGGACCAGGGTGGCAAAGAGCGCCCCCAGGGCGAGGTTGGTCCAGATGTTGGCGATGGAGGCCTCGACGTAGCGGGCATCGTCGGAGGTCAGATCCAGCCGCATCCCCTCCGGCTTGAGGACCTCCTCGTTGATGGCCTCGACCTCCTCCATCATCGCCTCCTTGATGGCGATGACGTTGGAGCCGCTCTCCCGCCGCACCTGCAGTCCCAGCACCGGCTGGCCGTTGATGAAGGCGAGCTCGCGCAGGCGGCCGTGGTCCAGCTCCACCGAGGCGACGTCGCCCAGGCGGACCACCTCGTCGCCGTCGCGGCGGATGACCAGCGACTCCATCTCCGCCGGCTCCTGGAAGCGGCCCACGGTGCGCAGGAGGAAGCGGCGCTTGCCGGCGTCGATCTCGCCGCCGGAGATGTCCACGTTGCGCTCGCGAATGGCCTCGCGCAGATCGGGCAGACCCAGGCCGCGCCGGGCCAGGGCCGCCTCGTCCACGCTGACCTGGACCTGGCGCCGGGCGCCGCCGCCCACACTCACCTCCGAGACGCCGGCGACGCTCTCCATGCGCGGGCGGACGTGGTCCTCCACGTAGTCGCGCAGCATGTGGATGTCCAGCTCCCGCGGGTTGTCCTCCAGCGGCGCCACGCGGAAGTACATGAAGGCGTTGTCGGAGAAGGAGGCGGCGACGACGCGCGGCTCGTCCACGTTCTCCGGGTAGTCGGGGACCTGGCTGAGGGCGTTGTTCACCTCGATGAGGGTCTCGGTGATGTCGACGCCGAAGGGGAACTCCAGCTCGATCTCCGAGGAGCCGCTGGAGGCGGTGGCGGTCATCCGCTGGAGGTTGGGGACGTTGCGCAGGAAGCGCTCCTGCTCGATGAGGATCTCCTTCTCGATGTCCTGCGGCGTCGCCCCCGGCCAGGCGGTCTCCACCGTGATGGTGCGCACCTCCAGATCGGGGATCATCTGCACCGGGATGCGCGTGGCCGAGGCGATGCCCAGGACCACGACGATGAGGGCGACCACCGTGACCAGGGTGCCGTGGCGGATGATGGCGGGGAACATCAGTCGCCCCCGTTGCCGTCGCGCTCCGCCTCGCGGACGGTCATGTCCGCGTTGAGCGCCTCGTTGCCGTGGGTGACCACTCGCTCACCCCCCTCGAGGCCCTCCCGGATGGCCACCCGTTCGCCGAAGCGCAGCCCCGGCTCCACTCGTTTTTCCTGCACCTCGAAGCGCCCCTCGCCGGCCGGCTCGGCGACCCAGACGGTGACCCGGCCGTCCGGGTAGCGGTTGAGGGCGTCACCGGGGACCGCGGGTGCCTCGCGGCCGGTATCGATGCGCAGGGTCCCCTCCACGGCCATGCCGGGCAGGGCGACGAAGGCGGCCGGCGGCTCGGTGCGCAGCCGGAAGGTGCGGGCGGCGGAGTCGCTCACCGGGATCCGGTCGACGATGGGGGCCGCTACGGTCTCGTCGGGGCCGATGTGCAGCCGCAGCTCGGCCTCTTCCCCCAGCTGCCGGTAGTACTGCTGGGGGACCGGGAAGTCGATGCGCAGGTGGTCGGTGTCCACCAGGCGCAGGAGCTCGTCGCCCGGGGTGACCCACTCGCCGAGGTCCACCGACCGGGTGCTGACCACGCCGGCGAAGGGGGCCTTTACCCGGTGGCGCTCCAGGGTGACCCCGGCGCGGCGCGCCTCGGCCCGCAGCCGGCCCAGCTCCGCCTCCGCCTGCGCCACTGCGCTCTCCCGGGCGCGGACCTCGGTAGCGGGGATATTCTCCCCGGCCTCCATGGATTCCGCCTCCTCGAAGCGCCGGCGCGCCTCGGCCAGGGCCGCCTCGCCCTCG
>JBKGYA010000170.1:0-4464 GCA_046546335.1 Thiohalospira sp. | reverse complement strand
TCGACGGCAGGGATGCCGTCGTGGAGCCTACATGGACGTATGTACGGCGTACCTGTCACCGGCTACCCGCCTCCCCGGTGCGGGCGACTACGACCATCCTGCCTCTCCGCCACGAGCGACCACGGTCATTGCGGCCTAGGCCCGCAACGGCCATCTGTGGGATAATCGGTATCGAGTCAAACACGGGCGCCGGCAGGGAGCCGGGCCGCACAGCAGGCGGGGTATCGCGGTTATGGACGAGAACAAGAAGCAGGCGCTGGAATCGGCGCTGGGCCAGATCGAGAAGCAGTTCGGCAAGGGCTCGGTGATGCGCATGGGCGACGCCGATGCGGTCAAGGACGTGCCGGCCATCTCCACCGGCTCCCTGGGGCTGGACGTGGCCCTGGGTGCCGGCGGTCTGCCGCGGGGCCGGGTGGTGGAGATCTACGGCCCGGAGTCCTCGGGCAAGACCACCCTGACCCTGCACGTGGTGGCCGAGGCGCAGAAGGCCGGCGGCACCGCCGCCTTCGTGGACGCCGAGCACGCCCTGGACCCCGACTACGCCCGCAAGGTGGGCGTGGACGTGGACGACCTCCTGGTCTCCCAGCCCGACACCGGCGAGCAGGCGCTGGAGATCGCCGACATGCTGGTGCGCTCCTCGGCGGTGGACGTGGTCGTCGTCGACTCCGTGGCGGCGCTCACGCCAAAGGCCGAGATCGAGGGCGAGATGGGCGATTCCCACGTCGGCCTCCAGGCGCGGCTGATGTCCCAGGCGCTGCGCAAGCTCACCGCCAACATCAAGCGCTCCAACACCCTGGTGGTCTTCATCAACCAGATCCGCATGAAGATCGGCGTGATGTTCGGCAGCCCCGAGACCACCACCGGCGGCAACGCCCTGAAGTTCTACTCCTCGGTCCGGATGGACATCCGCCGCATCGGATCCATCAAGAAGGGCGACGAGGTGATGGGCAACGAGACCCGGGTGAAGGTGGTCAAGAACAAGGTGGCCCCGCCCTTCAAGCAGGCGGAGTTCGACATCCTCTACGGCGAGGGGATCTCCCGCGAGGGCGAGATCATCGACATGGGCGCCAAGGAGGGGCTCATCGAGAAGTCCGGCGCCTGGTACTCCTACAACGGCGAGCGCATCGGCCAGGGCAAGGACAACGCCCGCCAGTTTCTCAAGGACCACCCCGAGACCGCCGCCGAGATCGAGGGCGCCATCCGTGCCCGCCTGCTCCCCGGCAAGGCCGGGTCCGGCGGCGAGGCGGCCGAGGGTGAGGCCGCGGCCGAGAGCGGGGCGGAGAAGGCCGACGAGTGAGCGCCGACGACCACGCCGCGGCACGGGAGGCGGCCATCCGCCTGCTGGCCCGGCGGGAGTACGCCGTCGCCGAACTGCAGGGCCGCCTGGAGCAGCGCGGCCACGAGGCGGGGACCGTCGCGGCCGTGATGGCGGAGCTGGCCGACGAGGGCCTGGTGAGTGACGAGCGCTTCGCCGAGGCCTTCGTCAACAGCCGCGTGGAGCGCGGCCAGGGCCCGATGAAGATCGGCGCCGAGCTGCGCCAGCGCGGGGTGGAACCGGCCCTGGCCGATCCCCATCTGGAGGCGGTGGACTGGGTGGCGCAGGCCCGGGCGGCCTACCACCACCGCTTCGGCGACGCCGATCCCCCGGCCGACTATCGCGAGCGGGCGAAGCGCATGCGCTTCCTCCAGGGGCGCGGCTTCACTGCCGAGCAGGTCCGTCGCGTGGTGGGCGAGGACGACGACTGAATTTGCAGTACGGGATAACCGCATGAGAAGCGCCGACATCCGCCAGACCTTTCTGGACTTCTTCGCCGAGCGCGGCCACCAGGTCGTCCCCTCCAGCCCGCTGGTGCCGGAGAACGACCCGACGCTGCTCTTCGTCAACGCCGGCATGGTCCAGTTCAAGGAGACCTTCCTGGGCCACGAGAGGCGCGGCTACACCCGCGCCGTCTCCTCCCAGCGCTGCGTGCGCGCCGGCGGCAAGCACAACGACCTCGAGAACGTCGGCTATACCGCCCGGCACCACACCTTCTTCGAGATGCTGGGCAACTTCAGCTTCGGCGACTACTTCAAGCGCGAGGCCATCCGCTACGCCTGGGACCTGCTCACCGGCCCCTACGGCCTGCCGCCGGAGCGGCTGTGGGTGACCGTCTACGTCGACGACGACGAGGCCGCCCGGATCTGGCTGGACGAGATCGGCGTCGACCCGGCGCGCTTCTCCCGCATCGACGGCGACGACAACTTCTGGTCCATGGGCGACACCGGCCCCTGCGGCCCCTGCTCCGAGATCTTCTACGACCACGGCCCCGAGGTCCCCGGCGGACCGCCGGGGACGCCGGAGGAGGACGGCGACCGCTACGTGGAGATCTGGAACCTGGTCTTCATGCAGTACGACCGCCAGGCCGACGGCACCATGACCGAGCTGCCCCACCCCTCGGTGGACACCGGCATGGGGCTGGAGCGGCTGGCGGCGGTGCTGCAGGGCTACCAGTCCAACTACGACATCGACCTCTTCCGCCACCTCATGGAGGCGGCGGCGGAGGCGGCCGGGGTCGCCTACGAGCGCGACAACAGCCACCTCAAGGTCATCGCCGACCACATCCGCTCGGTGGCCTTCCTCATCGTCGACGGCGTGCTCCCCTCCAACGAGGGGCGCGGCTACGTCCTGCGCCGGATCATCCGCCGCGCCATCCGCCACGGTTTCCAGCTCGGCACCCGCGAGCCCTTCTTCCACCGCATGGTGGCCCCGCTGGTGGCCGAGATGGGCGAGGCCTACCCGGAGCTCGCCGAGCAGGCCGACCGGGTGGCGCGCATCCTGGAGAAGGAGGAGCAGCGCTTCGCCGAGACCCTGGATGCCGGCATGAAGCACCTGGAGGAGGCCTTCGCCGGGCTCGAGGGCGACCAGCTCGACGGCGAGGTGGTCTTCCGCCTCTACGACACCTACGGCTTCCCCGCCGATCTCACCGCCGATATCGCCCGGGAGCGCGGCGTGGGCGTGGACATCGCCGGCTTCGAGCAGCACATGGAGGCCCAGCGCGAGCGCGCCCGGGCCGCCGGCCAGTTCGGCATCGACTACCACGCCGGGATCCATACCGAGGCGGAGACCGAATTCCTGGGCTACGACGCCCTGGAGGCCGAGGGCACCGTGGTGGCGCTGTTCCGCGGCAGCGAGCCGGTGGACCGGCTGGAGGCCGGCGAGGAGGGCGCCGTGGTCCTGGACCGAACCCCCTTCTACGGCGAATCCGGCGGCCAGGTGGGGGATACCGGCGCCCTGACCGGCAGCGACGCCCGCTTCGAGGTTCGCGATACCCAGAAGGCGGGCAATGCCCACGTCCATGTCGGCACCCTGAAGCTGGGCCAGCTGGCGGTGGGGGACACCGTCCGCGCCGGCGTCACCGGCGAGCGGCGGGCGAGCACCGCCCACAACCACTCCGCCACCCACCTGCTGCACGCGGCCCTGCGCCGGGTGCTCGGCGACCACGTCCAGCAGAAGGGGTCGCTGGTGGAGCCGGAGCGGCTGCGCTTCGACTTCTCCCACGAGGCGCCGCTCACCGCCGACGAGATCGCCGAGATCGAGGGCCTGGTCAACGGCCAGATCCGGGCCAACACCCCGGTCCACACACGGGTCACCAGCATGGACGAGGCGCGCAGGATGGGTGCCGTGGCGCTCTTCGGCGAGAAGTACGGCGATACCGTCCGGGTGCTCTCCATGGGCGAGGACGACTTCTCCGTGGAGCTCTGCGGCGGGACCCACGTGGCGCGCACCGGCGACATCGGCCTGTTCAAGATCGTCGAGGAGGCTGGGGTCTCCGCCGGCGTCCGCCGCATCGAGGCGGTCACCGGCGAGGCGGCCTTCCGCCGCCTGGAGGAGGCCGAGGCCACCCTGGGTCGGCTGGCCGAAAAACTGAAGACTGACCGCAACGGTGTCGAGGCACGAGTGGAGCAGCTCCAGGAGCGACTGCGCGCCGCGGAGAAGGAGGCCGAACGGCTCAAGGACAAGCTCGCCTCCAGCCAGGGGGCGGATCTGGCCGACCAGGCCGAGGAGATGGCCGGGGTGAAGGTCCTGGCCGCGCGCCTGGAGGGCGCCGACCCCAAGGCGCTGCGCTCCACCGTGGACCAGCTCAAGCAGAAGCTCGGCTCCGGCGTCATCGTCCTGGGGGTGCCGGGCGACGGCAAGGTCAATCTCGCCGCCGGCGTCACGGACGACCTCACCGACCGCATCGCGGCCGGCGAACTGGTCAACCACGTCGCGGCGCAGGTGGGCGGCAAGGGCGGCGGCCGCGCCGATTTCGCCCAGGCCGGCGGCAGCCAGCCGGAGGCGCTGGGCGAGGCCCTGGACAGCGTCCGCGGCTGGGTCGCCGAGCGGCTCGGGTAGAAGGGTGGCGGCGACCCCGGCGGGCCTGCCCGGAGACCGTCGCCGCCGGTAGGAAACCTCCTACCCCTTTAACCATCTCCTTGGTTCGT
>JBKGYA010000169.1:0-4482 GCA_046546335.1 Thiohalospira sp. | reverse complement strand
GCCAGCATCACCGGGGCCTCGAAGCCAGGCACCAGCCGCTTGTAGCTGTTGGTGGAGGCGTTGGTGAAGGCGTTGAGCGCCCGGGCGTGCTTGATGACGCCGCCGATGTAGTAGAGGGCGTTCTCGGAGAGCCCAGCGTACTCGTTGCCGGAGAAGATGTTCACGCCGTCCTTGGACAGGGACATGTGGACGTGCATCCCGGAGCCGTTGTCCCCCACCAGGGGCTTGGGCATGAAGGTGGCCGTCTTGCCGTAGGCGTGGGCGACGTTGTGGACGCAGTACTTGAGGATCTGCGTCTCGTCGGCCTTCTCCACCATGGTGTTGAACTTGGTGCCGATCTCGCACTGGCCGGCGGTGGCGACCTCGTGGTGGTGGACCTCGACGCCCAGGCCCATCTCCTCCATCGCCTGGCACATGGCACCGCGAAGGTTGTGCAGGGAGTCCACCGGCGGCACCGGGAAGTAGCCGCCCTTGATGCTCGGGCGGTGGCCGATGTTGCCGCTGGAGAAGACCGTCTCGGAGTTCCACTCCGCCTCCTCGGAGTCGACGCGGTAGAAGGCGCCGGCCATGTCCACGCCCCAGCGGACGTCATCGAGGACGAAGAACTCCGGCTCCGGCCCGAACAGGGCGGTATCGGCCACGCCCGTGGACTGGATGTAGGCCTCGGCGCGCTTGGCCACCGAGCGGGGGTCGCGCTCGTAGCCCTGCATGGTGGAGGGCTCCACGATGTCGCAGCGCAGGTTCATGGTGGGCTCGTCGGTGAAGGGGTCCATCACCGCGGTGCTGGCATCGGGCATGAGGATCATGTCCGACTCGTTGATCCCCTTCCAGCCCTGGATGGAGGAGCCGTCGAACATCTTCCCCTCGCTGAAGTCGTCGGCCTCGATCTCGCCGGCCGGGAGGGTGACGTGCTGCTCCTTCCCCAGGGAATCGGTAAAGCGCAGGTCGACGAACTTCACACCGTAGTCCTGCATCATCTTGAGGGCCTGGTCAGCCATGGCTATTGCGCCTCCTAATCGTGGGTCGATCTGGGTGATTGCGGGTGGCGGGCGGGCCCGCTCTGCCCCTGAAGAAAGCAGAGTCCGTGCCAACCACCGGATCGCGAAGGATCAGGGGCTTGGCTGCACACGGCACGGGGGAGCGAGTCTCTGCCGCACTGAGTCGGTGCGTATGCACCATGATTGGGCACCATCCTGGGGCTTTAGCCCATGATGCCCTATTCGAAGGTCAGCCGCACACTCCCCACCTCGGGAACCGGCTCGGCGAGGGCCGCCTCCACCTCCCGGCGCAGCGCCTCCGGGTCGCCCCCGTCGGCCAGGAGGGCCAGGGGCAGCCGGAGCTCCAGCTCGATACGGCCGTCCAGGTAGTGGAGGAGGAGACCGGTGCGCGCCGGGCCGGCCCGGGTCCCGCCCCATGCCGCCTCCAGGCGGGGCAGGAGTTCGCCCCGGGCCGGGAGGTGGGCACAGGGGGCGCGGGTCTGGTCATCCTCGGGGTCGATGTGGACCAGCACGTCATTGACCTCGTCCACCTCCTCCTTGAGGCGGGCCACGACCTGCTCGGCGATGTGGTGGCCCTCGGAGATGCTGATCCGGGGGGCGACCAGGACGTGGACATCCACCAGGGCGTCGGGGCCCATGCGGCGGGTGCGCAGGAGGTGGAGGTCGCGGACCCCGTCCACCCCCTGGATGGTTCGGCGGATCAGGGCCAGCCGCTCGTCCGCCAGGCCGGTGTCCACCAGCTCCCGCATGGAGCCGCGGAGCAGGTCCCACCCCACCTTGCCGACCATGACACCGACGATGACCGCCGCCACGGCGTCCAGGTACTCGAGGCCGGCCATGGTGCCGGCCACACCGACGATCACCACCAGGGAGGAGACGGCGTCGCTGCGGTGGTGCCAGGCGTTGGCCCGTAGCATGGGCGATCGAACCCGGCGAGCAACGACGGCGGTGTACTGGTAGAGGGCCTCCTTGATGACCACCGAGGCGGCCGCCGCCCACAGGGCGAGCTGGCCCGGCACGAAGAGGGCGTCGGGGCGGAAGAGGCGGGTGATGGCATCCCACGCGAGCCCGCCGGCCACCGCGACCAGGGTCCCGCCCAGGGCCAGGGTGACGGCGGTCTCGAATCGGGCGTGGCCGTAGGGGTGGTCGGTATCCGCCGCCCGGTTCCCCTGACGGGCGCCGAAGAGGACCAGGGCGTCGGAGAAGAGGTCGGACAGGGAATGGACCCCGTCGGCGACCAGCGCCTGGGAGTGGGCCACGACGCCGACGATGATCTTCCCGGTGGCGAGGACGACATTCCCGGCAGCGCCCAGCAGGGTTACCCGGCGCGAGGCGCGGTAGCGCGCGTCGCTGGCCGTGGCCGTGTCAGCCACCGCCGACCTCGATGACCACGCGGACCCCGTCCTCGTTCTCCTCGCACGCCCGGACGGTATGGCCGTGGACGCGGCACCAGGCCGGGATGTCGTGGGTCGCCCCCGGGTCACTGGCGTGGACGGTGAGGATGTCCCCCGGCGCCAGCTCGGCCAGCCGGTCCTGGACCCGGATCACCGGGACGGGGCAGAGCGTCCCGGTGGCGTCGAGCTCGTGCTCGCTCACAGCAGCCACTCCTCCGGGATGGAGCCCGGTTCCATGGGCGCCACGGTCGTGTTCCACGTGGAACCGTGGCGGTCGGTGATGGCGACCTCGACCGCCTCCGCGTTCCGGCCCTGGCTGTACCGGGCGACGATGCGCGCGGCCAGCTCCCACTCCTCGGCCGTCGGCTCCCCGTCCACCAGCGCCAGCGGGCCGCCGTGGCTCACCGTCTCCAGCCAGGCGTGGTTACGCCGGTAGCCGCGCAGGAACTGGCCCTCGCCCTGATCGCGGCTGACCAGCAGCTTGAAGTTCTCGCTGGGGCGGAGGTGGCGGCCCACCTTGAGGAGCATGATGTCGTCCAGCTCGTAGTCGCGCTCCCCCCGCCCCTGCCAGAGGTCGTTGAGCCGCCGGGCGTAGTTCTCGTCGGTGAGGAAGCAGCAGCCCCCCGCCGGGGAGGCGTAGTCGTCCAGGCCGAAGCCCTCGGCCAGCCGCATCTGCTCCTTGCGGGAGCGGCCGGTGATCCCGTGCAGCCGCTCCCGGTCCACCCAGCCCTCGCGCTCCGGGAGGGTCGGCGGGAGGTTCCGGGCACACAGCGGCCGCAGGAGACGGTCGTCGGCCCCCGACTCCTCGGCGATGATGGGCATGGTGTCCTTGCGCTGGGACATGGGGCGCTGACCGATGACCTCGCCGGTGACGATGAAGTCGAAGTCGTTGGCCTCCATCCACTCACGCGCCTTGCCCACCATGAAGCCCTTGCAGTCGAGGCAGGGGTTCAGGTTCTTGCCGTAGCCGTGGCGGGGGTTGAGGACGACGTCCTTGTACTCCTCGGCGATATCGACGATGTGGAGCTTGATCCCCAGCTGCTCCGCCACCCAGAGGGCGTTGTTGCGCTTGGGCCGGTCGCGGTCCTTGTTGCGGATGGCATGGGTATGGCCCTCCACGCAGAAGCCGGTGAAGAAGTTGATCCCCTCCACGTGGACGCCCTGCTCCTGGAGGACGCGCACGGCGAGCATGGAGTCGAGCCCCCCGGAGATGAGGGCCACCGCACGCGGGGCGCGTTCCCCGGCGGGGGCCGGGGTGGTACGGGTCGCTTCGGCTGTCTCGTTCATGGGGCCATTATAACCGCAACCCGACCCGCCACGGTATGACCCCGAGCCGGGGGGCCATGCGTAAACCACTGGCTGAGCGCGGGTTTGGGAGACGGGTTTGGGCCGCCTCACCGACCGCCAAGGGCGCCACCCTCCGTTCAGACCCTGATGGGGAACCACCGCGAAGCGCTCCCTGGCGCCCCGACGGCCGCATCCGGGCTCCCGGCGGGGTATCGTGGACCGGCCTCGACCGCGGGTCCCTTCGGCGCCACGAGACTCGGGCCCCGGCCCGGATCCCGCCGCGGTTCGCAGCCACCCGCCGGGGCGGTATAATCCCGGCTCCATTCAACGGTTTC
The DNA here is from genome assembly GCA_046546335.1 of Thiohalospira sp. Taxonomy (GTDB): domain Bacteria; phylum Pseudomonadota; class Gammaproteobacteria; order Thiohalospirales; family Thiohalospiraceae; genus Thiohalospira. The sequence goes on along the minus strand of JBKGYA010000169.1, from coordinate 468 downwards.
CGCGGGGACCCATGCAGCGCGATCCCACCACCTTCCAGGGCCTCATCCTCGCCCTCCAGGACTACTGGTCCGAGCAGGGCTGCGTCGTCCTGCAGCCCTACGACATGGAGATGGGGGCCGGGACCTTCCACCCCGCCACCTTCCTCCGCGCCATCGGCCCGGAGCCCTGGCGGGCGGCCTACGTCCAGCCCTCCCGCCGGCCCACCGACGGCCGCTACGGCGAGAATCCCAACCGGCTGCAGCACTACTACCAGTTCCAGGTGGTGCTCAAGCCCTCGCCGCTGGCGATCCAGGAGCTCTACATCGGCTCCCTGCGCGCCCTGGGGATCGACCCGCTGGTCCACGACATCCGCTTCGTGGAGGACAACTGGGAGTCCCCCACCCTGGGCGCCTGGGGCCTGGGCTGGGAGGTGTGGCTCAACGGCATGGAGGTCACCCAGTTCACCTACTTCCAGCAGGTGGGCGGGC
>JBKGYA010000168.1:0-4544 GCA_046546335.1 Thiohalospira sp. | reverse complement strand
CTCAACGTCACCGAGCCGCTGCGCCCCAACGTCACCGGCTACGACTACGCCGACGACTACCGGGACTACGACGACCCCGACGAGGCCTCCGGCTTCCCCTTCCTGCCCTCCTTCAGCATCCGGGCGACGCTGTAGCCGGCTGTTCCAGCGGCCAACGCTTGGTACCATTGGTCGCGATATGCGGCACATACCCGCGCCCCGCCCCCAATTCCGAGGATCTGCGTGGACAAGGCAACCTTCATCGGCTTCCTCCTGGGCATCACCACCGTGGTTGGCGCCATCGTGCTCGGCGGGGAGAGCGCCCAGTTCCTCTACCCCCCGGCGCTGCTCATCGTCTTCGGCGGCACCCTGGCCGGTACCCTCATCAAGTTCTCCCTGGCTCAGGTGGGCAACTCCCTGAAGGTTGCCTTCATGGCCTTCCGGCTGCCGGCGGAGCACCCACGCGAACTCATCGAGCGCAGCAAGGAGGTCGCCACGGTTGCCCGCAAGAACGGCCTCCTGGCCCTGGAGGACGAGGAGGCGCCCAACGATTTCTACCGCAAGGGCCTGCAGATGCTGGTGGACGGCATGGACCCGGAGACGGTCCAGCGCGCCCTGCGCGAGGAGCTGGACCACGCCTGGGAGCGCCACGAGATCGGCCAGCGGGTCTTCCGCAGCATCGGTGAGCAGGCGCCCGCCTTCGGCATGATCGGCACCCTGGTGGGGCTGGTACAGATGCTCGGCAATCTGGAGAACCCGGAGGCCGTCGGCCCCGGCATGGCGGTGGCCCTGCTCACCACCCTCTACGGCGCCGTCTTCGCCCAGCTCGTCGCCATCCCCATCGCCGACAACCTGGAGCAGCGCGCGGAGACCGAGTACACCAACCACTCCCTCATCATGGAGGCCATCGGTCTGGTCCAGCAGGGTGCCAACACCCACCTCATGGATGAACTGCTGGGGGCCTACCTGCCCGGTCGGGAGCGCCGCAAGGACGACGAGGCCGAAGGCCGGGAGGGGAGGCCGTGAGGCGTCGCCGGGCCGCGAGCGGCGCGCCGGCCTGGATGACCACCTTCGCCGACCTCATGGCGGTACTGGTGGTCTTCTTCGTCATGCTCTACGCCTTCTCCACCATCGATGCCGAGAAATACGAGCAACTGGCCAACTCCCTGCGCCAGACCCTCAACCCGGAGACCAGCGAGGAGGCCGCGGACCCCAGCGTCATCGACCTGGAGGGCCACTCCCGGGTCCCCTCTACCGTCGAGCCTGTGGAACGACCGACCTCCCCGCCCACGGAAGAGACCGGCGAGGAGGAGCGCAGAGAGGTGGTCGACGAGATCCGCCGCGCCCTGGAGGAGCCCATCCAGAAGGGCCTGATCAAGGTCGCCGCCGGGAAGAGCGGCGTCCTCATCCGTTTCGAGGAGCAGGCCATGTTCCGGACCGGTGATGTCCGGATCGACCCCGACTTCCGCCGGGCACTGATAACGCTGGCCGGGATCCTCCAGGGCACACCGGGGGACGTCCGGGTCGCCGGCCACACCGACGACCGCCCCATCCAGAGCTCGCGCTTTCGCTCCAACTGGGCACTCTCTGCCGAACGCGCTGTCTCCGTCGTCCACGCCTTCGAGGAGGGCGGTGTCCAGCCCGAGCGGCTGGTGGCCGAGGGCCACGCCCACACCCGCCCCGTCCGGTCCAACGACTCGTCCGAGGATCGCGCCCGCAACCGGCGCGTGGACGTCTACATCTTCGAGCGCCAGGAGTAAGATGCTGGCACTGTGGAGTCAGCAGGGTCTCCCCTTGTCCCCGCCCGGACGGCCGGCTATAGTCCGCCCCCTTCGCCTCGATAGCTCAGCTGGATAGAGCATCCCCCTCCTAAGGGGAAGGTCGCAGGTTCGAATCCTGCTCGGGGCGCCAGTAATTCAGTGACTTACGTTATCCCGTCACGATGTCACGCATCCTGGCGTGACGTGATCGTGACAATCTCCCCTCCTTACTTCCTCCGTCTGCTGGTCCGGACCCTGGAGGGCGCGCCGGGCAGCGGAACGGGCAGGGCCGTTTCATCCAGTGCGCCCACACCGCCTGTTCCGTACCCGAGCCCCTGGAGCACTTGGTACGCAACTGCTTGTCCTCTCTTGTAATAATTTCGTGGGCGGGTGCGTGCTACAGTGTGGTTACACACCGGGGCGTGAGTGAGGTTTCTGCCCTATGGCCCGCACCTTCCGGCTGTCCGAGGCGCTCTCTCCCGAGACCATCGGCGACCATCTGCCCTCGCCCTTCACCCTCGGCAGCGAGACCGCGCAGACCACTGCCAGCACCTACCTGGATTCCTACGACTGGCGCCTGACGGCCCGGAGCGGACCGCTCCGGGTCGACCGCAACGGCGACCAACTCACGGCCACCCGGGATGGGGCCGGGGGCACTCCGGAACGGGTAACGGCGGTTCCGCACTGGCCCGGCGATCTTCCCGAGGGCCCCCTGCGCGAAGGCATCCTCAAGGCCACGCGCATCCGCACCCTGCTGCCCATTGTGGAGGTCCGGCAGACAACGCGGCGGCTGGCGGTGCTCAACGAGGATCGCAAGACGGTGGTGCGCCTGGAACTCACCGAGGCCACTGCCCGCCTCCCGGAAGGCACGCCGGTGCCGCCCGGCTGCGGGGTTCGTCGCGGTACCGATCACGAGCTGACGGCCCGGCTGACGCTGCAACCGTTGAAGGGCTACAACCGCGAGCTGGAAGCGGTCACCGCCGCCCTGGCCGCCGTGGAGGGTATACAACCCGCGAAGAGCAGCCGGTTCGAGGAGGCCCTGGCCACCCTCGGCCGACGGTACGGGGACTATTCCTCGAAGATCGATGTGGGCCTGCAACCGGACATGCCGGCCGTGGAAGCCGCCCGGTGCATTCATCGCCATCTGCTCGGCACCCTGGAGGCCAACATCGAGGGCACCCGCGCCGACCTGGACTCGGAGTTCCTCCACGACCTGCGGGTCGCGACCCGCCGCACCCGCTCCGCACTCACGCAGATCAAGGGCGTGTTCCCGCCGGGCCCGCTGGACGATTTCAAGGAGCGTTTCGGCTGGCTGGGGCAGATCACCGGGCCCACCCGCGACCTTGACGTCTTCCTGCTGGGCTTCGACGACTACAGCGCGCGCATCTCCGCAGCCATGCGGGACGACCTGGAGCCCTTCCGGGCCTTCCTCGAGCGGCGGCAGGCGGAGGAGCAGGCGCGCCTCGCTCGCCACCTCGCCTCGCCCGAGTTCTTCAGGCTCCTGGAAGACTGGCGAGCCTTTCTGGAAACGCCGCCGGCGACGCATGACCCCGACGCCCCCAATGCGGGCCGGCCGGCTGGAGCCGTGGCTGCCGAACGGATCTGGAAGATGTACAAGCGGGTCCTCAAGGAGGGGCGCGCCATCTCGGACGACAGCCCCCACGAGGCGATCCATGAGCTGCGCAAGAGCTGCAAGAAGCTGCGCTATCTCATGGAGTTCTTCCAGGCTCTCTATCCCGCCGGCGACATCCAGCCCCTGATCAAGGCGATCAAGGCCCTGCTGGACAATCTGGGCGAATTCCAGGACCTGGAGGTACACGCCCACAGGATCCGGGAATTCGGCGAGGCCATGGCCACCGAGGGCAGCGCCTCCGCCGACACCCTCATGGCCATGGGCGCGCTGGTGGATGATCTCGTCCAGCACCAGGCACGCGTTCGGGGCGAGTTCGCGGCCCGCTTCGCCGATTTCGACGCCGCGCCCAACCGCAGGGCCTACGCGGCGCTATTCAAGCCGGGCAGAGGCGAGTCGGCCAAGGAGGAACGCGCATGAACATCCTCGCCCTGTACAACAGCAAGGGCGGCGTCGGCAAGACCGCCGCTGCCGTCAACTTCGCCTACCTCGCGGCACGCGAGGGTCGGCGCACCCTGATCTGGGACCTTGACCCGCAGGCGGCGGCCACCTTCTACTTCCGCATCAAGCCCAGGGTGAAGGGCACCCGGAAGGTCCTGGGGGGCAAGCGCGATCTGGACGAGGCCGTCAAGGGCACCGACTTCGACCATCTCGACCTGGTCCCGGGTGACTTCGACTACCGCAACATGGACCTGCTGTTCGGCGACACGAAGAAACCCGCACAGCAGCTCCGTAAACGCCTCAAACCGATGACCGCCGAATACGATCTCGTGATCCTGGACTGCCCGCCCAGCATGTCCGTGGTCTCGGAGAACATCTTCCGGGCTGCCGACGCCCTGGTCGTGCCCACCATCCCCACGACCCTGTCGCTGCGTACGCTGGAACAGCTCCTCGACTTCCTGGGCGACAACGAGGTCGCCGCGCCCGTCTGGCCCTTCTTCTCCATGGTGGACCGGCGCAAGCGCATGCACCAGCAGACCATGGCCGCCCGGCCCGACCCCCGGGCCCGCCTGCTCGAGCACACCATCCCCTATGCCTCCCCGGTCGAGAAGATGGGCGAGGCACGCGCCCCAGTGTTCGAGTTCGCTCCCTCCTCCACGGCGGCACGGTCCTTCCGGGACCTCTGGCAGGAGGTCAACGCTCGCCTGGAGACCTGATCCCGGCCCTCGGCGCGT
>JBKGYA010000167.1:0-4565 GCA_046546335.1 Thiohalospira sp. | reverse complement strand
GCCAGAACGAGCCGTCCTCACCCCTCCCCGTCGGCGCTGTAGTCCCCCAGCCAGCTCTCCAGCTCCTCCTCGCCCAGGCGGCGGAAGTGGCTGTGCCGGCCCTGGCGCTCGGCCACGAGGATGTCCTCGGCGTCGAAGGTGGCCAGCAGGTCCGGGGACTGGGTGGCCATGAGGATCTGGCAGTCGGCGGAGGCGGTGGCGGCCAGGTCGGCGATCCGGTCCAGGGCGCGGGGGTGCAGGCCCAGCTCCGGCTCGTCGATGATGACCACGCCGGGCAGCCACTCCGCCGGCTGGCAGAGCAGGGCCACCAGGGCCATGGCCCGCAGCATGCCGTCGCTGGCCTGGTGGGCGGCGAAGAGGGTGTCCGCCCCCTGCTCCCGCCACTTGAGCATGATCGCCCCACTCGCCTCCGGCTCCAGCTCGAAGTCGTCGAAGAAGGGCAGGACGGCGCGGAGGTTGGCGACCACCTCGCGGTAGTGGGCGGGGTGCTCGCCGGCCATGCGCAGGAGGAAGGCGGCCAGGTTGGCGCCGTCCTCGCGCAGGTAGTGGTTGTCATGGGACGGGCAGTACTGCCGGATCCGCGCCTGGGCGGAGGTGTCGTGGAACTGGAAGACCTTGCACCGGCCCAGCAGGCCGTGGATGACCCGGGCGGTGCGGTTGCCCTCCTCCCCGATCCGCTGGATCTGGGGCTCCGTGCGGCCGGCGGCCTCGATCTGGAACCACTTGCGCTCCTCGGGGGGGTGGTCCTCGGGGAGGTAGCGAAAGCGCTCCTCGGCGAAGACCAGCCGGTCCGGCGCGGCGTGGAACAGCCGGAAGGCGTACTCGTTGGCCCCCTTCTCGGTGCGCAGGACCAGCTCGGCGGCCAGCTGCGGCGTGGCCGCGGGGCCGTCGGTGAGCGTGGCCGAGGCGCCGCCGGTGCGGCCCACGTACTCCTGGAGCCGCGGCTCGCGGGTCATCATGTGGCTGAGCATGCGGAAGAAGCCCACGAGGTTGGACTTGCCGGAGCCGTTGGGCCCGATGAGGACGTTGATGGGCCGCAGCTCCAGCTCCGCCTCGCCGATGGAGCGGAAGCCGTTGAGCCGCAATTCGGTGATCCGCGGGTGGGGGCCGGTCTCTTCGGTCATGCTCGGTGTCCGTTGGGGAAAGCGGGCATTATCACCCCGCCGGCCGCGCCGTGAGAACCCACGCAGAGGCGTAGGCCGGACCCGAGAACCACCCGATGCCAATAGGCACACATTCTGCTACGCTAGGTCTATGAAGCCGTTCAACTGGAATGCGGAAAAGAACCAGACGCTGATCAGTGAGCGGGGGATATCCTTCGAAGATGTCTTGTTTGCGCTGTTGTCCGACCAACTACTTGATGATCTGGCGCATCCGAATCAGGAGAGATACCCGAGCCAACGCATGTTCGTAGTGGAGATGGATGAATACGCCTGGCTGGTCCCCTACGTGGAAGATGAGCAAGGGTATTTCCTCAAGACCATCATCCCGAGTCGAAAGGCCACGCAACGGTATCTCAGGGGGTAATATGAGTGAGCCTAACCTGGATAAGGAAGAGCAGGCCTTGCTGGAGGCCTTCGAGAACGACGAACTACAGTCCGACCTGGATGAGGATCGTCGACGCTCTCTGATCTCGGACGCCGAAGGTACCTTCCGTAAGGACCGTCGGATCAATATCCGCCTTTCCAGCCGCGACCTGAATGCCCTCCAGCGCCGGGCACTGGAGGAAGGGCTCCCCTATCAGACGCTGGTAGCGAGCATCCTTCACAAGTACGTCTCGGGTACACTGAAGGACCTGTCGACCGAAAAACCGCTCCCTCAGCACGAGGAATGAGGAGATTCGACTCCGATCCCGGTTAGCCGGTCCCAGCTCGCGCGTTCATCTGCCAGGCCCGCATCAATAGCTCCCTTGCTACGGCCAACAGATGCCGGCCTGGCAGCCATCAACCGGTCCCACAAAGCGCTTCTCGCGTCTCGGTCCTCCACCAACTCCCGATCGGCGTCGTCCTGTCTGTCCATCGTCAATTCTCCGACACTTCGGAACCCCTCATCCAGCCGGACACTGGCGTCCCCGTTGGACCAACGGTCCAGTGCTCCGCCCGGGAGCGCAGCCACCGCCGGCCAGAATCACCGGCTGCAGGGGAGCGCTTGCGAGATGGTCAGATCCCTGTACGGTTCGGGGATCAGGCGACCTCGGAGCGCGGAAGCGGCCACGCTCCCTGCTTGGAGGCCTCGAGGATAACGATTTCCACAACGGTGCCATCGTCGGCATAACTCACGTGCGTGTTCCAGTCTTGCGAACACTCGCGGGCTATCGGTTTCTCCGACAAGTGGACCGTGAGGATATCGTCTCCTTCGTCGTAGGTAGTGCGCATCACTGCTCTCCCCACTCCCTGCTGTACACGCCTTCCCCCTCCCTGGCGACGTTCAGGCCTCCCTGCCAATGAATTGCTAGTATTCAACAACCTAGCGGATGAAGCCCAGGCTCTCCAGCTTGAGGATGGCCTTGTGGGCGGCCTCGTCCGGGGTCATGGTCGCGGTGTCGATGCGCAGCTCCGGCTCCTCGGGGGCCTCGTAGGGATCGGAGATCCCGGTGAACTCGGGGATCTCGCCGGCGCGGGCCTTGGCGTAGAGGCCCTTGCGGTCGCGCTGCTCGCAGACCTCTAGCGGCGTGGCCACGTGGACCTCCAGGAAGCCGCCCTCGGCCTCGATCATGTGCCGGACCTTCTTCCGCGTGGCGGCGTAGGGGGCGATGGGGGCGCAGATGGCGATGCCGCCGTTCTTGGTGATCTCCGAGGCGACGAAACCGATCCGCTGGATGTTGAGATCGCGGTGCTCCTTGGAGAAGGTCAGCTCGCTGGAGAGGTGGCGGCGGACGATGTCGCCGTCGAGCAGGCTTACCGGCCGATCGCCCATCTCCATGAGCTTGGCCTGGAGGGCCCGGGCGACGGTGGACTTGCCGGAGCCGGAGAGGCCGGTAAAGAAGAGCGTGAGCCCCTGGCGGTGGCGCGGTGGGTAGGTCTTGCGCAGCTCCTTGACCACCTCCGGGTAGGAGAACCACTCGGGGATGTCCACGCCCTCCTTGAGGCGGCGGCGCAGCTCGGTGCCGGAGAGGGAGAGGATGGTCTCGTCCTCGCCCACCTCGTCGGCGGGGAAGTACTGCCCGCGCTCCTCCACGAAGACCATCATCTGGAAGGGCACCATCTCGATGCCCAGCTCGTCGGCGTGGCGGGTGACCAGGTCCTGGGCGTCGTAGGCGCCGTAGAAGTCGTCGCCCGCGGCGTTCCTGCCCGGCCCGGCGTGGTCGCGGCCGACGATGAGGTGGGTGCAGCCGTAGTTCTTGCGGATGATGGCGTGCCACAGCGCCTCCCGCGGGCCGCCCATGCGCATGGCCAGGGGCAGCAGGGCCAGGGCGGTGGTCTGCTCCGGGTAGCGCTCCAGCAGGTGCTCGTAGCAGCGCACCCGGGTGTAGTGGTCGATGTCGCCGGGCTTGGTCATGCCCACGACGGGGTGGATGAGGAGGTTGGCCTCCACCTGCTGCGCCGCCCGGTAGGTGAGCTCCTGGTGGGCGCGGTGCATGGGGTTGCGGGTCTGGAAGGCAACGATCCGCGACCAGCCGAGCTTCTGGAAGTGCGCGCGCATCTCCGCCGGGGTGTAGCGCAGGTGCTTGAAGTCGTAGTGCACCGGCGGCTCCACCCCGTAGACCGGACCGCCCAGGTAGACCGGGCCGGCCTCGTCGTGGAGATAGGCCACCGCGGGATGGGTGCGATCGTCGGCGCCGAAGACGGCCTCCGCCTCGCGCTCCTTGCGGGGGCGGTAGATGTCGTGGACGTCCATCACCGCCACCGGCGCGCCCTCCTCGTCCCGCAGGGCGATCCGGCTGCCCTCGCTCACCTGCTCGGCGAAGGCCTCGGAGACGTCCAGGGTGATGGGCATGGGCCAGAGGGTGCCATCGGCCAGGCGCATGTCGTCGCGCACGGTCTCGTAGTCGGCGCGGGTCATGAAGCCGGTGAGCGGCGAGAAGGCGCCGGTGATGAGCAGCTCCAGGTCGCAGGCCTGGCGGTGGGTGAGCGTCCAGCCCGGGTAGTCCTGGGAGCCGCGCCGCTCCGCCTCGGCGGCGTCGTCGTCGAGCATGCGGTCCACCAGGGAGCCGCCGTGGGGTGCGATGAGGGAATGGGCCATGGTGCTTGCCGTCCGTGTGGGTAGTCCGCTGAATGGGTCGGGGGAATCGGGCGCCCGGGACCAGAGGTCGTGGATCTCCGCGCGCAGGGCGTCGAACTCGGCGCGCTTGCGGCGCAGGAAGCCCAGCGTCTGCCGGCTCTTCTCCTGCCGCCCCTGCGGGGTCAGGCGGTAGCCGGCGGTGCCGGTGCGCCGGCGGGCATCCCCCGCCTCCACCAGCCCCGCGGCCACCAGCTCGCGCAGGACGTTGTGGGTCTTGCCCACCGAGAGCCCCACCTCCCCCGCCAGCTGCCGCTGGGTCAGCGCCGGCCGGTCGGCCAGCCGCACGAGGAGCTTGTAGGCGATCTCGTCCAGCGCCAAGGGGCATTCCCGCCGATTGCACAGTA
>JBKGYA010000166.1:0-4578 GCA_046546335.1 Thiohalospira sp. | reverse complement strand
ACCCAGGTGGATAACCTTATCGACCTGGGTTCAGGCCAGCCTGAAAACATCGACAAAGCCACCATCCGCGGCGTCGAGACCGAGGCCGGCCTCACCGGCGAGGACTGGGACCTGGACCTCTCCATCACCTCCCAGGAGACCGAGGACGAGGAGACCGGCGAGTCCCTGGACCGCCGCGCCGACCTCACCTGGCGCGTGGAGGGTGAGCGCCGCGTCGGCGACTGGCGCTTCGGCGGCGGCCTGGAGCACCAGGGGGTCCGCCCCGACGGCTCCGCAACCCTCGGCGCCTACACCCTGGCCCGCGTCCGCGCCGCCTGGGACGTCACCGAGCAGGTGACGCTGCGCAGCCGCATCGAGAACCTCACCGATGCGGACTACCAGCTCGCCGACGGCTACAACACCGCCGGCAAGTCCGCCTACGGCGAGGTGGTATGGCGGTTGCGCTGACCCCCTCCGGGCGCGGTCTGGCGGCGGTGGCCCTCTCCGCTGGCGCCGAGGCGCGCAGCGCCCCGGAAGGCCACTTCCGCTACCCGCCGGTGGCCGTTCGCCGCGGCTGGGAGGGCGACGTGCACCTGGCCTTCCGGGTCACCGCCGAGGGCGAGATCCGGGGCATCGAGGTGGCCCGGGGCTCCGGCCATGCGATGCTCGACGACGCCGCCCGGAGGCCCTGGAGCGGGTCGCCCGGCTGGACGGCCCCGGCCACGCCATCGAACTCGAACTACCGGTCCACTTCCGCCTGCGGGAGGGCTGACCGGACCCCATCATCCAGGAGAACCGACATGGGCAACCGCCTCTCGAAGATCTACACCCGCACCGGCGACGAGGGCCGCACCGGCCTGGGCGACGGCACCCGGGTCTCCAAGGACCACCTGCGCGTGGAGGCCTTCGGCGCCGTGGACGAGACCAACGCCGCCATCGGCGTGCTGGCCACCCACGAGCTGCCGGCCACCATCGCGCAGACGCTGGTGGAGGTCCGCCACGCCCTCTTCGACCTGGGCGGCGAACTCTCCGTCCCCGGCCATACCATGATCACCGCCGCCCACACCGAGCGGCTGGAGGGCGAGCTGGATGCCCTCAACGCCGACCTGGCGCCGCTGGAGAACTTCATCCTCCCCGGCGGCACCCGCGCCGCCGCCGAGGCCCACCTGGCGCGCACCGTCTGCCGCCGGGCGGAGCGCCGGGTCTACGCCCTCTCCCACGAGGAGGAGGTGAACCCCGAGGGGCTCAAGTACCTCAACCGCCTCTCCGACTACCTCTTCGTGGCCGCCCGCGCCATCAACCACCACGCCGGCTGCGACGACGTCCTCTGGCAGCCCGGCCAGCGCCCGGAGTAACCATGCGCCGCATCCTCATCCTCCTCGCCCTGTTGACCGGCCTCGCCGGCTCCGCCCAGGCGGCGACCCTCTTCGGGGTGGTCTCGCCGCGGGCGGCCGACGACGCCGCCGCCGGCGCCGACCGCTTCCTGGACGACCACCCGGAGCACGAGATCGTCCTGCGCTCCCGGGAGCAGGTGGCGACCATGAAGGCCGAAGAGCTCGACCGGCTCCTGGCCGAGGCCGACGCCGTCTTCGCCGGCGGCGCCTTCGACGCCGCGGCCCGCCGGCTGGCCGATCGCGCCGACCGCCTCCCGGCCGACGTCCCCTTCGTCGCCTTCCACAGCGAACCGGCCCTGGTCCGCGCCAGCCGCCTGGACGGCGAACGGCCCATGGCCGATCTCGACGACGACCAGCGCATGGCCGTACAGGCCGACGCCGAGGTGGGCGAGGACCCGGAGGAACACTTCCGCGCCCAGCTCGAGGAGCACCCCGAGCAGGCCGACTGGCTCACCGCCCGCACCTACTGGGCCGGCCGCGGCCCCACCAACCTGGCCGGTCTCTACGCCTGGCTGGCGGAGCGCACCGGTACGGAGCTGGAGGTCCCGGCCCCGCGCCCGCCGGAGGCGCTGACCTGGCTGCGCCACGGCGAGCCGGTCTCCCCCGGGGAGCTGGACCTGGAGCCGGGGGAGCCGGTGGTCACCGTCCTCGACTACGACACCGGCGCCCGCGCCGGCGCCGACCGCGTCCAGCGCGCCGTCTGCGACGCCGTGGAGACCGCCGGGAAAGACGGCGAGGGGCCGGCCTGCGTGGTCGCCCGCGCCGCCTGGGGCGAACCCACCGCCGAGGCGCTGGAGCGGCTGGAGGAAGCCGTCGCCCCGGGCCGTCCGGCGGGGGTGGTCAGCCTCCAGGACTTCGTCCTCGGCGGCAGCGACGCCTCCGAACGCGCCACCCGGGCGCTGACGGAGCTCGATGTTCCGGTGGTCAAGGGGCTGCGCCTGCCCGATACCGACGGCGCCACCTGGCGCCTGGGCGAGGCCGGCATCCCCACCGATACCGTGAGCTACCGCCTGGCCATGCCGGAGCGCCAGGGCGTCTCCCAGCCCCTGGTCCTGGCCACCGCCGGCGAGCAGCACACCCACGACGCCACCGGCCTGGAGCTGGCCCCCCTGCGCCCGCAGGCCGAACGCATCGTCGCCACCGCCGAGCGCCTGGAGCGCTGGGTCGCCCTCCAGGAGAAGGACAACGCCGACAAGCGCGTCGCCCTCATCTACTACAACCACCCGCCGGGGCGGCACAACATCGGCGCCGACAATCTGGACGTCCCCGCCTCGCTGCTGCACATCCTCCGGCGGCTCAAGGAGGCCGGCTACGAGACCGGGGAGCTCCCCGAGGACGAGGAGGCCCTGCTGGAGCGGATCCAGCGGGAGGCGGTGAACCTCCCGGAGGATCGCACCGCCATCGCGGAGACCGCCGAACGCACCGCCACCCTCTCGGGGGAGGCCTACACCGAGTGGTTCCGGGAGCTGCCGGCGGCCGCCCGGGCGGAGATGGTCCACGGCCCCCTGGGCCGGCTGGAGGAGGAGCTGCTGGCCGCCCTGGAGGCCGGCAGCCGGGATGCCGCCCGCGGCCGGCTGGAGCGGACCCTGGGCGATCTGGAGCACCTCCTGGCCGGCAGCGACCATGACAGGGCCGGCGCCGCCCGGGAACACCTGCAGGAGCTGCGCGCGGCCTGGGAGGCCGCCCTGGACGGCGACGAGGACGCCGTGGAGGCCGCCCGGGAGCACCGCCGGGCACTGCAGGCCACCGGCATCGAGGGCCTGGAGGGCTGGGGGGAGCCGCCGGGCACGATCATGGCCCACGACGACGACCTGGTCCTCCCCGGGATCCGTTTCGGCAACGTCTTCATCGGCCCGCAGCCGCCGCGCGGCTGGGAGACCGACGAGGAGATGCTCCACGCCAATACCACCATTGCCCCGCCCCACCAGTACCTGGGCTTCTACCACTGGCTGCGGGACGACTTCGGCGCCGACGCCCTGATCCACCTCGGGCGCCACTCCACCTACGAGTTCCTCCCCGGCCCGCGCGCCGGCATGGACGCCGCCGACTTCCCCGACCTGGTGGCCGGCGACCTCCCCAACGTCTACCCCTACATCGTCGACGGCGTCGGCGAGGGTATCCAGGCCAAGCGCCGGGGGCTGGCGGTGACCCTCTCCCACCTCACCCCGCCCCTGGAGGCCACCGAGCTCTACGACGAACTCCTGGAGCTGCGGGAGCTGGTGGAGACCTGGGAGTCCGGCGCCGGCGGTGATGACACCCCCCTGCGCGAGGAGGCCGTGGCCACCCTCCGGGAGCGGCTCCAGGAGCTGGACCTGGCCGAGACCATCACCGCCGAGATCGCGGAGGAGCAGGGGGTGGACTCCCTGGACTTCGAGGAGGTAGACGACGCCCAGCTGGTCCACGAGGCCGGCCACTACCTTACCCACCTCCAGGAGGAATTCCTCCCCCACGGCCTCCACGTCTTCGGCCAGGACTGGCCGGAGGAAAATGTGGATACCATGCTCGACTCCATGGACCCGCCGGAGGAGGAACGCGACGACCGGCGCCGCGCCCTGGTGGAGTCCCCGGCGGCGGAGATGGAGGCCCTGCTCGCCGGGCTGGACGGCCGCTTCGTCCGTCCCGGCAAGGGCAACGACCCCGTGCGTACCCCCGAGGTCCTGCCCACCGGCCGCAACTTCCACGCCCTGGACGGCGACCTCCTGCCCACTCGCCTGGGCTGGCGCCTGGGTCAGCGCCTCGCCGCGGATGCCGCCGACGACGACGGCACCGAGGGGCGCGGGGCCACCGTCCTCTGGGCCTCGGACACCGTCCGCGACCAGGGGGCGATGATCGCCTTCGGCCTGGCCGCCATGGGGGTGAAGCCGGAATGGTCGGCGCGCGGCAATATCGAGGGGGTGGAGCGCGAGCCCCTGGAGGAAGTGGAGGAGCGCCGTGACATGGTCTTCACCACCTCCGGCCTCTTCCGCGACCTCTACGGCGACCTCCTCGAGCTGCTGGACCGCGCCGGCCGCCGCGCCCTGGCCGGCTCGGCGGAGACCATCCGCGATGACCATCCCGAGCTCGCCCCCGCCCTGGAGGCGGCCCTGGAGCCCCTGGGCGAGGATGTGGAGCCGGCGGCGGAGCCCCTGGCCGCCAACGGCGTCGCCCGCCAGTGGGTGGAGGCGGCCCGCGCCGCCCTGGGCCAGGGCGCGGAGCCGGACCGGGC
>JBKGYA010000165.1:0-4590 GCA_046546335.1 Thiohalospira sp. | reverse complement strand
CTTGCGCGCCACGGTGACGTGGGGTCGGTAGGGGCGGTCGTCGGCGGCCAGGACGCAGGCCAGGGCCACCGCCTCGCAGGCGGCGTTGAGGGTGGTGAGGCCTGCCGGGACGGCCGCCGGCGCCAGCCAGGCGACGCCGGGCCCGCGCCAGCTCCCCAGTTGCTCCAGGGTGAAGTCGAAGGGGGACACCCGGACGCGGCGGGCGAGCCGCTCCAGGCAGGCGCGGCGCTCGGCCGTCACATCGCCCAGGAAGCGCAGCGTCAGGTGCCAGTTGTCGGGCGGCATGGGCCGCCCGCCGGGATCCCCGGCCCGCCTCAGGGCGGTGCGGATGGCGGCGCGCTCCGCCTCGCCCGGGACCAGGGCGAAGAAGAGCCGCTCGCTCATGCCGGGGCCCGCTCCAGCAGCCCCTCCAGGGCCACCGCCACCGTCTGCCGGCGGACGGCCTCGCGGTCCCCGGCGAAGTCGTAACAGGCGGCGGCCACGCCCGCCGGTCCGGCCCAGGCCAGCCAGACCCGGCCCACCGGCTTCTCCGGCGTACCGCCGCCGGGGCCGGCGATGCCGGAGGTGGCGCAGGCGAGATCGGCCCCGGCCCAGTCGCGCACGCCGGCGGCCATGGCGCGGACCACCGGCTCGGAGACGGCGCCGAAGGTCTCCAGGTCCGCGGCCGGCACGCCCAGCAGGCGCTCCTTGGCGGCGTTGGCGTAGGTCACCAGCGCGGTGTCGAACCAGCCGGAGGAGCCGGGGACATCGGTGACGGCCTTGGCGATCCAGCCGCCGGTACACGATTCGGCGGCGGTCACCCGCCAGCCGGCGGCGGCCAGCCGCTCGCCCAGTCTCTTCGCCAGTCCCGCCAGGGCGGCATCATCCGGTGCGCTCATGTGGCTCACCTGTTCCACGTTCACTCCAGGAGCCGGTCGATCCGGCAGCCGATGCTGTGACCCTCCCCCTCGGGCTCCACGCGCACCACGGTGGCCTCCGCGTGGAGGGGGCTCACCCCCGGGCGGACGGGCAGGACCCGGACCTCCAGGGACTCGTCCTCGGGCAGTTCGCGCTCGGCGAAGAAGGAGACGCCGGTCGCGCTGAGGTCCCGTCCGCGCCCCTGCTCCATGGTCGCTGCCCCCTGCGGTCGGAACTCCACCTCGCAATCCACCTCCATGCGGATGAAATCGCGCTTCTCCGAGTGCTCACGTCCCAGCGCCATCCTGCCCTCCTCCGGATGCCAGCCTTCCCCGCTTGTGCGGCCTCTGCACAGAATCCTCGCCCATCGGCATGTCGACGTCCACTGCCCGGTTTACCGTGAGGTCAGCCCGCACTAGGATTGCAGCACCCGCACCATCAGGAGTCGTACGCCCATTTCCCGCTCCGACCCCGAAACCGCCGATTCGCCGCAGGCCTCGCTCCAACCCGAGCCGGGCACCCGCCGCCTCCGGCTGGCCGGCCCATGGCGCGCCACGGCCCTCGCCGACGCCGCCCGGGAGGCGGCCCGATGGCAACCGGAGCCGGGGGAATGGACCCTGGATCTCAGCGCGGTGACGGCGCTGGATACGGCGGGCGCAGCCCTCATCCACCAGCTCCGGCAGCGGGTCGTCGAACAGGGGGGCACCCCGGTGATCGTCGGCACCGACGACCTCCGCCGGCAGCTGCTGGAGCTGGTGGGCGAGGCGCCCCCGTCCCCGGCGCCCCCGCGCCGCCCCCTGCGGCCGGTCTCCCGCCTGGGCGAGCAGGCACTGACCCACGGGCGGGCCGGCACGGCACTGCTGGCCTTTCTGGGCGCCATCGCGCTGGCCGCCCTGCCGGCCTTCCGCCACCCCCGACTGCTGCAGCCCGCCGCCATGAGTGGCGAGATGGTCCGCGCCGGGATCGGGGCCCTGCCCATCACGGGGCTGCTTGCCTTTCTGGTGGGCATCGTGGTCGCCTACCAGGGGGGCGCCGTCCTGGAGCCCTACGGCGCCACCACCTTCATGGTGGAGCTGGTGGGCAACGTCCAGCTCCGGGAGCTCGGCCCCATCCTGGTGGCCGTCATCGTCGCCGGGCGCACCGGCTCCGCCTATGCGGCGGAACTCGGCACCATGCGCGTCACCGGGGAGATCGATGCCCTGCGCACCATGGGGGTGGATCCCCTCCAGGCCCTGGTCCTTCCCCGGCTGCTCGCCCTGATGGTGGTGCTGCCGCTGATAACGCTGTGGGCGGATGCCGCCGGTCTGGCGGGGGGCATCCTCATCGCCAACCTGCTCTTCGGGATGGAGCCGGTTATCTTCCTCGCCCGGATGCCGGAGGCGATCTGGGAGAGCAGCCTCTGGCTGGGCCTGGCCAAGGCGCCGGTCTTCGCCCTGCTGGTGGCGGTGGTGGGCTGCCACCACGGCCTGCAGGTTCGCGGCAGCGCCGCCGAGGTGGGTCGGGCGACCACCATGGCGGTGGTCCAGGCCATCTTCCTGGTCATCGTCACCGATGCGCTGTTCTCGGTGGTCTTCGAGCAGCTGGATCTCTAGGGAGGAGGCATGACGACACCGGTCATCCAGCTCCGGGGCCTGGTCAACCGCATCGGCGGGGCCACCATCCACGACGGGCTGGACCTGCGCGTGGAGCCGGGAGAACTCATGGCCGTGGTCGGCGGCAGCGGCTCGGGCAAGACCGTCCTGCTGCGCACCCTGGCGCTGCTCCACCGGCCGGCCGCCGGCTCCCTGCGCCTGTTCGGGCAGGCCATCCCGGATCCGGAAGGCGCCACCACCCTCCCGCTGCGCCGGCGCATGGGGGTCCTCTTCCAGGGCGGCGCTCTGTTCGGCGATCTCAGCGTCAGCGAGAATGTCCTGCGCCCCCTGCGCGAACACGCCCGGCTCCCCGAGGCGCTGCTGCGGGAGATCGCCGCCATCAAGCTCCACCTCGCCGGCCTGGACCCGGCCGTGGGCCCGAAGTCGCCCCGCTCCCTCTCCGGCGGCATGGTCAAGCGCGCGGCCCTGGCCCGCGCCCTGGCCCTGGACCCGGAGCTGCTGCTGCTGGACGAACCCACTGCCGGCCTGGATCCGGTGGCCGCCGCCCGGTTCGACGCCGTGATCAATCGCCTGCGCTACCTGCTGGGGCTGACCGTGGTGGTGGTTACCCACGACACCGCCTCCATCGAAGCCATCGCCGACCGCGTCGCCTTCCTGGGCAACCAGCGGATCCTGGCCGTGGACACCCCCGCCGCTCTGCATCAGCATTCCCGCCCGGAGATCCGCCGCTTCTTCGCGGCCCGGGAGACCATGACCGAGGAGGAATCCCCGTGGAAGCGCGTCTGAACCACCTCATCGCCGGGGTCTTCGTCCTCGCCTTCGGCGTCGCCATCATCGCCGCCGGCATCTGGCTGGCCGCCGACCGCGACCCCGCCGACCACCGCACCTATCGGCTCTACATCGAGACCGCTGCCCCGGGGCTGGAGCGCAACGCCGCCGTCACCTACCGCGGGATCGACGTCGGACGGGTAGACGCGGTGGACATCGACCCCGACGACCCCTCACGGGTCCGGGCCGATCTCCGCGTCCGCGGCGATGTCCCGGTCCGAAGCGGGACCACGGCCACCCTGCGCAGCCAGGGCCTCACCGGCGGCGCCACCCTGGCCCTCTCCGGGCCGGAACCCGACGCCCCGGCCCTGCCCGTCCCCGACGGCGAGCCCTACCCCGTCATCCCCTACAAGCCCTCCTTCTGGAGCCAGATGGACCGGGAGCTGGAGGCGACCCTGGACAGTTTCCGCGACCTGATGGGCGATCTGCGCGCGGTGGCAGATGCCGACAATCGCGCCGCCCTGGGGGACTCCCTGGCGCACCTGGAGGCGGTAACCGGCACCCTGGCAGCGGGCGACGACGACCTGCGCGCCGGGATCCGGGCGGGGCGGGAGCTGCTGGAGGGCAGCGCGCGGGATGTTCCCCCGACCCTGGAGCGGATGCGCAAGGGCGCAGCCGCCGCCGAGCGCGCTGGCGACGCCGTTACCGACCTCGCCGCCCGCGGGGAATCCGGGATGGAACGGCTGGAGGGGCGCTCGCTCCCGCGGCTGGAGGCGCTGGCCGCGGAGCTGCGCCGGCTGGCCGAGGACCTGGGCCGGCTCTCCCGCCAGCTGGAGGACGAGCCCGCGGGCCTCCTCCACGGCCGCCAGGACCGCCCCGCCAACCGTGATCGGAGATAGCCCATGCGCCTGTTCGCCCTGCTCCTCGCCCTGCCGCTGCTCACGGCCTGCTCCATCTTCCCGGAGCCGAGGCCGCCAGCGGTGGAGCACGATCCCACCCCCACCGCCGGGGAGGTCCGCGCCAGCCCCGACGGCCCGGTGGTCGCGGTCGGGGCGGAGGCCGCCCCGGCCGCCGCCGGGAAACTGCGCAGGGGCGTGCACCGCCTGCGCCGCCACCCCCGGCTGCGGGCCGTCATCGACCGCCTCCATGCCCTCTACCGCCTGCCGCATCATGTACACACCCTGAAGACCCTGCAGGAGGAACAGGCCCGCCTGCGCCACCACATGGATGCCCTGGCCGCCGCCCCCGCCGCCGTTGCCCCGGAAAAGGGGCAGGGCGGGGCGGAGCCCCGGCTGCAGGACTGGTATCAGGACTTTGAAGACCACTTCCGCGG
>JBKGYA010000164.1:0-4641 GCA_046546335.1 Thiohalospira sp. | reverse complement strand
CTCCCGGCGGGCGACGGCGCGGGCGCTCTCCAGGCGGGCGCGGGTGGCCGCCAGGGAGAGGTTGCCATCCAGAGCCCGCCCCATGAGGTCGTCCAGGGCGGGGTCCTCCAGGGCGCGCCACCAGCGCTCCGGCGCCTCGGTGACGCCGGCCTCGCTGAAGGAGTCGGGGAGATCGGGGGTATGCTCGGTGCGCTCCGGCGGTGTCACCGCGCAGCCGCCCAGCAGGAACAGGAGGAGGGAGGCGGAGAGGAGCCGGTTCGGGCGCTGGAAAGGGGCGTTCACGGTCCGATTCCTTGATCGTGGCTTCAGGCCTGGTGGCCCGGCGATACAGCGGATTGGACGAGTTCTTCGGGGGGAAGTTCAACGGTTCCTTCGTCTGGGGGGGCGACGGTAGATAATTCCCGCCCCCGCACACGAAGGAACCCCGCCCGGAGGCGGGGTTCCCACTTAGCGGGTCAAGCGGCGCCTATTCGGGGACGACGTTCGCCGCCTGAGGACCCTTCGGGCCCTCCTGGACTTCGAAGTCCACCTTCTGGCCCTCGGTCAGCGACCGGAAGCCCGAACCGTTGATGGCGGAGAAGTGGACGAAGACGTCACTCTCGCCGTTATCGCGGGCGATGAACCCGTAGCCCTTGGAATCGTTGAACCACTTGACGGTACCTGTAGCCATTTTCTGCTTACCTTGCTTACGTAGATGAATATTCAGCGTACTGCCGGAAGGGGGGCTAGGGGGTTCGGGGCGAAAACACCGAGGGTGGGAACGTCCTAAAACTGACCTGCTGCCTGTCTCGCGCAGTACGGGTACATGTATAGCAGCCGCCGGGGCGGTACACAAGGAAAACGGCGAAAAAATTGATCAGGCGGACTCGCCGCCGGCCGCCTCCACCGCCTCGCCGGCGGCGAGCCACTCCTCCTCGGCGGCGGCCAGCCGCCGGCTCAGATCGGCGTCCCGGCGCTGCAGATCGGCGAGTTCCTCGGCCCGGGCGGGGTCGGTGTAGAGCTCGGGATCGGCCAGGGCCTGCTGGACCCGCTCGCGCTCCTCGCCCGCCTCGGCCAGTGCCCGCTCCGCCTTCTGCAACCGGTTCTGGAGCGCCTTGAGGTTGCCGCCCCGGCCGCTCCCCTTGTCGCGGCCCTTCGCACGGCCCTTCTCCTGACCCTTCTCACGGCCCTTGCCCGCGCCCGGGGGGGCCGCGCCGGAGCCGGTGCCGGCCGTCGTCTCCCGCAGCCAGCGGCGGTAGTCCTCCAGGTCGCCGTCGAAGGGGCGGACGGCGCCGCCGTGGATCAGGAGGAAGTCGTCCACGCTGTCGCGCAGGGGGTGGCGATCATGGGTGACCAGGACGACGGTGCCGGAGAAGGCCTGCAGCGCCAGGTCCAGGGCGTGGCGCATCTCCAGGTCCAGGTGGTTGGTGGGCTCGTCCAGCAGCAGGAGGTTGGGCCGGCGCCAGGCGATGAGCGCCAGGGCCAGCCGGGCACGCTCGCCGCCGGAGAAGTTCACCACCGGGCTGGTCGCCATGTCGCCGACGAAGCCGAAGCCGCCCAGGAAGTCGCGGTAGCGCTGGTCGGTGGCGCCCCCCTCCCGGCGCAGGTGCTCCAGGGGCGAGGCGTCGGGGTTCAGCGCCTCCAGCTGGTGCTGGGCGAAGTAGCCCACCGCCAGGTGCTCGCCGGGAACCCGCTCGCCCGCCAGCAGGGTGGAGCCCTCGGCGATGGCGCGCACCAGGGTGGACTTGCCGGCGCCGTTGGGGCCGAGCAGGCCGATGCGCCGCTCCGGCAGCAGGGTGAGGTCCACCCCGGAGAGGACCGGCGTGTCCGGATAGCCCAGGGTCGCCTCCTTGAGGGCGATGAGGGGGTTGGAGGTCTTCTCGCTGGCGGGGAAGCTGAAGCGGAAGGGGGAGTCGGCGTGGGCCGGGGCGATGGTCTCCATGCGCTCCAGCTCCTTGAGCCGGCTCTGGGCCTGGCGCGCCTTGCTCGCCTGGGCGCGGAAGCGGGCGACGAAGCGCTCGATCTCGGCCACCCGCTGCTGCTGCTTCTCGTACATCGCCTGGCGGCGGGCCATCTCCTCGGCGCGCTGGCGCTCGAACTCGCTGTAGCCGCCGTTGTAGAGGGTCAGCTCGCCGCCGTCGAAGTGGAGGATGTGGTCGCAGACGCTGTCCAGGAAGTCGCGGTCGTGGGCCACCAGCAGCAGGGTCCCGCGGTAGTCGCGCAGCCACTGCTCCAGCCAGTCCACCGTCTCCAGGTCCAGGTGGTTGGTGGGCTCGTCCAGCAGGAGGAAGTCGGAGGGGCGGATGAGGGCCCGGGCCAGGTTGAGCCGCATCCGCCAGCCGCCGGAGAAGGAGCCCACCGGCTGGCCCATGGCCGTCCCGGAGAAGCCCAGTCCCGCCAGCAGCTGCTCGGCGCGGTTGCGGACCGTGTAGCCATCGATGGCGTCCAGCTCGCCGTAGAGGTGGGCCAGGCGGTGGTCATCCCCGGCCGCCTCGGCAGCGGCGATGGCCTCCTGGATGGCCACCCACTCGAAGTGGCCGGCCAGGACGTACTCCACCGCCGGCGCGTCCAGATCGGCGATCTCCTGGGCCATCCAGGCGATCCGGGCGCCCTCCGGGATGACCACCCGGCCGGCGTCGGGGGCGAGCTCCCCCAGCAGGAGGGCGAAGAGGGAGGACTTGCCGCTGCCGTTGCGGCCGACCACGCCCACCTTCCAGCCGTCGTGGAGGGTGGCCGAGGCCCCCTGCAGCAGCGGCTCGGCGCCGCGGCGGAGTTCCACCTCCTCCAGGGCGAGCATGCGACGGCCCCCGCTAGGCGGCCTTGGCGTTGCGCTGGCGCTTGCGCTCGTTCTCGGTCAGCAGCTTCTTGCGCAGGCGGATGTTCTCGGGGGTGACCTCCACCAGCTCGTCGTCGGCGATGAACTCCAGGGCCTGCTCCAGGGTCATGCGCACCGGCGGCACCAGGTCGAGGGCCTCGTCGGTCCCGGCAGAGCGCATGTTGTCGAGCTTCTTGGCCTTGGTGGGGTTCACCGTCATGTCGTCGGGCCGGGAGTTGGCGCCGATGATCATGCCCTCGTAGACCTCCACGCCGGGCTCGATGAACAGCCGCCCGCGGTCCTGGAGGGTGAACAGGGAGTAGGCCAGCGCCTTGCCGGTGGCCATGGAGACCAGCACGCCGTGGTGGCGCGAGGAGCCGGCCTCCTCCTTGAGGGGGCCGTAGTGGTCGAAGCGGCTGTTGAGGATGCCGCTGCCGGAGGTCAGGGTCAGGAACTGGCCGCGGAAGCCGATGAGCCCGCGGGAGGGGATGATGTAGTCCATGCGCACGCGGCCGTGGCCGTCGGGCTCCATGTTCTTCATGTCGCCCTTGCGCTGGCCCAGCTCCTCCATGACCGCGCCCTGGTGCTGCTCCTCCACGTCCACCATGAGGTCCTCGTAGGGCTCCTCGGGGCCGTTCTCGCCCTCGCGGACGATGACCTCGGGGCGGGAGACGCCCAGCTCGAAGCCCTCCCGGCGCATGCTCTCGATGAGCACGGAGAGGTGGAGCTCGCCGCGACCGGAGACCTTGAACTTCTCCGCCTCCTCGCCCTGCTCCACGCGCATGGCGACGTTGTGGATCAGCTCCTTCTCCAGCCGCTCCTTGATGTTGCGGCTGGTGACGTACTTGCCCTCGCGCCCGGCGAAGGGGGAGTCGTTGACCTGGAAGGTCATGGAGACGGTGGGCTCGTCCACGGTGAGCGGCGGCCGCGCCTCCGGCTGCGACGGGTCGCAGAGGGTATCGGAGATGAACAGGCCGTCGATGCCGGTGACGCCGATGATATCCCCGGCCATGGCGGCGTCGGTCTCCACCCGGGCCAGGCCCATGTGGGTCATGACCTTGCCCAGCTTGCCGCGGCGGGTGTTGCCGTCGCGGTCCACCACGGTGACCTGCTGGCCCGGCGAGGCCTGGCCGCGGGTGATCCGGCCGATGCCGATGACGCCCTGGTAGGTGGAGTAGTCCAGGGCGGAGATCTGCATCTGCAGCGGCTGGTCGGCATCCACGTCCGGCGCCGGGACGTTGTCCACGATGGCCTGGAAGAGGGGCTCCATGGAGTCGGTGAGCGCCTCGGCCTCGGTGCCGGCGATGCCGCTCAGAGCGGAGGCGTAGATGACCGGGAAGTCGAGCTGCTCGTCGCTGGCGCCCAGGGCGTCGAAGAGGTCGAAGACCTTCTCCACCGCCCGCTCGGGGTCCGCGCCGTCGCGGTCGACCTTGTTCACCACCACGATGGGCTTGAGCCCCCAGGCGAAGGCCTTCTCGGTCACGAACCGGGTCTGCGGCATGGGGCCGTCCACCGCATCCACCAGCAGCAGCACCGAATCCACCATGGACATGACCCGCTCCACCTCGCCGCCGAAGTCGGCGTGGCCGGGGGTGTCCACGATGTTGATGCGATACTCCCCCCACTCCAGGCCGGTGTTCTTGGAGAGGATGGTGATGCCGCGCTCGCGCTCCTGGTCGTTGGAGTCGAGGATGCGGTCGGAATCCTGGTCGCGCCGCTCCAGGGTATTGGACTGGCGCAGGAGCTGGTCGACCAGGGTGGTCTTGCCGTGGTCGACGTGGGCCACGATGGCGATGTTGCGGAGCTTGTCGATCAAGGGAACCTCAGGGGATGATAATCGGTTAACC
>JBKGYA010000163.1:0-4648 GCA_046546335.1 Thiohalospira sp. | reverse complement strand
CCGGCGGATCCTCGAAGAGGTGGACGGCCTCGGCCGAGACGGCCAGGGCCGGATTCCAGCGCGGGTCATCGACGACCATGAGCGTCCCCGGCGGCAGCGGGCTCCGGTCCCAGTCGGCGATCCGCGGCAGATGCGAGGGGACCCGGGCCCCGGGTGCCGGGCTGGCGAAGAGGATCCCCTCCGCGGCCAGCGGATGGGCGCGCCAGTCCGCCTCCAGCCCCGACCAGTCGCGCACGCCGATGAACCACGCCAGCCGCTCGGTCCCGAGCAGGGCCGGCAGCACCGGCTCCATCTGGGCCTCTGCCAGCAGGGTCAGCGGATCGGCCGCAGGGGCGATCTCCTCGGCCCGTTCGCCCCACGCCTCGGCGGTCCCGGCCTCCGCCGGCAGCGCCGCCTCCACCGCGGCATCGGCGGGCCGGGAGCGGATCGCCACGCGGTGGGGGATCGCCGCCAGCGCCGCGGAGGGGGGGATGCCCACCTCGATGAGCCCCAGCGGCGCCAGCCGTCGGGCGGCGCGACGCTCGGCCCGCGCCACGGGATCCGGGCCGTAGCCCAGGGCCACCTTCTCCCGGGAGCAGCCCTCCAGCCGTTCGCGGAGGATGGCGCGTTCCTCGTCCGGATAGGTCAGCACCAGCCGCAGGTCCAGGCGATGCTGGCGCACGGCACCCAGGAGGTCCGCCGCCAGGCGGAGATTATCCGCCCCCTCGCCGGCCCGGATCCAGACCAGGGGGCTGCGCCCCTCCGGCGGTCGCAGGCGGCCCCGGCGCGCATGGTAGCGCCGCCGGTTGTGGCGGAGGTCGTGCCAGTCGTCCCGCCGACGGCGCCAGAAGCCCCCGCCGTCACCCATCGAACTGCGCCTGGTGGAGGTCTGCATAGGCGCCGCCCCGGGCCAGCAGTTCGCTGTGGGTCCCCGCCTCCACCAGCCGCCCCCGGTCCATGACGGCGATCCGGTCGGCGCTCTCGATGGTGGAGAGGCGATGGGCGATGACCACCGTGGTCCGGTTCTGCATGAGCCCCTCGAGGGCGTGGCGGATGTGGCGCTCGGATTCGTTGTCCAGCGCCGAGGTGGCCTCGTCCAGGATCAGGATGGGGGCATCCTTGAGGATGGCCCGGGCGATGGCCACGCGCTGGCGCTGACCGCCGGAGAGCAGCGCCCCGTTCTCGCCGATCTCGGTATCCAGGCCGTCGGCGAGCTGGCCGGCGAAGTCGGTGACATGGGCGAGCTCCGCCGCCCGCTCCACCGCCGCCCGGTCGGTCCCCTCGCGGGCGTAGGCGATGTTCTCCGCCAGGGAGGCGTTGAACAGGACCACATCCTGGCTGACCAGGGCGATCTGCTCGCGCAGGGATTGCAGCTCCAGCTCCGTGAGGTCGATCCCGTCCAGGCGGACCACCCCCTTCTGCGGCGTATAGAAGCGCGGGATGAGATTCACCAGGGTGGACTTGCCGCCGCCGGAGCGGCCGACGATGGCCAGCGTCTCCCCGGGGGCGATGTGGAGGTCGATCCCGCGCAGCACCGGCGACTGGTCCTCGCCGTAGGCGAACCAGACCTCCTCGAAGTCGATGCGCCCCTCGGCCTGTTCGATGCGGCGGGAGCCGTCATTGGGCTCCGGCGGCGTATCCAGCAGCCCGAAGACGCTCTGGGAGGCGGCGATGCCCTGCTGGAGGATGGCATTGATCTTGGTCAGCCGCTTCACGGGACCGAGCATCATGGCCATGGCCGCCATGAAGGACATGAAGGTCCCCACCGAGATCTCCTCGCGCATCCCCGGCAGGGTCGCGATGTAGACCACGGCGGCGATGGCGATGGCCACCAGGAACTGGATCACCGGCACGCTGATGGCGTTGGTCGCCTCCTTCTTCAGGTGCTGCCGGCGATTGTTCTCGTTGATCTTCGCGAACTGACGCGCCTCCTCGCCCTCCCCGCCGAAGATCTTGATGACCCGCTGCCCCCCCACGGCCTCGTCGGTGGCGCTACTGACGTCTCCCATGGAGACCTGGATCCGGCGCGAGAGCTTGCGAAAGCGCTGGCTGACGTAGCGGACGATGAGGGCGAAGAGCGGACCGAGGACGATGAAGACTAGCACCAGCCGGGGGCTGAGGTAGATCATCCAGCCCAGCAGGCCCAGCACCGTGAGCGAGTCCTTGACGAGGACGGTGATGGCCTGGCTCGCCGCCTTGGCCACCTGCTCCACGTCGTAGTTGAGCTTGGAGATGATCCCGCCGGTGGAGGAGGTATCGAAGAAGGGGATGGGCAGGCGCAGGAGGTGGCGGAACATCGCCCCCCGGAGGTCACGGACGACGCTGCGCGCCACCCACTTGATGGCGTAGTTGGAGCCGAAGTCGGCAAAGGCACGAAGCAGGGCGATACCGATGATGAGTGCCGGCATCCAGTTCACCAGGGTCGGGTCCTCCTCCACGAAGGTCCCGTCCATGAGCGGCTTCATCAGGGCGGCAAAGCCGGTCTCGGTAGCCGCCATGACCACCATGGCCAGCACGCCCACCCCGAAGACCCGCCAGTAGGGCCAGGTGTAGGTCAGTAGCCGCTTGTACATATCCAGCGGCCGGTCCTCGGCCAGTCCCGTACTCACTGGTCGCCCTCTCCTGCCGGCCGCCGGGTCGCCAGGGTGATGCGGTTGTAGCCGGCGTGGCGCGCGGCGTCCATGGCGCGTACCACCGCCTCGTGCGACGTACTCCGGTCGGCGCTGATGATGATCTGCGGGGAATCGGCCTCCCCGGCCGCCTTCTCGATGGCGCGACGGATGGTCGAGCGCTGGTCGTTGACCAGGGCGTCGCGGTTGACGAAGTAGCGCCCCTCGCCATCGATGCCCACCTCCACCACGGTGGCGTCGGTCTCCATGGTCTCGCTCTCGGCCTCGGGCAGGCGCAGCGGGATCTGGGTATCCCGCTGGAAGCTGGTGGATACCATGAAGAAGATGAGCAGGAGGAAGACGACATCGATGAGCGGCGTCAGATTGATGTCGGGTTCCTCCCGTCGACGCTGGGGCCGCAGGTTCACGCCGTTGCCCCCTCCTCCGGCTCACGCTCGCCGTGGATTACCTCCACCAGCTTCAGCGCCTCCTCCTCCATGCGCAGGACCAGCTCGTCCACGCGGCCGCGGAAGTAGCGGTAGAACATCAGGCTGGGGATGGCGATGGCCAGGCCGGTGGCGGTGGTGATGAGGGCCTCGGAGATGCCGCCCGCCAGCTCGGAGGGATCGCCGAGGCCGGCGCTGGTAATGGTGGCGAAGACCTTGATCATGCCGATGACCGTGCCGAGGAGCCCGAGCAGCGGCGTGATGGAGGCGATGGTACCCAGCGTGTTGAGGAAGCGCTCCAGCTCCAGGACCACCTGGCGACCGGCCTCCTCGATGCTCTCCTTCATGACCTCCCGGTCGTGGTGGAGGTTGACCAGACCGGCGGCGAGCACCCGCCCCAGGGGCGAGCCCTCGCGCAGCTCCGCGAGACGGCGGTTGTCCAGCTTGCCCTGCCCCTGCCAGTGCCAGATCCGGGCCACCAGGTGGGGCGGAACCACTCGTGAGGGCCGCAGCGACCAGAAGCGCTCCGCAATGATGGCCACCGCCACCACCGAGCAGAGCAGCAGGGGCCACATGATCCAGCCACCGGAACGGATGAGCTCCAGCACTGCACTACCTCCCTAGACCGGTAAATCCCTCACTCTACCAGAGCCACGCGTGCCCTGCAGCCGCGACTCCGGCTCGCCGCCGGAAGAACCGGCTCGTCGGCATACAGGGCCTCAGGGCCTCGCGTCACTGGCACTCTCGCTGGCCGCGTGCCAGTGGCGGCGGTAGGCCTCGCGTCCGCGCTGCGGCCCCTCGACCCCCCCTGGCCCCAGTCGGTAGGTCAGCGCCCCCTCGCGATCCGTGCGATCCACCGGGATCCCGCGTCCCCGATAACGGTCCATGACGGCGGCATCCGGATGGCCGTGGGGGTTGTCGTGGCCCACCGAGAGGGCGGCCCGGCGCGGCCGTGCCGCCTCGAGCAGGGCCGGCGACGAGGAGGTGGTACTGCCGTGGTGGGGGATCAGCAGCCAGTCCACCGGGAACCACTCCTCCCGCTCCAGCAGCGCCCGCTCGCCGGCCCGCCCCCGATCGCCGGTGAACAGTGCCGAGTGCCCCTCCGCCTCCACCCGCAGGGCACAGGAGGCGGCGTTTCCCTCCCCCCGACCGGCGGCCAGCGCCAGTTCCACCCCGTCCCAGGACCAGCGGCGATGTTCCGGACAGGGCTCCGCCCCGCCCTCCAGCGCTCCCGGCTCACCGGCGACCACCCGCTCCACCTCCTCCGCCGAGCGAAGGCCCGGCGCCCCGCCGGCATGGTCCCGGTCGCCGTGGCTGACCACCAGGGTATCCACCCGGTGTACACCCTGCGCAGCCAGATAGGGGGCGATGATCGCTGAACCGGCCTCGAAGTCTCCCCCGTAGTGGGGACCCGCGTCGTAGACCAGGGTATGGTCCCGGGTCCGGACCACCGCCGCCAGCCCCTGGCCCACATCGAGCACCGTGATCCGGACCTCGCCCGCTGGCGGACGGCCGGGATCCCAGAAGACCAGCGGCAGCATCAGGGCCACCGCGGCCGGGCGACCGGGGAGCCCGCGCGGCCCCGCCAGCCAGGCCATCCCCGCGGCCGCCATC
>JBKGYA010000162.1:0-4706 GCA_046546335.1 Thiohalospira sp. | reverse complement strand
GCGGTCGTATTCCAGGTCGGAAAAGCTGGTCTGCATCAGCGCTCTCCGGCAGGCGTCCTCACGATGGCGCCCATGATCGCATGCCCCGGATCCGGCTGGAAGCAGATGCCGGCATCGGGACGGAATAAATCAGTGTTTCCCTCATCACTCATGTCGCAACAAATAGAGCTATTAAAATTAACTGTTTTACTCGTTCTTAGTGCATTGGTACGTCAATGTTACTGTCCAACTGTCACACCCGTAAGGCCCAGATGACTGACACTGACGTTTTTCCCCACCAAAGGGCTCCGCGTCATCGTACCCCCAAGATTGACAACGCTCTCGCGCATTACTTCTCGCTTCGCTCATATCAACCTTTGTCTTAACCATCGAACTATCCTGATAAGATAACTCGACCGTACCATCCGAACGGCTACCACCGGTCGGTTGGGGTTTTACTGTAGCGCAGCCAGCGAGAATGGTAAGCGAAATGATGCAAAGGAGGATAGACGGGAACTTCATGTAAAACCCTCATTAGCTCGATAAGTATGAGAGACAATTATGCAATCCGTTGGAATCTTAATCTCATAAATCAAACCTCAAGTCAACCATTCGTAGTGTACTAAGGGCCACGATTGATCTAAAACCGACCCTTCCACGGGCTCCTAAATCCTCGGCATCCCACAGTTAGCAAAGGATAGCAATGTGACTGCAAAGCGTTTCCTCCTGACAGAATGAGGGTCCTCGGGTCTCAACTCGGTTGCCTCACCCCGCCCCGTCCCCGATACTGGGGACATGCACCAGACCGACCTCACCGACCACTTCCTCATCGCCATGCCGGCGCTCTCGGACCCCAACTTCGCGCAGGCGGTGGCCTACGTGGCCCAGCACAACGCGGAGGGGGCCTTCGGGCTCATCATCAACCGGCCCGCGGAGGTGACCCTGGAGGAGATCTTCTCCCAGATGGACCTGCGCGCCGCCACACCGGAGATCGGGGCGCGGCCGGTCTACTCCGGCGGGCCGGTGGATACGGAGCGCGGCTTCGTCCTCCACGCGCCGCTGGGCGACTGGGATGCCACCCTGCCGGTCTCCGACGAGATCGGGATCACCACCTCCCGGGACATCCTGGAGGCGATGGCGGCGGGCGAGGGGCCGGAGGAGAGCCTGCTGGCGCTGGGCTACGCCGGCTGGGACGCCGGCCAGCTGGAGCAGGAGCTGGGGCAGAACACCTGGCTCAGCGTCCCCGCCAGCCGCGAGGTCCTCTTCCGCACGCCGGCGGAACAGCGCTGGCAGGCCGCGGCCAGTACCCTGGGCGTGGACCTGACGCTGCTCTCCAAGGAGGCGGGCCACGCGTGAGCGGCCGCCGGCTGCTGGCCTTCGACTTCGGCCTCAAGCGCATCGGCGTGGCCGCCGGCCAGGAGGACCTGCCCAGCGGCCGGGAGCTGACCACGCTCCCCGCCCGGGAGGGGATCCCGGACTGGCAGGCGGTGGCCGACCTGCTGGCCGAGCAGGAGCCGGATCTATTGATCGTGGGGGACCCGCTCACCCTGGAGGGGGAGACCCAGGACGTGACCGAGGCTGCCCGGCGCTTCGGCCGCCGCCTCCACGGCCGGTTCGGCCTGCCGGTGGTGACGGTAGACGAGCGGCTGACCTCCCGCGAGGCGCGCGCGGAGCTGCGCGAACGCGGCGAGGGGGACCCGGCCCCGGAACGCATCGACCAGGTGGCCGCCCGCCTCATCCTCGAGGACTGGGTGCGCCGCCGGGAAACCGCAACGAGGGACGCATGACCGCCGACGAACAGGTGGACACCGCACCGCTGCTGGACGCCCTCACCGAGGGGGCGAAGCAGTGGCTGGACGATCACGCCGACCAGCGGCCGCTGCTGGTGGGGATCCACACCGGCGGGGCCTGGGTGGCCCGGGAGCTCCACCAGCGGCTGGGGCTCACCGAGCCGCTGGGGACGCTGGATATCTCCTTCTACCGCGACGACTTCTCCCGCGTCGGCGTCCACCCGCAGGTAAAGCCCTCCCACCTGCCGGTGACGGTGGAGGACCGCCCCATCCTGCTGGTGGACGACGTCCTGCAGACCGGGCGCACCGTGCGCGCCGCGCTCAACGAGATCTTCGACTACGGCCGGCCGGCCTCGGTCACCCTGGCGGTGCTGGTGGACCGGCCCGGCCGGGAGCTGCCCATCGCCGCCGCGGTCGCCGGGGCCCGCTGGGAGCTGCCCGCCGAGCGGCAGGTGAAGCTCCACGGGCCCGACCCGCTCACCCTGACCCTCCACGACCTGGCATGAGACGCAACAATATCCAGCTGGACGACCAGGGCCGCCTGCGCCACTTCCTCTCGGTGGAGGGGCTGCCGCGGGAGACCCTCACCGAGATCCTGGACACCGCCGAGTCCCTGGCCAGCGCGGCGTCCCAGAACGTGAAGAAGGTGCCGCTTCTGCGCGGCAAGACCATCGTCAATCTCTTCTTCGAGCCCTCCACCCGCACGCGGACCACCTTCGAGCTGGCGGCCAAGCGGCTCTCCGCCGACAGCCTCAACATGAACATCTCCGCCTCCTCCACCAGCAAGGGCGAGAGCCTGCTGGACATGCTCCACAACCTGGAGGCGATGCAGTGCGACATGTTCGTGGTGCGCCACGCGGAGTCGGGGGCGGCGCACTTCATCGCCCGCAACGTCGGCGACTCCATCGCGGTGGTCAACGCCGGGGACGGGCGCCATGCCCACCCCACCCAGGCGATGCTGGACATGTTCACCATCCGCCGCCACAAGGGCGAGTTCCACAACCTGCGGGTGGCCATCGTGGGCGATGTGGGCCACTCCCGGGTGGCGCGCTCCCAGATCCACGCCCTGACCACCCTGGGCGCCCCGGAGGTGCGGGTGGTCGGGCCCAAGACCCTCATCCCCGAGAGCGTCCGCGGGCTGGGGGTCCACATCCACCACGACCTGGACGCCGGACTGGACGGGGTGGACGTGGTCATCGTCCTGCGGCTGCAGAACGAGCGCATGGGGGCGGCCCTGCTGCCCAGCGAGCGGGAGTACTTCCACCTCTACGGGATCACCGAGGAGCGGCTGGCGCGCGCCGCCGATGACGCCATCGTCCTCCACCCCGGCCCCATCAACCGCGGCGTGGAGATCGACTCCGACGTGGCCGACGGCGAGCGCTCGGTGATCCTGGAGCAGGTGACCCACGGCATCGCCGTGCGCATGGCGGCCATGTCCCTGGTCATGGGCCAGCAGCCCGGCAAGGACGGGGAGGCGCGCGCATGAGGACCCATATCCGCGGCGGCCGGGTCATCGACCCGGCCAGCGACCTCGACACCACCACCGATCTCTTCCTCGCCGACGGCCGCATCCTCGCCGTGGGCGACCAGCCGCCGGCGGGCTTTACCGCCGACGAGACCATCGACGCCGCCGGCCTGGTGGTCGCCCCCGGCCTGGTGGACCTGCAGGCGCGGCTGCGCGAGCCCGGCCAGGAGTACAAGGGCGACATCGCCAGCGAGACGCGGGCCGCCGCCCGGGCCGGGATCACCACCCTCTGCGCCCCGCCGGATACCGACCCGCCCATCGACACCCCGGCGGTGGCCAGCCTGCTCATCGAGCGCGCCGAGGATGTGGGCGCCACGCGGGTCCTGCCGGTGGGGGCGCTCACCGCCGGCCTGGCCGGCGAGCACCTCAGCGAGATGGTCAATCTCCACCGCGCCGGCTGCGTCGCCTTCTCCAACAACCGCTACCCGATCACCAACACCCAGGTCCTGCGCCG
This sequence comes from Thiohalospira sp., assembly GCA_046546335.1. Taxonomy (GTDB): domain Bacteria; phylum Pseudomonadota; class Gammaproteobacteria; order Thiohalospirales; family Thiohalospiraceae; genus Thiohalospira. The sequence goes on along the minus strand of JBKGYA010000162.1, from coordinate 958 downwards.
CGCCATGGAGTACGCGGCCACCTGCGACCTCACCGTCCTCATCCACGCCGAGGACCCGTGGCTGGCCGAGAACGGCTGCGCCCACGACGGCGAGGTGGCCAGCCGGCTGGGGCTGCCGGGGATCCCGGTCTGCGCGGAGACGGTGGAGATCGCCCGCACCCTGGCCCTGGTGGAGCAGACCGGGGTGCGCGCCCACTACTGCAAGGTCTCCAGCGCCGCCGGGGTGGAGCTCCTCCGCCGCGCCCGCGCCGACGGCGTGCCGGTGACCGCCAACGTCTCCATCAACCAGCTCCACCTCACGGAGATGGAGATCGGCGACTTCGACACCCGCTACCACGTCCGCCCGCCCCTGCGGACCCAGCGCGACCGCGACGGCCTGCGCCGGGCGGTGGCCGACGGCACCATCCAGGCCATCTGCTCCGACCACCAGCCCCACGACGCCGACGCCAAGCTCGCCCCCTTCTGCGAGAGCGCCGCCGGGATCTCCGGGCTGGAGACGCTGCTGGGGCTGACCCTGCGCCTGGTCCGCGACGGCCTGCTGGACCTGCCCACCGCCCTGGCCCGGATCACCCGCGACCCGGCCCGGGCCCTGGGGCTCCCCGGCGGGACCCTGAGCCCCGGGGCGGCGGCGGATGTCTGCCTCTTCGACCCCGAGGCGGAGTGGGAGGTGGACCCGGCCGCCTTCGCCAGCCGCGGCCACAACTCCCCCTACGGCCGCTGGTTCCTGCCCGGCCGGGTGGAGCGGACCCTGGTGGGCGGCCGCACGGTCCACCGCGCCGAGGGCTAGGGGTGTTCGCCGCCAGCGAGGCGGGGCGCACCGACCACCCCGGCGGCTTCACCGAGGTCCGGCTGACCACCGAGGCCGCCCCGCGGCCGGGGCAGTACCTGACCACCGGGGACGGCGCCGGCCTGCCGGTGATGGCCGCCGGCCGCGGCGAGGTGCGGGTCCTGCTCCCCG